>JBGTGC010000332.1:0-2263 GCA_041746935.1 Dermatophilaceae bacterium
CATCATGGAGGAACGGTGTGTGCTCGAGCACCTTGACCAAGGCACCGGGGTCGGCGAAGTCCGCGTAGTAACCCTGGGTCTCCCCGGTCAGGGCGACGTGGAGCGCGTGATGAACGTCATCTGCCCACTGTCCGTGCAACCCCAAGCCCCCGGCACCCCCGGAGCGGCGCGGTGCCACTGTCGATGGGTCGTTGCGGTCTGACTCCGCGATGAGGACTCGGGGTATGCCGGTCTGCTCGGTGATCTCGTCGGCCAGCGCCGACATCTCTTCCAGGATGTGCACGGCGCGGTGGTCGTGCAGCTCGTGCACGGGATCCAGCCGTAGCCCGTCGAGGTGAAAATCGCGCAGCCACATCGTCACGTTGTCCAGAATGAACCGGCGGACTTCGTCGCTAGAGGCGTCGGACAGGTTGACGGCCTCGCCCCAGGGGGTCTGGTGCCGATCGGTGAAGTACGGCGCAAACTGCGCCAGATAGTTGCCGCTGGGGCCGAAGTGGTTGTAAACCACGTCCAAATAGACCGCCAGGCCCTGTTGGTGGGCAGCGTCTACGAACCGTTGCAAGGCGAGCGCACCCCCGTAGGCCTCGTGGACGGCAAACAAAGCGACGCCGTCATACCCCCAACCGGCCTCACCGGGGAAAGCCACCACCGGCATCAATTCCAGCGTCGTGACACCGAGATCGGCCAGATCCGACAGGTGCTCGATGGCGGCATCCAGCGTCCCCTCCCCAGTGAATGTGCCGACGTGTATCTCATAGATCGCGCTCCCCTGCGGCGGCACACCCTCCCAGGCTGCGTCCTGCCAATCGTGAGCCTCAAGATCGACGACGGCTGAAGCCTCGTGCACCCCGTCGGGTTGACTTAACGACCTCGGATCTGGCCGCGGATCTCCCCCGTCGATCGCGAAGGCATAGCGCCCGTTGCCGGTGCCCTCAGCCGAGATCTGGTGCCGCCACCAGCCGTCGTCACCATGCTTCATACCGACGACTTCGACAGCGCCGGCACTCTCGTCGCCGGATGAACCGATGTGAACCTCGATCAGGTCCACTTCCGGCGCCCAGACTGCATACTCGTGCGCGACGTCGGGGTTGGTGTTCATGCGTCGACCTGGGCAACCAACAAGGCCACCGGGGCGTCCCGGAAAACCTCGGTCAACTCCAGGCCGGACTCCCCGATCTGCAGCTCCCTACCGGTGAGTTCATCCACCCACCGCCCGGCGACCAACTCGACGCGGTGATCGCTCAGGGTGTCCATCGACACGCCGTGCGGGGCGCGCAACGCCAACGCTGCGACCCGCTCGGCCCTCACGTGTCCAAGCAGGTGGGGACCGGCGTGCAGCGCGCGATAGGTGCCACCCGCACCGAAGACCTCAGGCATTGTCCGTCGCAACCGCAGGGCTCGGGCAGTGACCAGCATCTTCATCTCCGACAACCCGACCGGGTCGCCGCCAGCATCGATGCGCGCCAGCGCTGCCTCCCTGCGTGCGTAGTCCACGGGCCGCCGGTTGTCCGGGTCCACCAGACTGAGGTCGACGACTTCGGTGCCCTGATAGGTGTCAGGCAGGCCGGGCATCGTGAGCTGAAGCAGCTTTTGGGCCAAGACCAGCGCCGTGATCTGGTGCTCGCTGCGCTCGATGGCGGAGTTGATCGCGTCGTGCACCTCACCGCTGGTGCGCATCTCTTCTGCGCAGGCAAGGACCCTGCCCTCGTAGTCGGCTTCGACGTTGATCCACGAGGTATGCAGCTTGGCCTCCCGGATCGCCTTGGTCACGAACGCAGCCAGTCGCTCGGAGTTGATCGGGCCCACGCCGACCAGCGTCTGCCAGATCAAGTGCGCCGCGCAGCCATCGATCCCGTGCTCCTCACGTGCCTCGTAGGCTGCTCGACCACACTCGGTCCACGCTTGCTCATCGCCAGCCACCGCCAACAGGCGAGCGCGAAGGTCTTCCGAGCGCTTGGTGTCGTGCGTCGACAAGGTGGTCATCCCGAGTGGCCAGTGAGCCTGCTGGTGTAACGCCCAGTCGTGCAGCTCACGCATCTGCGCGTTGCCGCCAAGCGCCGGATTGACCCCGACCTCATTCAGGGCGATCAACCGGTGCCAGCGATAGAAGGCGGTGTCCTCGATGCTCTTGGCCATCACCGGCCCGGTGGTCTGTTGGAAGCGCACGCACAAATCACGCGCCGCGGCGGGGTCTCGCACTCCGGCGTCGGGGTCGGCCAGCACCTCGCCGAGGGCGCGGATGACGTCCTGGAGGCCCGGCGCT
>JBGTGC010000333.1:0-2866 GCA_041746935.1 Dermatophilaceae bacterium
GTGCAAGTGCGGGATGCCGGCGCGCGCGGCCAGGAGCGACTTCAGGCCAGCGAAGACGCGCGCGGCGGGTGATCCCGGCTCCGTTGAGAGCCCAGCGACCACGTCCCAGTCGAGTGCTGGTCGGTGTGCCCAACGGTTGTCGCCGGCATGCTCCGGCGCCGCGTCCCATGCCTTGTCGTTGAGCGTGGCGATCTCGTCCCCAGACCAGATCACGGGGATGCCACCCCATCCGATCATCACCGCGTGACCGACCAACACGCGGCCGATGGCGTCATCGAGTCGCTGGGTCGAGCCACTCGCTGCGGCTTGCTCGATGCCGGCCAGACTCGCCGCGGTCCCGCTGATCCGCTTGTCACCGGTGTCGGGGTTGTGTTGGAAGACCAGGCCGTCGGCGAACGAGCCCTTGAAGTCCCCAGCGTAGAACTCGGACAAGAAGTTTCGGTGCTCGAAGCCGTTGAGCTGGACGGCCCCAGCGTCACGATCGTCGATGGCCCAGCCGATGTCGTCGTGGCAGCGCAGATAGGTGATCCACGCCGTGGTCCTGGGGATGGCCGGGATCCGGGACAGCGCGTGGGCCGCCAAAGTCACATCACGGCTGGCCAGCATCGACCAGATCTGCACCATGAGTCCGTTGTGATAGGCCAGATCGCTGACCTTTCCGTGATGGGCGCCGCGCCCTAAGTAATAGACCAAGTCGTCGGGTCCAACGATGGCCTCGGCCTTGAAGGTCAGCGCCGGTGCCGCGATCCGTGCGATCGCGCGGAGCGCCTGGGTGAGCGCGTGGACTTCGGGCTGGTTCTGAGAGTTGGTGCCCTTGCGCTTCCAGGTAAACGCGATGGCGTCCAAGCGCAGCACCTCGACCCCGAGGTTTCCGAGATAGAGGATAACGTCGGCCATCTCGCATAAGACGTTCGGGTTGGCCCAATTGAGGTCCCATTGATAGGAGTTGAACGTCGTCCACACCCACCCCGACAGGTCCTCATCCCAGGTGAAGTTGCCCGGCGCGAAGTCCGGAAAGACCTCAGGCAGGGTCGCTTCGTAGGCATCAGGTTCGGTGCGATCGGGATAGACGTAGAAGTAATCGCGATAGTGCGCATCCCCCGCGCGGGCGGCGTCGGCCCAGGCGTGTTCCTTGGCCACGTGGTTCAGGACAAGATCCAGACACAAACTGATTCCGTTGTGCCGCAACGTTTCCAACAAGTCTCGAAGATCGTCTACGGTCCCGAGATCGGGGCGGATCGTGCGGTAGTCCGCGACGGCATACCCCCCGTCGTTGGGCGCCGGACGCGGCTGCAGCAACGGCATCAAGTGGAGGTATGTCACCCCGAGGTCGCGCAGGTGATCGACGTGGTCAGCGACCCCCGCGAGCCCGGTGCCAGCGGCCGCGAACCGCTCGGTGTAGGCCGCGTAGCCCACCATCGAGGGCTGCTGGAACCAATCGGGCTCGAGCAAGCGCTGCTCGTCCAGCACATGCAGGTCATCCGGGCGCCCCGCGTATGCCGTCGCCGCCAGCTCCAGGCAATGACCGGCCACCACCTCGGGATCGGTGTAAACGCTTAGCCCGTCGAGCAACTCGGTCCATCGACGGTGCACCCGGAGCATAAAAGTCTGCCGTCGAGCCTCCGGCAGACCCGCGAGGATGGCAGCGACCGCTGATGCGCTGTCAGGGGGGACGGCAGCGGGCAGCGCACGTGAATCTGGGGGGGCTGTCACTGTGATATCCCATCACACGTCCCGGTCGCGGCGTTCCCTTCTGCCCTCCGGCTGCCGCGCAGAGTTAGGTTTGTCCGCATGGTTGGGAGATTTCCTGCTCCGTTGGTCCACGGCGACACCATCGGCGTGAGCGCCACCTCCAGTGGCGTGCCGGACGGTATACGACCCCGTTTGGACGTCGCGATCGAGGTGGTCCGGGATCGGGGGTATGAGGTGGTGTTGGGCGAGTGCCTCGGGGTCCGAGAGTCCTCACCTGGCCACATCAGCGCCCCAGCCAGCGAGCGAGCGGCGGAGTTGACCTTGATGCTGACCGATCCGGCGATCCGAGCCGTGGTGCCGCCATGGGGTGGTGAAACGGCGATCGACGTGCTGGATTTGCTCGACTGGGACGCGATCGCCGCCGCAGAACCGACCTGGATGGTCGGCTACTCCGACATCTCCACTGTGATCACCCCGTTGACGTTGCGGGCCGGTCTGGCCACGGTGCACGGCAACAATCTGTTGGACACTCCCTACCGTCCGGGCGACGGGCTGGTCTCGTGGCTGGACATCGCGGCGATGCCGGAGGGAACGACGTTCTCGCAGTTCCCGTCGGGGCGGTATCGCAAGCACGCCCACGTCGACTACGGGCAGGATCCGGCGGCCAGCGAACTGACGCTGGACGCCGAGGGCGGCTGGAAGCGGCTGGATGAAGACGGTGACCTGCACGTCCAAGGGCGGCTCATCGGCGGGTGCATCGAAACCATCTCACCGCTCGCCGGATCGGCCTTCGGCGATGTGCCGAGTTGGGCGGCCGAGCACGCGCCCGAAGGCACGCTGGTGTATGTCGAAGCGGCCGAGGCCGACGCCTTCACGATCTGCCGCGCGCTGCACGGGATGCGCCTCGCCGGGTTCTTCACCGGGGCTAACGCCGTGTTGGTGGGCCGCAGCACGGCCCCCGATCACGAGGCTTTGAGTCAGCACGAAGCGGTGTTGGATGCGCTCGGCTCGCTCGACCTGCCGATCATCGCCGACGTCGAATGTGGCCACGTCGCACCGTTCATGCCGCTGGTCAACGGTGCCCACGCCGAAGTGAAACTGCTCGGTGGCGCGGGCGAGCTCACGCAGAGCCTCTGCTGATGACTGTCGATCGCGCCGACAAGGATGGCGCTGC
>JBGTGC010000334.1:0-8403 GCA_041746935.1 Dermatophilaceae bacterium
CTTGACGAACGCCATGGTCTTCGGCAAGGGGCGACGTCGCCAGATGCTGGAGGAGATGGACCGCTCGGTGCTGCTGCAAGTCAGCCTCGACTCCGCCACCGCCGAGTTGCACGACGCCCAGCGTGGTGCGGGTTCTTGGGCTAAGGCGATGGTCGGCATCGGCGAGGCGCACGAGCTCGGCTTCCGCGTCCGGATCGCCGCGACGATGTATGACGAGGACCCCACCCGAGTCGAGGAGTTGCACGCCCGGCTCGACGAGATCGGCATCGATCACGAAGACCGGGTGATCCGCCCGGTTGCGGCAGAAGGCTTCGCGGACACAGGGATTCATGTGTCCATCGATAATCTGGAGCCCGAACCGACCATCACCGCAGACGGTGCCTGGTGGCACCCCGTAGCGGTCACCAACCCACACATGCGCATCCACGACGGCCCGTTACCCATCTCGGAGATCTTCGGCGTCGTCCGGGACGCCATGGAGGTCCAGGACGCGGCCACCCGAACCGGTCGAGAGGTGTTCCGCTGTGCCTGACATCAAAAGCACTCTGGGGTGGCTTTTTGCTCCTGCCACCGAAGAAGTGCCCCGACATCAAGCCGTAGGTGCCACCATCCTACGAATTGTCGTGGGCTTGTTGTGGCTCTATAACGTCTCCTGGAAACGGGCACCCAACTTTGGTGAGGAAGCCGGAAACGGGCTCTATAAGTTCACCAAGTTTGCCATCGATCATCCTGTCTTCCCCCCCTACAGCTGGGTCGTGGAGAACATGGTGCTGCCGTTCTTCCAACCCTTCGGTTGGATGGTGTTAGTGGCAGAGACCGCGCTGGCGGTAATGCTGATCACCGGTTCCTACATTCGGCTGGCCGCCCTGATCGGCATAGCCCAGTCGCTGGCGATTGGGCTATCGGTCGCCTTCGCGCCGGATGAGTGGCCCTGGGCTTATTGGATGATGATCGCCATCCACATCGTGCTGTTGCTCAGTTCCTCCGGCCGGGTACTCGCGGTGGACGGTCTGCGTGCTCGTGTCGTCCGCGCAGCCACCCTGGGGCAGGTATGGGGAGGGCTCGCCGTTCTGGTTGGGCTCTACAGCACGCTGCTTTCATTCGGCGAACCGCTAGCCGCTCGAGGTCCCGGCCTGCGCTCCACCGATCTGTCTGTCAGCTTAGGAAACTACAACCTGCTCGGCGGACTGGTCTTGATCACGGTAGGTGTAATGCTGATCGTTGCCTCTCGGCAGGGTGCAGACGCGATCGCCAAGGCCGCGGCCGGGTTGGCCGTCGTCGCTGGCCTGTCGCTGCACGCCCAACTGGGCTTCACCGATCCGATTCTGGGCGGTAACCCGACGTCGGCGGCGTTCCTGTTCTGCATCGGGGTGGTGGCCGCGGCGACCGCCTTCGTGCCCTCGCTCCAGCACCGCAAAGACACCGTCCGCGTATAGATCTCCGAGCACGACCGCCCCATACCGTCAAGCACGAGGAGTATTGATGAGCATCACCCGAAGCACTGCTGTTGGTCGCCGTTCGATCCTGGTGGCGTCCTCCGGTGTCCTGTTCCTGGCCGCTTGCGGTAGCGATGACAGCGAGTCCGCGAGCACCAGCGAAGAGTCCGACGACAGCGCGGCTGATGAGCCGTCCGGGCCGCTGTCGATCTCCGCCATTCCCGACCAGGATCCGGAATTGCTCAATCGGCTCTACCCCGATGTGGCTGCGCGCTTCGCTGAGGCGACCGGCCTCCAGGTCGAATACAAGCCGGTCACCGACTACACGGCCGTGGTCCGCGCCTTCGAGGTCGGCGATGTCTACATCGCGTGGATGGGCGGCCTGACGGGCGTCCAAGCCGCATCCCGCGTCGATGGCGCCCAGGCCATCGCCCAGCGCGACATCGACCCGGAATTCACCAGTGTCTTCATCGCCAACACCTCCGCCGGCATCGAGCCCTTCGACGACGTCGAGGGCCTGCAGGCGCTGGCGGACCACACCCTGACGTTCGGCAGCGAGACGTCTACCTCGGGTCGGCTGATGCCGCAGTACTTCATGGAGGAGGGCGGATTCGACCAGGCCGACCTGAATGGCCAGCCCGGCTTCTCCGGCTCGCACGACGCCACCATCGAGGCCGTCGCCTCCGGAAGTTTTGAGGTCGGCGCGCTCAACGAGCAGGTCTGGGCGGCGACGGTGGAGGCCGGCGAGGTCGACCTGAGCGATGTCGTCATGCTGTTCCGCACCCCGACGTACTACGACTACCACTGGCTGGCCCGCCCCGACGTCGACGAGAAGTTCGGCGAAGGCACGACGCAGAAGGTCATCGACTTGCTGCTCGGCCTCGACCCCGCCAACGAGGACGACGCTGCGATCCTGGAGCTCTTTGGCGCCGAGTCGTTCATCGAGACCGAAAACGCCAACTACGACCAGATCAAGAAGGTCGCACAGGAGCAGGGTCTGTTGGCGTGACCCTGCTGCGCTATGACCGCTGAGCCTGGCGTCGTCTCACTGAAGTCAGTGGGGCGACGGTTTGGCAGGCACGAGGCCCTGCGCGATATCGACCTGAGCATCCAGCCCGGGGAGCGAGTCGCGGTGTTGGGGCCGAGTGGAGCCGGCAAAAGCACCCTGCTGGCGATCCTCAACGGTTCGCTGCCTGCGACAACCGGCACCGTCGAGGTGCTCGGCACTGATATGGGCACATCCAGCCCCGCCCAGTTGCGCAGCCTGCAACGCCGGATCGGTCTGGTCTCGCAGCGGCTTGACCTGATCGACCAGGTGCGCGTGCTGCACAACGTCAACGCGGGCCGGCTAGGGCGGTGGCCGACCTGGCGAGCCCTGACCTCCCTAGTGACTGCCCGCCCCGACAACGAGGTCCGTGATGCCCTCGACCGGGTCGGGTTGGGGTGGGCTGCCTCGGAGCACACCGAGCGCCTCTCCGGAGGTGAGCGGCAGCGAGTAGCCATCGCGCGGCTGCTGGTCCAGCGGGCCGAATTGGTCTTGGCCGATGAGCCGGTGTCCAGTCTCGATCCGGGTCGAGCCGCCGAAATCCTTGGCCTGTTGGAGGTCGCGGCGCAGGGCTCAGCGCTGATCGTCAGCCTGCACCAACCGGAGTTGGCCCGAGCCCATTGCACCCGAGCCATCGGACTGTTGTCCGGCGCGCTGGTGTTCGACCTGCCCGTAAGCGAGTTGGACAAGGACCGGCTAGCCGACCTCTACGTCGTGCGGTGAGTGAACCGCCGTGACCCAACAGTTAGACCGCGGCGTCGCCGCCGACCCGGATTCCCCCGAACCGAACGGTCGGCGGACGAGCGTGCGCACGGTGCAACGCCGCCGTCTCATCGGCGTGCTGCTCGTCGTCATACCCCTGGTGTGGGCGGCCTACCGGGCGGTCTCCACCGGCACCGGACTGGTCAACTGGAACGGTGCCCGGCTGCTCGACGATCTGCTCGCCACGGCGCTGTCCCCCGCGCTCGACGCCGACTTCTTGCGGATCGTGCTCGACGGCGCAATCATCACCATCGCGTTCGCCGCCCTGGGGACCCTCGGCGCCCTGATCATCGGCGCTTTCGGCGGGCTCATCCTCAGCGATGTCGCGTGGACCCGGTCACCCCCGGCATCCATCCGGGCGATCCGCCTCGGCTTGCGCGGAGTGCTCGTGGCGGCCCGGTCGATCCACGAATTGGTCTGGGCCTTGCTACTGGTCAGCGTGCTGGGACTCGACCCGTTGGTCGGCGTCCTGGCCATCGCCATACCCTTCGGCGCGCAGACCGCAAAGGTCTTCGGCGAGACCTTGGACAACGTGCCCGACGCCCCGTTGCGAGCGTTGCGCAGCGCGGGTGCTCGACCGGTGCCCGCGTTGGCCTACGCCTTGCTGCCGGGTGCCTCGCCGTTGCTGCTGTCCTATTCGTTCTATCGGTTCGAATGCGCCATCCGCTCGGCCGTCCTGCTCGGGGTCGTCGGGATCGGCGGCCTGGGCCAAGAACTGGTCGTGAGCCTTCAATCTCGCAACTGGGACGAAGTGTGGACACTGATCGGCGCCGTGGTGCTGATCTCCGCCGTGGTCGACCTGTGGAGCACCCAGTTGCGCGCCGACATGGCCGTGATGAGTTGCGCGGACTGGTCACCCGGACGCGCCAGTATGCAGCCAACTCGCGGGTCCAGCGGCTCCCGTTGGGCATGTGCTTCTGCTGTGGTCGGGGTGGTTGGGCTCGGGCTGGCCTGGTGGGCCTCGGATGTGTCGCTGGCGGGGCTGACCTCGGAGCGCACCCGCAGGCTCACCGGCTCCCTACTCGAGGATTTGTGGCCGCCGCAGTTGCCACTCGGGGGCTGGAGCGAGCTGCTCGCCTCGGTGGCCGACACCTTGGCCATGGCGGTCCTGGCGATGGGGGTCGCAGTGGTCATCACGGTGCTGCTTGGCCCGTTGGCGACCGCTCCACGCGCGGTCCGTGGCGAAGCCCTGAGCTGGCCGCGCCGCATCGTCTCGGGGTTCACCTGGAGCATCTCTCGGTTCCTCTTGCTGGTGCTGCGTTCGATTCCCCCGACCGTCTGGGCAATCGTCGCGCTGTTGGCCCTCTTCCCCGGGATCCTGCCGGGCGCGCTTGCGCTGGGTCTCTACACCGGCGGCATACTCGGGCGGTTGGTCGCTGAGGCGTGGGAAAGCATCGACACTCGCGCACGGGACGCTTTGCGGCATAGCGGGGTGCCACGCTCTGTGGCGGCAGTGGCCGCGATTGCCCCGCCTTCCGCACATCACCTCTTGACCTACACGTTGTATCGCTTCGAGATCTGCGTGCGCGACACCGCAGTGGTCGGAGTCGTCGGCGCGGCCGGCCTCGGGCGGCTGCTCACGGAGAATCTCGCGACCTTCCGTTTCCCGGTGGTGATGACGGTGCTGCTGGCATCCTTCGCGGTCAGTGTTGGAGCCGAGCTGCTGGGTCGCTGGTTACGCCGCGTGACCCGCGTCTGATGACCGATACGCGCGCGCTCCCGCCTTTGGCCACGTGCATCGGCGAGCACTTCGGTCACCCGGTCCACCAGTGAATCGGCTCCTCGGCAACTTTGAGATGAGGGTATTCGTCCAGTTCGCCGAGAACGAGCAACCTTGACCTGCCAGGCACCCTGTGGAAAGACAGAAGCATGCCTGAGCGCACCGACGCTCCTCACGTCCCGCCGTGGCTCCCCGAGGATTGGGACCATCCGAGGCTGGTGGCGTGCCCACCGGTCATCACGTGCGCCCGATCCGAGCCGCCGACACCGAGTTGGACATGATCGCGGTGATGAGCTCGCAAGCCCGGCTCTGGTCGATCTAGGGTGACGCTTGGGGGTCGGCATTGACGATGATGGCCGAGCAAAAATCGCGAAGACCTCCAGCGGCACGGCGACGAGATGGTGACTCACGAGTCGTTCAACTACGCGTTGTTCGATGTCGACGGGACCGAACTCATTGGCTGCGTATGCATTGCTCCGGCATACGTCGGGCACAACATCCCCTGGGCTGACTATCTGGCGTTCCCACCGCCTGGCTAATACGGTTTCACAGACCGGGTCGCCATCGAGTGGTAGGAAATTCACGGATTCTTGGCTCACCGCGTGAATTTGCTGCCAGTCGATGAGGGCCCGCGCCACAAAAAGCGACCGATTGGCCCGGGGAAACACGAACCCCCGACCGCGTTTGTGCTGGTCGGGGGTTCGTGTACTGTCTCAACACAGTGCGCGCCCGAAGGGATTCGAACCCCTAACCTTCTGATCCGTAGTCAGATGCTCTATCCGTTGAGCTACGGGCGCCGGTCGCCACCGTTGGCAGCAGCTGTGAACGATACCGGACTGGCGGGGGCCAGTGAAATCACCAGTCCTAGCCCGTTCGTCCGCGCTATGGTCGCAGGAGGATCTGGCCCCCACGAGAGGTATGCAGATGAGCCCGGAAGGCCCCAAGGACAGTCCAGCGGTCAATGAGCCGACCACTACCTCCGCCGTCGAGCCACTGCCGCCGGGGAGCGACGCCGAAGAGGTCGTCGACGCCATCGATAAGCGCGTTAAGGAAAGTTGGGCGCAGATGGAAGAAGACGACGACACTGAAACCCGTGGCAGCGACGGCCCCGACGAACCGCACGAAACCGAGACGGAACGCAGCGGTGAGACTGAGGACGAGCCGACGGGTTGAGTTGGGAGACAAAAGGCCCCCGCACACCGCGGGCGGTGGTCGGGGGCGATTCTGTGCGCGGAGGCGGAGGGATTTGAACCCTCGATGGGGTTTAAGCCCCAAACCCGCTTAGCAGGCGGGCGCCATAAACCAGGCTAGGCGACGCCTCCATGCTCAGTGCAGGGGTCATACTGACTCTTGCGCAGAACGGCGCTCAGGCTACCCGCGCCAGGTAGCGTTCTCCAAACAGAGTGAACTCATCACCGCGTCTGTTCGTTGGGGGACCGGTATGCACGTGTGAGGAACAACCGAAAGGGTGGAGATGTCCGACTGGACACCGGAGGATCGGGACGACTCGGTCGACCCCGGATTGGACGACTCCGCCCCCGCCAGTCGTCGTGAGCACCGCCAAAACGTGCAAGACCACCCGGCGACATCGGGCAAAAGACGTCAGTTGCAACGCGCATACAAACTGACGGCACTCGGCACGCTCATACCTGGAGCCGGGCTGGCGATGACCCCCCGACGTTCCTTGGGTATGGCGATGCTGGCGTTCGTGCTCGTCGGCCTGGTCGGCCTGGTGTGGTACGTGACTACCCGCGGGGCCGAGGCCTCGGTGCTCGACCTCGGGGCGCGTCCGGTGTTGCTGCGCCAAGTTGGTTTCGTGCTGACGGGGCTCGTCATCGTCTGGATGGGGTCAGTCGCGTTGACGGCCCTGTCCGCCAAACCCAGCCCACTCAAAGGCGGGCAGCGCTTAGGACTGAGCGCCTTCACCGCCTTGATGTGTCTCTTGTTGGTCGCGCCCACCGCGCTCGGCTGGCGATACATCAACGCGCACACCGACGCTGTCGACAGCATCTTCATCGGTCGCCAAGATCCCGGCGACGGAAGCCCCCTGGCCGGGCCGAACCTGAACAATGACGACCCATGGGAGGGCACCCCACGGGTGAACGTGCTGCTGCTGGGATCCGACGCCGGCGACACCCGTGAAGGCACCCGCACCGACAGCATGTTGATCGCCAGCATCGACACGAGCACCGGCGACAGCGTGCTCTTCGGCATACCTCGCAACCTGGAGAAGGTGCCGATCCCGGACGACAATCCACTCTCGGAGGTCTGGCCCAACGGCTACGACTGCGGCGACGAGTGCCTGATGAACGGCATTTGGACCGCGGCGGTCAACTTCGCCGAGTCACGCCCAGAGCTGTATCTCGATGACCCGACCCCGGGGCCCACGGCCACCCGCGAGGTGCTCAGTGAGGTCATCGGTCAACCCATCGACTACACCGTGATCGTCAACCTTGAGGGCTTCCAAGATCTCGTCGACGCCATGGGCGGCGTGGAGATCAACGTGCAAGAACGGCTGCCGATGGGCGGGCGCACAACCACCGACAACCAAGGTCGGCCCATGCTGGTCCCCGGCAGCGAGTCGGGTTATCTCGAGCCGGGCCTGCAAGAGCTCAGTGGCTATCAGGCCCTGTGGTACGCCCGATCACGAATCACCAGTGATGACTTCAGTCGGATGCGTCGACAACGTTGCGTCGTCGCAGCGGTGGTGGATCAGGTCAATCCGCTGACGATGATCCAGCGCTATCCGCAGATCGTCGGGGTAGCGGGCAACAACATCACCGCCGATATCTCCCAGCAGGAGTTGCCTGCCTGGGCGGACTTAGTGCTGAAGGCGCAGAACGGCTCGATCAAGTCGTTGCCTTTCACCATCGAAAACACCGACGTGGCTGACCCCGACTTCGACAAAATCCACAAGATGGTCGAAGAGGCGATCAACCCACCGCCGCCGGAGCCGGCTTCCACCAGTACCCCCTCCGAGACGTCAGTGATGAACCCGCCCGATGAACCCACCACGGACGACACCACCGACGAAGAGCCCAAGGACGAGTTGGAAGACATCGGCGTCGTCTGCTGAAACCCTCATACGAGACACAAAACAGCCCTTGAGTTCTTGCGAACTCAAGGGCTGTTTTGTGGTCTGGACTCGCTAGGGAGTCACAGTTCCTCAGACGGGACGAACGGCGTCAGCCTGCGGTCCCTTCGGGGACTGGGTGACCTCGAACTCGACCCGCTGGGCCTCGTCGAGAGTCTTGTAGCCGTTGCTTTCGATGGCCGAGTAGTGGACGAACACGTCCGGGCCGCCTCCATCTTGTGCGATGAAGCCGAAGCCCTTCTCGGAGTTGAACCACTTCACGGTTCCCTGTGCCATTGGATCTCTTTCTGCTGTGCGAATGCGTCACAACCCACACGGTGTGGGAGGTGGGTCGAGATTGAACCCC
>JBGTGC010000335.1:0-2915 GCA_041746935.1 Dermatophilaceae bacterium
GGGCAGCCGAAGGTGAACGACACGACCGGCACCCGCTCGTCGGTCACCACGGCGAGCTTCGCGGACCATCCATCGTCGTCGCTCAGCGGAGTCCCCAGCGGCACCCGGTAACGGGCGGCCTCGACGGCCAGCTCGGCGGCGTAGCGGTCGAGCTCGGCTCGGCTCGGCTGCGAACCACCGGAGGGGACGAACAGGTTGACCCCGAACGGCGCGCTCGTGTGGGATCGAACCTCTTGGATCTCTTCCCGGACCGTGTCCGCGGTCTTGTACCCCGCGGCGAGGAAGCCCAGACCCCCGGCCGCGGACACGGCCGCCGTCAGTTCAGGGGCCGACGGCCCGCCTCCCATCGGTGCCTGCACCACCGGCTCAGGAAACTCGGGCAACCTCATCGAGCACTCCTTTGCTCGTGCGCGGTCGGTCCGTTGTCACATCGTCAGATCGACCGGACTACGCGGCACTCTACGGCGGGGCCCCACGTTCTGCGCCCGGTGATGAGGCCGGGGTGGGCGGGTCGGTCATGAGCAACGGTGGTGTGCTCCGCCGTCGCTGTCCACGACCGGTTCCCACGCGCTGGGAGGTCGAGCCTCCCAAGAGATACGGGTCACTTATGGACCTGCGCCAGCTGCACTACTTCGTCGCCGTCGCCGAAGAGCTGCACTTCGGCCGGGCGGCTGCGCATCGCTGGACCGTCGCTGTCACAACAGATCAAGGTGCCTGAGCGAGACCACGGCGTCGATCTGCTGCTGCGGGACCGCCGTCACGTCGCGCTGACCGCCGGCGTCCGGTAGCCGAACACCCGATGCCCAATGTGATGCAGCATCTGGAGACAACGAGCAGACGCTGCCCAATTACGTCGGCCTAAGGCCTGACAAGCCAAGCCGATTCTCGCCATATCGGAGGTCCCAAAGCAGCCAAAGGTTGGCGTCGACATCGAGCACGTAACCGGCTGCGCCTCCCCAAAGGTGAGCGCTGTCAAACATGAAAAACCGGTGCCCCTCGTACATGGCTCTGCGACTTGCCAACGGCTCTGAATCCGTTTTAAAGTTGAGTCACATCCACTCAGGTCCGTGGTTGGGCCTGGTGGGACACTGCAAGGCTGAGGAGGAAGCCATGGCAACCACATTCGACCCGTTCCGTGACATCGACCGGCTCCTGGGCGGGGCAGTACGCAACCCGGCGTCGGCGGCCATGCCGATGGACTTGTACCGCAAGGGCGAACAATTCATCGCCCACGTTGACCTTCCCGGGGTCGATCCCGGGACCGTCGATGTTGACGTCGAGGACCGGACCTTGACCATCCGCGCCGAACGCACCCAGGACCTCGACGACCAGGTGCAGTGGCTGTCCCACGAGCGCCCTGCCGGCACCTTCGCCCGGCAAGTGACGTTGGGGTACGGCGTCGCGCTGGACAAGATCGAAGCCGAATACCGCGACGGTGTCCTGACGCTGACCATCCCAGTAGCCGAAGAGGCTAAATCCCGCAAGATCAGCGTCAGCCACACCGGCAATCAGCACGCGATCGAAGGTGGCTCGTCCGGCACCAACCAAGTCGAAGACAACAAATAACACGGCCCATGGTGGTGGGCTACGAACGCGCTCTTAGCCCACCACCATGGCAGCCAGAAAACCCCACAAACATAAAACAGCCGCGGAGAACTGACAGCGCCAAAGCCGCTGCCCCGCAACCTGATCAGGAAGGTGCTGGATGTATCCCACTCGGTCAACGCGTGAACTGGGAATCTTGTTGCGGATCAGCCGCGAGCTCGATGTCGTTGGTGACGTCACCGCCATTGTCGACAACCCATCAGAATTGCTGGCCTGGGCCACCACCCTGACCGACCCAACCCTGACAGCCTGGCGAGCAACCGGGTCAGGAAGCCGCTACCTGCACCTCAGCGCCCCGCACACCCAAGAACCGATCCGCGGACAGATCACCGCAATCCTTCATTGCGATCAACACCTTGAGTTCTGGCAAGAACTAGGCGACACCCGCGATCTCGAGGCTGGAAACAGCACCCCACTTTCCCTCACCGACCTCTCTCGCGCCTGGCAAGCCATGCCGATTACCCCACCAGCGTGACCCAGACGATCAAACCAGGCAAGGAGGAACAACAATGAGCACCCACCAGGGCGAGCACAACATCCCCGAAGCGGACCTCCAAGACCAGCGCACCCCGGCCCAGCCCCCCCAGGACTATCGCGACCCCGACAACGACCACCCTGTCAAGA
The DNA here is from genome assembly GCA_041746935.1 of Dermatophilaceae bacterium. Taxonomy (GTDB): domain Bacteria; phylum Actinomycetota; class Actinomycetes; order Actinomycetales; family Dermatophilaceae; genus Ornithinicoccus. Next base: position 2,230 of record JBGTGC010000335.1, read on the forward strand.
GCACCGACTGGGTCAACGAAGCAGATCTGCAGGACCAACGAACACCGGTGCAACTAGATGTCGACGACGATGCCTACCCCCACGACCACCCCACGCCACACGACACCTAATCAACCCAACCACGCTGGCCACGTAGATCACCACCCCTGGGCGCCCCATGAACAACGAACGCAAAACTTCGGCGTATCGACATGTGGACAACGTCGAGAACGCTTCCAAAGCCACGCTAGACAACACACCCGGACAAGAGCGAGTCTCTGATGACGACCGATCAACTGACCCAGACGACCGACGTCGAGTCCCGCATACCAAACCGCTACCGGAGTGGCCGTGGGCTCGTCTGGCGAGCACCCAGGACGACAGCAGATCGTTCCGCAGGGGATCCCCATCTGGGGATGGTGCACCGATGCTTGCTGCAGCCGATCCCTTGCCCCCGCGGGCTAGTGCATGGGTGCGCAGGACTTACTGCCCGGGAACGCCGTCGGTATCAGGCGTCACCGAGGTACTGCTCGAGATCGTCGAGGACGAGGTTCGCCGCGGTCACACCGATGCCGAGCATCCACGTGTCGTCGCTCACCTCCTGCACGTCCCCGCGCTGCACGGCGCCCAGGTTCTGCCACACCGGTCCGGCGACGACGTCGGCCTGGTCGGTGTCGGCCGGGTCGCCGTAGACGGCCGTGAACACC
>JBGTGC010000336.1:0-1726 GCA_041746935.1 Dermatophilaceae bacterium
GGATCCACCGGGTCTTCACCATGTCAACGGACTCTACGCTGCACGGGCCCCACTCACCCGCCATATCCGTTCTCGAGCCGGCGGCAACAGCCGTCGGCCTGGGAAGCCGGCTACTTCAGATATTCGATGGTCGAGGTGCCCAGCGTGCCGTTGAACGCAAACGGCGCGCTGTCGTAGTAATCCAATGAAACCGGTGAACCGAGATCGCTGCCAAAGTCGAGGCAATCATTCGCGGTGAAAGTGAGCGGTGCGGTCATCGGCACCGTGCCGGTCGCCACGACCTCGCCGTTGACCTTCAGCGTGACCTCGAGCGGTGCGCCAGGATTGGTCGCAGCGAGCCTGGACTCGACTTCGATCTTCGCCTTACCGACGGGCAGTTTCTCCTTCGCCTTGATCTGGGTGCGTTGAATCTCGAAGAGGTTGTATTCGTAACAGAGCACGCCATCCAGCACGTAACACGAGAGACCACCGGAGAACGCGCCGAGCGCGTAGAGGACGCCTTCGGCATCTGCGGGTACGTCCACTTCCAGGGTCACGATGTTGTTGAACTTCCCGATCTTCGGCGCTGCGAACTCCGGCATGCGCGAGATCGCGCCGGAGAAAGTCCATTCCGTGTAGGGTGTGCCGGGACCGTCCTCCGGGTGGAATACCAGAGTCCACAAGCCGCCACCGATCGGCAGGTTCAGGTTCTTTGTGGATTCGAGCAGGAAGAGGTCCTTCATCTGCGCCGTCTTCTCTGGGAACTTCTCGGCGAGGTTGACCGCCTGGCTCCAATCTTCATCGATGTTGTAAAGCTCCCAAGAGTCCTTCTCGGGCGACCATTCGTGGATGCCTTTCGGCAGGCCCGGCACCCACGGCACACGGGGGCCAGGCACACAGGCGAACCAGCCGTCTTGATAAACACCGCGGCTACCCATGATGTCGAAGAACTGTGTCGTTCGCCGACCCGCCACCTGAGCGTCGCTGAACGTGTACACCATGCTCACGCCGTCGATCGAGTCCTGCGGCACCCCATGGACCATGCGAGGCGGCGTGATCTCCGTGACCTCATAGATGGTCGGCACAATGTCGATGACGTGATGGAACTGCGGGCGCGGGGTGGCGTCCGCCTTGATCTTCGCCGGCCATGCAACTGCCATCGGCTGGCGCGTGCCGCCAAAGTGTGCAGCCACGAGCTTGGTGGATTGGTAGGGCGTGCTGCCCGCCCAGGCCCAGCCAGCGTGATACATGTTGTCGGTCTTGGGCGAGCCGAGCACATCGAGCCCACCGAGCTCGTCGAGCGCCTTGATGTGCTGCTGGATCGTCGTGGGGATGCCGTTCTGCGCCAGCAACTCGGAGATGCTGCCGTTCTGACCTTCCGCCGAAGAACCGTTGTCGCCCCAGATGTAGAAAATGAGCGTGTTGTCGAGCTTTCCCTGTCTCTCGATTTCAGCGATGACCCGGCCAGCGTTGTAGTCCGCGTGTTCGGTGAAACCGGCAAAAATCTCCATCAGCCGGCGCTGGAACGGCTTTTCATTCTCGGGAATCTCATCCCAAGCGGTAAGCGTCGGGGGCCGCGGGGTGAGCTTCGCGTTCTGCGGAATCCAGCCAAGGGCCTTCTGCCGCTCGAACGCTCGCTGGCGATACTCGTCCCAGCCGTCGTCGAACCTGCCCTTGTACCGGTCGGACCAATCGGTCGGCACGTGATGGGGGGCGTGGGTTGCGCCGGGCGCGTAGTAGGTGAAGA
>JBGTGC010000337.1:0-14009 GCA_041746935.1 Dermatophilaceae bacterium
GACGCCCCGACGCAGGAGTATGTCGAGGCGCGCCAGCTGGGCGAGATGTCGGGGGCTGACGGGCTGGCTGGGGCGCGCTCGCCAGAGCCCGGCCTTAATGACCTGGCGGCACTGGCCGGCGAAGCGGACTCCACGCAGTGCAGGGTCGAAATTCGGATCGTGCCCCACGACGAGGAACTGCTCGCCAAGGTCGCCGCGCCCGTTCAACTCTCGGTCTATCGCATTACGCAGGAGGCCTTGGCCAACGTCCGCAAGCACTCGACGGCGCGATCCGCCCACGTCGCCGTGCGCATCGAGCCTGATCAGAACCGGGTGGAAGTCGAAGTGGTCGACAGCGGCGCACCTCGTCGCGGCACGACCGGCACCGGACTGGGGCAGTTGGGCATGAGCGAGCGCACCCGGCATCTCGGCGGCGGCCTCGAAGTCGGCTCGCGGCGCGGTGGCGGCTATCGGGTCCGCGCCTGGTTCCCGATGGACGGCAGCATGGCTCGCCACCGGGCACGGGAGTCAGCATGAGCGAAGTGAACGGCACGATCAGGGTGCTTCTCGTCGACGACCAGCCCCTGCTGCGCTCCGGCTTCTCGATGATCTTGTCGACCGAGTCCGACATCGAGGTCGTCGGCACCGCCGAGCACGGTCAGCGCGCCGTCGAGGATGTGGTCCGGCTCCGTCCCGACGTGGTGCTGATGGACGTCCAGATGCCGGTGCTGGACGGCATCGAGGCCACCCGACAGATCATCGCGCGGGCCGCGGACGTTGGCCAGACGCCACCCAAGATCGTCATCTTGACGACGTTCGACCGAGACGATTACCTGTTCGACGCGTTGACGGCTGGCGCCAGCGGGTTCTTACTGAAGAACGCCGATGCCGAGCACCTCGTCGACGGCATCCGCACGGTCCATGGCGGGTTGGCCCTGTTGGCCCCCGAGGTCACCCAACGGGTCATCGCCGCCGCCCATCAGCGAACCGCGCCGAAACCCGAGCCGGCCGGACCAGAACGAGCGGCACCAACGCGAGCCGACGGCATACTCACCGAACTCACTGCCCGCGAATCCGAAGTGCTCACCCTCATCGCCACCGGATTGAGCAACGCCGAGATCGCCTCGAAACTGTTCCTGTCCGAGGCTACCGTCAAGACCCATGTGTCGAACGTGCTCACCAAGCTCGGGGTGCGCGACCGGGTCCAAGCGGTGATCGCGGCCTATCGAAGCGGTCTCGTTCCGCCATCCGGTTGAGGCGCTGAACTGCATAGATCCTCCGTATGACGGATGCGCCGAGCCCGTTGGGACTCTAGCGTTGGAGCATGCCTAAGGACGCAGTCAGACACCAGAGGAGTGCCCGCCAAAGCGGTCAACACCAACGACAGGGGAGTCACGATGCTTGAGGTTGACGGAATAACGCGAACGTATGGCGAGATCAAGGCCGTAGATGGGGTGTCCTTCGAGGTGCCGCCCGGCGCGATGGTCGGGTTCGTCGGTGGCAACGGTGCGGGCAAGACCACGACCATGCGGATGATCATGGGCATCCTGGCCCCCGACAGCGGCAGCGTGCGCTGGAAAGGCGAAGAGGTGACGCGGGCCATCCGGACCCGATTCGGTTATATGCCGGAGGAACGCGGCCTGTATCCCAAGCAGCCGATCTTGGACCAGTTGGTCTATCTCGGCCGTTTGCACGGGATGAGCCAAGGCGATGCCAAACGCAGAGTCAGTGATCTCTTGGAGAACTTCGGCCTCGGTGACCGGATGAGCGACAAGGTCGAGACCCTGTCCCTGGGCAACCAGCAACGCGCCCAGATCATCGCTGCCGTCCTCGGCGACCCGATCGCCCTCATCCTCGACGAGCCGTTCTCCGGCCTGGACCCGGCAGCGGTCGACCAGATGTCGGCCATGCTGCGCGAGCACACCTCCTCGAGCACTCCGGTGCTCTTCAGCTCCCATCAACTCGACCTCGTTGACCGGCTCTGCGACTCGATCGTGGTCCTGCACAAAGGCAAGGTCGTCGCGGCCGGTACCTCAGCCGAACTCCGCGACACCGGGAAGTTGCGATACCGACTCACTGTGGGCGAGGACGCTGGCTGGGTGCGGGGACTGGACGGCATACGCGTGGTGGATCTGGACGGCACGACCGCGCTGATCGAGCCAGCCGACGAAGCCGCAGCCCAGCATCTCCTGGGTGAAGCAGTCTCGCGCGGACAGGTGCACGACTTCAGCAAGGTCATTCCATCGTTGAGCGAGATCTATCGGGAGGTGGCGGCGTGAGCACCCGCACGCAGGAGTCGCCCTGGGTTTTGGTGACGGCCCGTGAGGTCCGGGTCAAGCTGACCGACCGCAACTTCTTGATCTCCACGGGCCTGACGTTGGTGCTGATCTTCGGTCTGCTGGGCTTTCAGGCGTTCATGGCTGGTCGCGATTCGGCACCCGAATACACGGTGGCCGTGACGTCCGCTGAGGGCGAAGCACTCGTCGAGCAGGGCGATCAGGCACTCCTGGTCGATGGGGACGGAGCAACGGTGCAGGCCGAGGTCGTCTCAGACCTCGACGCAGGCACCGCGCTCATCGAGAGCGAAGACGCCGATGCCATGCTCACTCAGGGCGACGACGGCTGGACGCTGAGCGCCGACGGCGAGGCTCCTGGCGATCTGCAGGCTGCGTTGTCCGAGGCGGTGCGCGTTTCGGCCCTCTCGGTGAACGCCGAATCAGCCGGCACCACCGTCCCTGCGCTGCTGGAAGGCAGTCAGCTCGCCACGTCGGACGTGTCCGGGGAGGACGGCACCGAGCAGATCGTCCAGGTCGTGGCCGGATTGATCTTCGGTGTGCTGTTCTACATGGCGTCACTGACGTTCGGGATCAGCATCGCCCAGAGCGTCGTGGAGGAGAAGCAATCGCGGATGGTCGAAATTCTGGCTGCGGTCATCCCGGTGCGGGCGCTGCTGACCGGCAAGGTCCTCGGCAACACGGCGCTCGCCTTCGGACAGATGGCACTGATCGTCGGGGTTGCGCTGATCGGGCTGAGTTTCACCGAATACGACCAGTATCTGCCGATGATGACCGGACCCCTGCTCTGGTATCTCCCGTTCTTCGTCGCAGGATTCATCGCCTTGGCGTGTGTGTGGGCGGCGGCTGGGGCGTTGGCCTCACGCGTGGAAGACCTGCAGTCCACCACCTTGCCGTTGACACTGACGCTGGTCGTGATGTTTGTCGTGGCGCTCAATCTCGACGGGTTCGCCCGCGTTGTCGGGTCCTTCGTGCCCGTGATCTCGACCATCTTGATGCCGATGCGTCTGCTCGAAGGCGACGTCGTGTGGTGGGAGCCCGTCCTGGCGCTCGCCCTCACGTTGGCCTTCTGCTGGTTCACGATCAGCCTGGGCAGCACGCTGTATCGCCGCGCGCTCATGCAGACCCAGGGTCGGGTCACCGTGCGGCAAGCGCTGAAGCTCAAGGACTGAAGCGCGTGAGCGGTGATCGGGCGGCTGGCCGGGCCGTCTGATCACCCTCGCGCCACGTAAGGTGTCGGCGTGGACATCACTGCTGGCTCCATCCCTGGGGGCAGCCCTTTGGTCGCCCTCGATATCGACGGCACGATCGTGCACTGGGACGGTCATCTGTCCGACCGGGTGGCCCGCGCCATCACCGACCTCGCCGAGAGCCAAGCCACGGTGGTGATCGCGACCGGTCGTTCGGTGCTCGCCACGATCCCCGTCCTGCGCCAGCTCGGGTTGGTCCGAGCGGGGCTGTATGCCGTGTGCTCCAACGGGGCGGTCACGGTCGCCTTGGACCCGGGTATCGAATCGGGATATCGGCTCCATCACGTCGTGACGTTCGATCCCAAGCCTGCGGTCGATATCCTGATCAAGCTCCTTCCCGACGCGATCATCGCGGTCGAGGACGTCGGGGTCGGCTTCAAGGTCAACCGGCTTTTCCCCGAGGCCGACCTCGCCGAGCGGCAGCTGGTTGTCAGCGTCGAGGAGCTGGTCGCCGAGCCGGTGCCGCGCGTGACGTTCCGGGACCTCAGCGCCAAGCCGGTGGACTTCGCCCGGCTGATCGACGACATTGGGCTGCACGGGGTGAACTACGCCGTCGGCTTCAGCTCCTGGTTGGACCTGGCCCCGGAGGGAGTGTCGAAGGCCTCCGGTCTCGAAGCCGTGCGGCTGGCGCTTGGCGTCGACTCCGAGCACACCGTCGCAGTGGGGGATCAGCGCAACGACATCGAGATGCTGCAGTGGGCCGCGCGCGGAGTCGCCATGGGGCAAGCGCCGCCCGAGGTCGTTGAAGCAGCAGACGAGGTCACCGATGATGTGCAACACGACGGCCTGGCCGCGGTCCTCGAAGGCGTCATGTCTGACCTGAAAGACGTCGCCTGATGCCTACTCATTTGGTGATCACCTCCCCGGCCAACCCGCGGCTCAAGTCGTTGGCAGCCCTGCGCCGCAGGCGCACCCGCGAGGAAGAGGGCGTCACCCTCGTCGAGGGCTATGAGGAGTTGCAGCTGGCCCTGGCAGCTGGCGTGCGACCCCGCTCGCTGTTCTTCTGTCCGGAGTTGATGGCCGATCCGGGCACGCAGCGCGCGCTGATCGACGAAACCTCCAGTCGTGGTGCCGACATCTTCGAGTTGAGTCGTGCGGCGTTCGAGCGGGCGGCCTATCGGGAGGGTCCTGACGGATTCCTCGCTGTGGTCGCCACCGTGCGCCGGAGCTGCGCAGAGCTCGAGGTTCCGGACGATGCGCTCCTTCTGATCTGCGAGGGTGTGGAGAAGCCCGGCAATCTGGGGGCCATGCTGCGTACCGCCGACGCGGCCGGTCTCGACGCCGTGATCGCGGCTGACCCGGTGACCGACTGGGGCAACCCCAATGTGGTGCGCTCCTCCAAGGGCACTGTGTTCTCTATGCCGGTAGCCAGCGACACCACGGAGGCGGCGATGGCCTGGTTGGCAGCCCGCGCCATACCGATCATCGCGGCGACCCCGGACACCAGCGTGCTCCATACCGACATCTCGTATGCCGGCCCGCTGGCCATTGCGGTCGGTGCGGAGAAGCACGGATTGACCGAGGAGATGCTCCAGGGGGCAGTTCATAAAGTGCGGATCCCGATGATCGGGCAGGCCAACTCGCTGAACGTCTCGACGTCGGCCGCGATCGTGGTTTACGAAGCCGTGCGGCAGCGTCGAGCAGCGATGAACGGGTCGCTCCCGACATAGACGGATGGTCAAAGCACCCGGTGATCTGTGTCACGATGTTGGGTATGCGGATCGATCACGTCTGTTATGCAGCCGGACCCGAAGGCATGAGAGCCACCGCGCTGCGGCTGGCCGAGTTGCTTCATGTGACCCCATGTGAGGGCGGTGTCCATCCCCGCTTCGGCACCCGAAACATGGTGTTGCCGCTGGCCGATGGGCGCTACCTCGAGGTCGTCGAGGTGCTGGATCACCCGGCGTCGGACAAGGCTCCGTTCGGCCAAGCCGTGCGGGCCCGCTCAGATCGGGGCGGCGGGTGGATGGCGTGGGTGGTGGCCGTCGACGACCTGTCGGACATCGAGGAGCGACTGGGGCGCGAGGCGGTGCCGGGCAATCGGCACACCCCGGAGGGCATCGAGTTGACCTGGCACCAAATCGGCATCAAATCTTTGATCGAAGACCCGCAGTTGCCATTCTTCGTCCGCTGGGACTCCCTGGAGCACCACCCCTCTAAGCTCGGCGGTGATGGGGCCAAGTTGGTCGGACTGCACATCGCGGGGGACCCGGTGAAGATCCGCGAGTGGCTCGGGGTTCCGGATGTCGCCTCATCGTGGGAGAGCGGCATCGACGTCGAGTTCGACCACTCCGAAGCGCACGCGCTGGAGTCCGTGGTCTTCGCAACCGCGGGCGGCACCGTCACCATCTAAGGCATCACGCCTCGCTAGATCAGACTATCGAAAGAGTCGTGTCGTTCTCGTATCCATAGCGCTTTGCGGCCGGGGCAAGAGCCTCGATGAGGGTGCCAGCAGGGGTGTCGTGCTTGATGAGGGCTTCGCGGGTGATGGTGGCGAGGTGGTCCATATCTATTCCGAGAGAGCGAGAGTAGCCACCGTTTTTTAAGGGGTAGTGACTGGTGGCCCTTCGTGCACCATCCAGTCGGCATGTCCGAGGTCGTGCGTTCAGGGCGCAGCGATAGCCAGGCGGCAGGCGTTGACTTCCACTGGTCTACAGGCTTCCCAGAGAGTTGGTAGACCGGCTCGTCCAGGTTGCGGTGGGGCTGGGTGTTGCCGCGGTCTCTGAAGTGATGGACATCACGCTTCTTATTTGGCGTAGCCGCGCAGCCGCAGGCTGTTGAGCACCACGATGATGCTGGAGGCCGCCATGGCTCCGCCGGCGATCATCGGATTGAGTAGGCCGAATGCCGCCAACGGGATCGCCGCAGTGTTGTATCCGAAAGCCCACGCCAGGTTTTGCTTGATGACCTTCAGCGTCTGCCGGGAGAGACCGATGGCGGTCACCACGGACTCGACATCGGAGCGCATCAGCACGATGTCGGCGGACTCCATCGCCACGTCGGTGCCCGACCCCATGGCCATCCCGAGGTCGGCTTGGGCCAACGCTGCGGCGTCATTCACGCCGTCGCCGACCATGGCCACCACTCGCCCTTGCCGCTGTAGATCGGCAACCGCAGCGTGCTTGTCCGCTGGCAAGACCCCGGCAGTGATGTGAGCCGGGTCGATGCCGACCTGCTCGCCGACGGCTCGGGCAGTGGCCTCGCTGTCCCCGGTCAGCAGGTGCGGGGTGAGGCCGAGATCGCGAAGGCTCGCGATGGCGGCGGCGCTCGTGGGACGGGTCTCGTCGGCAACCGTCAAGACGGCGCGAGCCTTCCCGCCCCAGCCGACGAGAACAGAGGTGCCCGGCATACCGAATGCCGTATGCAGTGCGTCTGGGACCTCGTCGAAGAGGTCGGCCTTGCCCACGGTGACCTCGGTGTCTTTGACCTTCGCGGTAGCACCTTGACCAGCCAGGCTGGCGAAGTCGTGCACGTCGGGGATGGCCAGTGATCGGCTCTGTGCGGCGTCAACGATGGCGCGGGCGATCGGGTGCTCGGAGCCGCTCTCGACCGCGGCGGCGGCAGTGAGCGCCGCGTCGTCTGTCAAGCGGCCCGCGGTGGTGATCTCGGTCAGCGTGGCTTGGCCGGTGGTGATGGTGCCGGTCTTGTCGAGTACGACGGTGTCGACACGTCGGGTGCTCTCCAAGATCTGGGGACCTTTGATGAGCACTCCCAGCTGAGCGCCTCGGCCGGTGCCGGTCAGCAACGCAGTCGGTGTGGCCAACCCGAGGGCACACGGGCAGGCGATGATCAGCACAGCGACGGCGGGCTCGATGCTCTGGCCGAGGTCGTGGCCGGTGATCAGCCAGGCGATCAGCGTCAGCAGTGCGACGACCAGAACGGTGGGCACGAAGACGGAGGAGACACGATCGGCGAGGCGTTGAACTGGGGCTCGCCCGGTCTGGGCGTCCTCGACCAGGCGGGTGATTTGGGCCAAGGTTGTGTCGGAGCCGACTCGGGTCGCTTCGACGGTCAGGCGACCATGAGCGTTGACGGTGGCACCGGTGACCCGGTCCCCTTTGCCGACATCGATCGGGGCGGATTCGCCGGTGACCATGCTGGTGTCCAGGGCGCTGCTGCCGTCGACAACCACACCGTCAGTGGCGACCTTTTCGCCCGGCCGGACGACGAATCGCATGCCGACCTCGAGGTCGTCAGTGGAAATGCGCTCTTCACGCCAGGCACCGCTGCGGGGGTCGTTGCGCAGGATCGCCACATCCTTGGCCCCGAGGTGCAGCAGCGAGGTCAGCGCTGAGCGGCCGGAGGCTTTCGCGCGGGACTCGAAGTAGCGGCCGATCAGCAAGAACGCGGTGACGATGGCCGCGGTCTCGAAGTAGAGGTGACCGGTGAATCCGGTGAGCACCGCCACCACGGACCAGCCATATGCCGCCGTGACGCCGATCGAAACCAGCGTGTCCATGGTCGAGGCACCGTGTCGGGCGTTGATGGCCGCGGCGCGGTGGAACGGCCAGGCCGCCCAGAGGTAGACCGGGGTGGTGAGGGCGAACTGAAACCACGGGTTGGCGGCGCCGGTGGCTTCACGGATCGGCGGCACCATGGCCAGGAGGAGCACGATGACGGCGAGGGTCGTGGCCACGGTGGCGCGCAGGCGCAGCGCGGCGTCGCCGATCAGGTCGTGATTCATGTGGTCGTGCTGCATGCCGCCGGGGGCCATCTCGTCGTGCTCGCTCTGAGCGGGCTTACCTCGATCGACGACCGGTGAGGCGGTGTATCCCGTCTTGGCCACGGTCGCGACCAAGTCCTGCACGGTGCGCGGATCGGCATAGGTGACCCGGGCTTTTTCGGTCGCGAGGTTGACCGTGGCCTCGACACCGTCCAGTGCGTTGAGTTTCTTCTCAACCCGCGAGACGCAGGACGCGCAGGTCATCCCCTCGATGTCGAGGTCGACCTGATGAGACTGGCTGGTGGAAGTGGTCATGACTCCTTCTTGCAGTGATGCTGGGGGGCGCGTGCACATCTGGTGCTGCTCGGTGGCGCGTGCAAATGTGAGGCGTGCTAGCTGCGGACGAGGCGGGCAATCGCCGCCGATGCCTCGCTGACCTTGGCTTGAGCCGCTTCATCGGACTCGCGGGCGGCGTCGACGACACAGTGGCCGATGTGCTCCTCGAGCAGACTGAGGCTCACCGCCTGCAGAGCCTTCGTCGCCGCGCTGACTTGGGTCAACACGTCGATGCAGTAGGTGTCTTCATCGACCATGCGAGCGATCCCGCGGACCTGGCCCTCGATGCGGGCTAGCCGCTTCAGTTGGTCTAGCTTGCTGTCGCTATAGCCGGGCGTCGTCATGCTGTACACAATACCCCCAGGGGGTGTGATATTCCCTCTACGCGGGTGAAGTCGCGTCGTGCTCATTCGCCGCTTCGAAGTGTCCCATCGTGAAGAAGGGATCGTCGAAGGGTGCAGCAACATTCTCCACCCGCCAGATGGTCCGAGGAATTCCGAAAGCCCTCGGTGTGAGCCGCGACGCTGTCCCACTGCACGAGCAAGAGAAAGCATGCTCGAGGGATCACGAGGCGGGCTCGAATTCGCAGAAACTCTCATAGTGGTCTTGCGTGAAGAACCACTCCTCGGGGTCGTCGGCGTCCAGCCCGCCGGTGACGATGCGCCGCGCACCTCGGTGGTCCAGACCGGGCGTCTCCACCGTGTATGCGCGGTAGTAGCCGCGGTCTTCCTCCGGCAGCTCGCCCTCGTAGTTGCCGAACGTTCCGCCGTCATCGCCGGGGTAGTCGTAAGGACCGCCTGCCTTGATGTCCTCGATCACGACGAGGGTGGTGGCCGGAAGGTCCTCAAGTGCGCAGTCCGGCAGATCCTCGTCGGGGCCAGGCTCCGGGTATGCCGCAGCGGTTGCACTGGGTTGCGCTGTTTCCTCATCGCTGGATGGGAGGGCGTTCTGGATGTACTGCAGCACCAGGAAAGCCACGAATACGAGCGCGCAGATGACCAGCAGTTGGCGCGCAGCCCTATTTTTCATCGAGCGCTCGGGTCCTGAGGTACGTAGCAGCCAGTCGTTTTGGGGCCCTGATCAGCCACGATTCGATGAGCAACTCCTCAAGTTCGTCAGCCGGGATCCGGTCTAGGTGCACCAGGATCATGCGGCTGTTCGCGAAATGATCGGTCGTCAAGAAGTAGCCGGAGTCGTCCTGCGCCATCTGCAGTTTCGTTTCTTCGTCTTCGACATACAGCACGATGAGTCCCTCAATCCGCTCACCCGCGTCGTCCACCGCGTCGGGCCGTCGCCCTCGGTCGAGCGCGAACCACGCGTCTTTGACCTGCACCGCGGGGCGACTCCAGGACGTGCCCAGGGCCGTCTCGGGCAGCGCGAGGCCGATCCGCTCGACGTCCTTCCAGCTGGCCATGGGGATCGATATTAGTGCCCGACCCGTTAATCTCTATGTCTACGAGAGCGTGGAGGTTCAAGAAAGTGGAGGGCAACGTGCGGCGACTTCTGGCGACAGCGGCAATGAGCAGTGTGCTGCTCGTGGGCTGTGGGGCCGAAGAGCCTAGGATTATCGAGCTCTACGGGCAGCCGAACTCGCGGCTGGTCGAAGCGGCCGTCAATACCTGCGACCAACATCCGCGCCTGCTGGCCGAGGAATCCCCGGAGCAGGTCATCGTGACGCTCATTGTCAACGATCTGGACTTTGTCCGAGGAGAATGCGCCGACGGAGCCGTCGTGACCCTGGTTGACCCGCTGGGGGAGCGCCCGGTCATCGACGGGGCCACCGGTGAGCCGCTCAATGTGCTGCCATCGGGCACCAACAACCCTCGTCCCTGACGGAGGACAACACTCACCCGATGACCGTTGTGCTCGCCAATGCACCATTCCAACGGGCTGAGAGCGAGCACAACGGTCAGGCGCACCTCAGCTCAGGTGCTCGACCAAATCAGGCGCTAGTCCGACGTACCTCGTCGGCGTCATCTCGACGAGCCGCTGCTCCTCTTCGCTCGGCAGCCCGAGGCCCCGCACGAACTCGCGCAGGTCTTTCCCGTTGATCCGGCGGCCACGAGTCAGGTCTTTGAGCCGGTCGTAGGGGTTGCTCATGCCCTCAACCCCAGCGGCGGCCAGGGCGCGCATGACCGACTGGATCGGCTCGGCCAAGACCTCCCAGTTGGCGTCGAGGTCCGCAGCCATCGAGTCGGGGTTGGCGTCGAGCCCGGCTAGACCGCGACCGGCGTTGTCGATGGCCAGCAGCGAGTGGCCCAGGGCGGTGCCGACGTTGCGCTGCATCGAGGAGTCGGTGAGGTCGCGCTGCAGCCGTGAGGTCACCAGCGTCGAGGCCAGCACGTCGAGCAGCGCATTGGACACTTCGAGGTTGGCCTCGGCGTTTTCGAACCGGATCGGGTTGACCTTGTGCGGCATGGTCGAGGACCCGACGGTGCCCTGGCCTCGGACCTGCGCGAAGTAGCCCATCGAGATGTAGGACCACAGATCGGTGCACAGATTGTGCAGGACGCGATTGAATCGGGCCACGTCGGCATACACCTCGGCTTGCCAGTCGTGGCTCTCGATCTGGGTGGTCAACGGGTTCCAGGTCAGGCCCAGGCCACTGACGAAGTCGTTCGAGACGTGCTGCCAGTCGGCTCCTGGAACCGCCGCCAGGTGAGCGCCGTACGTGCCGGTGGCACCGTTGAACTTGCCGAGGTATTCGGCATTTTCGATCCGGCGGACCTGCCGCTGGAGCCGATGGGCGAGCACGGCCAGTTCTTTGCCCATGGTCGTGGGCGTGGCGGGTTGACCGTGCGTGTGCGCCAGCAGGGGTATGCCGGCCAACTCGCGAGCCATGTCGCCCACCTGGGTGATGAGCTGCTGCGCCGCGGGGAGCCAGACCTGGCTGATCGCGCCCTTGATCATCAGGGCGTAGGACAGGTTGTTGATGTCCTCAGACGTGCAGGCAAAGTGCACCAACTCGGCTAGATCGTCGCGCCCATCCAGGCGGTCGGTGAGCTGGTGCCGCAAGAAGAGCTCGATGGCTTTGACGTCGTGGACCGTCACGGCCTCGATCGCGGCCAACTCGGCGATCGTGTCGGCGTCGAAGTCTTCGATCAGCCCACGCAGGCGAGTCTGCTCCTGCGCGCTGAGAGTGCCTGCCCCTGGGACGACGGCGTGCCCCGTGAGATAGATCAGCCATTCGATCTCGACGTGCAGCCGCTGCCGGTTGAGAGCGGGCTCTGACAGGTGCTCGACCAGGGGACTGACAGCCTCGCGGTATCGACTGTCAAGGGCACCGAGGGCAAGCGGAGGCGAGACGTCAAGAAGGGAGGCCATGGAGGTATCTTCCCAGAGTCGCCATATCCGCCGGGTCCATCTGCGCAGGGTCCACCTTCTCAGGCCTGCGAGCAGTCCTACTTCTTCGAGTTTGGGTCCTTGGCTTCAGCCTGCAGGTAGGCGTCGGTCTGCTGGTCGCGCTCTTCGCGGGCAGACATCACGGCCTCTTCGGCGCGTTGCTCCAGGGCGCGGGCACGGCCTTCGGCGCGATCCGCTTCTTCTTGAGCGGCGATGGCGTCCTGACGGGCCAGCGCTGCCGCATCGCGCAGTTCTTTGGCCGATGCTTCTTGGCCGGTGATGCGCGGATCATCGGCGACGGCCTTCTCTCGGAGTCGAGCCGCTTCCTTGCGAGCCGCCGAGCGCCGCATGGCTACCAAGATCACCGCCGCGACGATGAGCACCGCTGCTGCTACCAACCACCACACCCAGGCGTTGTCGCCCATGACGCATCCTCCAACTCGTAGTCCTCAGCCCAGACTAGGCCGCAATCCCTTAGCCTGTGCACCTATGCCGTTGGGGCGACACTTTCGCACAGGCTAAAGCGGTATTCCTGACGCGTCGCCGACCGCCCTCGGCCCGAACCCTCAGCGCGGATCCAGCCCCGCGAGCAGTTCGGCGCTGGCCTCGACGATCTGCTGCTGCGCGTCGGCCCGCGAGATGTTCGGCATACCGTCGCCCGGTTGCTCGCCGTAGTCACCGAAGAAGGCGTGCACGGCCCCCTCGACCTCCACGAACGTTGTGTCTGGTGGCAGGTCCGGCTTGCTGGCCTCGATGTCGGCGGGCACCGCCAAGCCGTCTTCGCTGCCGGACACCGACGTGACGGTGAGGTTCCTGTCGGCGAGGGAACCCAACGGGTATGACGCCCACAGCAGCAGGGCCTTGACCACCTCGGGGTCGCTCTCGGCATAGGAGGATGCGGCCACTCCGCCCAGGCTGTGCCGGCCGACCGCCCAATGGGTGATGCTTGTGTTTTCCTCGATGATCCTCGCCGGGGCATTCACGGCCGTGAAGCCGATGCCGAACGGTTGCTTGACAATGACGACCTCGTAGCCCTGGCTGGCGAGGCCGCTCAGGATCGGGACGTAGGCGCGCGGATCGACGCGGGCCCCGGGCTGAAAGATCAGTCCCGTCCCGGAAGCGCTTCCGCTCGACGTGCCGGACAGTGTGATCGTGGTCGGAGCGTCTGTGACGCTGACCTCTGCCGAGCCGTCCATCAAGTCGATGGCCTCTGCGGATGCGCTGAGGGGCCGCAGATAGATCATCGCGCCGAGCACGACCACGCTCAGCAGCACCGCCATGCTGCGGATGATGACGAGGGCCCAGTGCGTCGCTGCTGCACACCCGCGGGAGTCGCCCACGACCATGCCGCAACCCCGAGCCATAGCGCACCGAGGCTGATCCGCCACCAACCACGTCGCGTTCGCGGTGTCTGAGCCATGGGGCCAATGGTCACACGCTGGCTGAAGTACCACGGGCCGTGCGAGCACCTACACGGTCAGGGCGACCAGCCCAAACGGGATCGTGAGAACCGCGACGGCGAAGCAGACCATCGCAGCGGCGCGCCCGTGTCGGGGATTCGCGGAGTCGGCGATGAGCAATAGCCGCGCCTTCGTCTGCTCGGCAGTGCCGCCCACGCCCATCGTCGCTTCAGGGTGAGCCGCACGGTGCATCGTCATCAGTGCTCGGGCCAGCGGCTTAGCTCCACTGACCCGGATGGCGGCCCGATCTGCCAGTGCCTCGACCAGCAGGTGGACCTCGCTGAGCGCCGCGTCACAGCGGACCGGCCCCGGGACGGCGAAGTGTAGGACGGTGAAGAACTCTAGGATGAGGTCGTGCCGGGCGTTCAGGTGAGCGCGCTCGTGAGCGAGCACCGCGCTGAGCTCCTCAGGGTCGAGGGCCGCCACCGCGCCGGCCGTGAGCACGATCTGGCGGCGACCACCCGGCACGCAGTATGCCGTGGGGCTGGCGTGCTGGAGCACGGTCACGCTGGTGTTCGGGTCGACGTCGCCGAGCAGGTCGACGAGTTCGCGGTGCCGCTGCCGCAGGGTGCGCAGGCCGGTGCCGACTCGGTGACCGCTGAGCAGCAGGCGGGCCAGCATCAGGGCGCTGAGTGCGGCGGCGGCCCACAGCAGGGTCATGTTGCGATCAGTGAGCGACCAGGCC
>JBGTGC010000338.1:0-3629 GCA_041746935.1 Dermatophilaceae bacterium
GGCCTACCGGTCGCAGGCCGACATCACCTCCGACCGGGCCAAGGACCCCGTGTTGGCGACGGCCCGACTGCTGGTGGCCGCGGGCGTGCTGACCGCAGGGCACGTCATCGAGCGCTACGAGTCCGTCCGTCATGAGGTTAAGGACACGGCGACGGAGGTCTCGACCTGGCCCAAGCTGACCGGGGCCGAGGCGATCATGCTGCCCCTCACCGGTCCCGACCCGGACCGGGTGACCGCGCTCGCTGAGACTCCGGCCGACGCCGCGACCCGGCATACGGTTTTCGGCGAGACCTTGCCCGAGGACGAGGGGCCGTTGACCTTGGCTCAGGCGATCAACCGGGCGCTGCTCGAGGGCGCGGCGGCCGATCCAGGGGTGATCGCCTTCGGTGAGGACGTGGGCCGCAAGGGCGGGGTCTACGGGGTGACCCGCCTGCTGCAGCGACGTCTGGGTATGGCGCGGGTGTTTGACACGCTGTTGGACGAGCAGTCGATCCTGGGTATCGCCTTGGGTGCCGCCCTGACCGGTTTGTTGCCGGTCCCGGAGATTCAGTATCTCGCCTACCTGCACAACGCCGAGGACCAGCTGCGGGGCGAAGCGGTGACGATGCCCTTCTTCTCCAACGGCCAGCTCCATAACCCGATGGTCGTGCGAGTGGCCGGGTATGGCTACCAGAAGGGGTTCGGTGGCCACTTCCACAACGACAACGCGCTCGGTGCACTGCTCGATATCCCGGGCTTGGTGATCGCGTCCCCGTCGCGCCCCGACGACGCCGCCGTGATGATGCGCTCCTGCCTGGCGGCGGCCCGCGTGCGCGGGTCGGTGTGCGTGTTCCTGGAGCCCATCGCGCTGTATCACTCGAGGGACCTCTACGAACCAGGCGACGGCGAGTGGGCTGCCGCCTATCCGGCTCCCGGCACGTTGAGCCAACCCGCGTGGGGCCGCACGCGGGGCTACGGCGACGGCACTGACATCACGATTCTGACGTTTGCGAACGGGGTGCCGATGTCGTTGCGAGTGGCCCGGCGGCTGAAGGAAGAGGGGATAGGGACCCGGGTCGTTGACCTGCGCTGGCTCCGTCCCCTGCCGGTGGCCGAGATGCTCGCGGCGGCGAACGCCAGCGGGCGAGTCCTGGTCGTCGACGAAACCCGCCGCACCGGGGGAGTCTCCGAGGGCATCGTCACCGCCTTGGTGGATGCCGGGTTCACGGGCCGGATCGGCCGCGTCACCAGCCGCGACAGTTTCATCCCGCTCGGCGACGCAGCCCTCGACGTGCTGCTGACGGAAGAGACCATCGAAAGAGCGGCCCGCGAGGTCATGCAGCGCGGGTGAGGCCGTTGCCGCTGCCGAACGCTGGAGCCGGCTCGGCACGTCAGACGAGGGGCCGTCGCTGCCACCAGATCACCGTGACCGTCGCGACGGCGAGGGACAGGATCGGGACGAGGGTGAGCTGTGCGTTCGACACCCCGGGCATGCTGGCAGAGTTCGCGGCCCATAGGGCCGGTGAGGAGAAGGGGAACCAAGAGCCGACTCCGGCCAGGACCGCGACCTGTGCGGCGACGATGAGCCCGATGAGCCCGCCGAACGCAGCCAGGTAGCCACGACCGGCACTCGCGAACAGGGCGACGGTGAGGGCGAGGAGGCCGGTTAGGGCGGCCATCGCGACGACACGGCCTAACGCGGTAAAGGCCTCGCTGTCGGGAGGTCCGAGCCCGGTGGCGATGCCGATCAGGACTGCGGATGGTCCCAGGGCCGCGGCGATGGCGAGGGTCCACAGGGCCAAAAGCGCGAGTTTCGCGGCGGCGATGGCACCGCGCGGGGTCGCCGAGGCGTAGGACGAGACGATCGTGCGGTCGGCATACTCGCGGCCAAAGCACCACGCCACGCCGATGCCCATCCCGAGCAACCCGCCGGTCGCGAAGACTTGTCCTAACGCGGAGGCGAAACCTTCCCAGCCGGGTCCGGGCAGCATTGCTCGCGCCTTGAGTGTCATCGGGTCAGTGCCGGATCGTCCGGCGGAGGCGGCAAACGCCGATGCCATGAGCGGCGGTGCCAGCAGCAGCACCACAGTCGTGCTCACCATCACGTGGGAGCGTCTCAGCTTGAGCCACTCGACCTCAAGCGCGGCACGCATCAGATCACGCTTCATGAGTGGCCCCCGAGAGCAACTTCTCCGCATCGCGATCGGCGGCGTGGACCATCTCAAAGAACGCGTGCTCCAGATCGACGATGTCGCGCGGCAACTCCCCGACCCCGCGGCCCCGATGGATGACCTCGACTCGATCAGCCACCCGTGCGACCTCGTCGAGGTGGTGGCTGGAGACCAGGACCGCTGCCCCTTGGTGGGCGACCTCTTTGACCAGGTCGCGCAGGAGCACGACCCCGGACGGGTCAAGCGCGTTGGTGGGTTCGTCGAGGATGAGCAGGCGGGGCGAATGGATCACGGCGCTGGCCAGGCCGAGGCGCTGCTTGTTGCCTTGCGAGAGCGTGGAGCAACGGCGGTTTCGGTATGCCGTCAATCCCAATCGTTCGATGCACTGCGCGGCGGCGCGAGGGGCCTGCGCCCTGCTCAAGCCGTGTAAGCGTGCCGCTGACCACAGGTTTTGGGCGACCGTGAGCTCGGGATAGGCGAATGGCGACTCGATCATGTGGCCGACCCAACGCCACTGTTCGGGTCCGGCCGCGGCGACGTCGTGACCGAAGATTTCCGCTGAGCCGGAGTCGGGGTGCGTCATCGCCAGCGCCAGCCGCATCAATGTCGTTTTGCCGGCTCCGTTGAGCCCGATGAGGGCCACGACTTCGCCGGGTTCAGCGGACAAGGTGAGGTCATCGATCACGACGCCTTGGCCGAACTGCTTCGTGAGGCGGCTGCATCGCAACGCCTCACCGGTTGCGGTTTTCATCGTGACTCCAGGGCGCGGCCGCCCGGGTCGAGGATGTTCAGTGCTTCCATCAGATTGTCTTTCAGGGTCGTGTCCGTATCACCGGCTCCCCAGGCGAGAACGGCGGCGGTCAGCGCCCCGATGGTGGCCGCCGCGGCGACGTCTGACTCAAAGGGCGGCGACACCTCAGCCAAGGCCCGACTCACCGCCGTTTGAGTGTCAACGGTGTTGGCCCACATACCGGCGGTTAAAGCAGGTGTGGTGGCCACGATCCGGACCCGCTTCTTGACCTGTTCTTCCTCCGGCAAACTCATCGCATCCAGCGCCATGCGGATCCCGCGGCAGGCTCGAGTGAGTGCCGTGAGATCTCGTGGTTGGACCGCGACCGCTGCCGCGATCTCCGGGTCGAACGGGTCCTGCAGGACGAGGGACTGCTTGGTCGGAAAGTGCCGGAAAAACGTCATATGTGAGACACCGGCCGCCCGCGCGATCTGCTCGACGGTGACGGACTCGTAGCCTTCGTCAACGATCAGCGCGAGACCGATGTTCTGCAGACGTTCGTGAGTTCGGAGGCGACCCATGCCTGAATGTTAGTCGCTAACATTCAGGCGCGTCAAGGGAGCGAAGGTGACGGGCGAGACTCTCAGTGACGTCTCTTGATGCTGCGTTGCTGCTGCGCGAACAGAGGCCGCGAGGTATGTCATAGCGCTGGTTTAGTGTGAACGTATGTTCGATGATGAGCCGCCGGA
>JBGTGC010000339.1:0-6464 GCA_041746935.1 Dermatophilaceae bacterium
GCTGCCATCTGCGACTTGCCGCCGTTCTTCTTGCAGACAAACAGCACGGAAGGGCGCTCAAACATCTCGGCACGACCTTGTCTTGGGAGAGAACCTGCAGGGACGATCAGCGTAGCCACACAACCGGGGTCACGGTCGTGCCGTCATAGGTGAGTCACCGTCCGGCGCACGAATGCGCTGCACACACCGAGGGGAACCGGCGTTCAAGAACCCAGTGCAACGTGAGCAAAACCGCCGCGACAAGGAAGCAAAGGCCGAGGCCTACCGGATCGCGCGGCTGGAGGAGTTGCACACCGCCGAAGGCACCAAGGAGTGAGAGCGGATCCTCGCCAGCCCGGTCGGCGCTGCTGCCGTGGCGATGGACGCCGGCCAGGTTTTCCACGAAGCGCAGCTCGAGGTTGGGCGGCAAGAATCCTCGACCAAGATGTTTGGGACCGGTGAAACCAGCGCGGTCAATGGTGTGACCGTGGGGACCTACCTCTTCCGCAACGTCTCGCAGGCGTCTGCAGAGTAGGGATCGTGAAGCAGGCGTCTCCAAACTCAGCGTCTCTAGAGTTCGGAGAGCTGGGCCAATAGCGAGGCAGTGACGCGGTCCATGGCCGCAAGGTCTTCGGTGGACAGGCCATCGAAGAACAGCGAGCGGACTAGATCTGCATGACCCGGAGCGGCTTGCTCGATCAGGTCTCGGCCGGTGGCGGTCACCTCGGCGAAGGCTCCGCGACGGTCGGCGGCGCAATCGCGGCGGGTGATCAACTCTCGCTTCTCCATGCGGGTCAGGTGGTGGGAGAGCCGGCTGCGTTCCCATTGCATCGTGTCGGCGAGTTCCACGATGCGCACTCGGCCCTCGGCTGACTCGGTGAGGCGGACCAGCACCTCGAAGTCGGCCAGCGACATACCCGAATCGCGGCCGAGCTGTCTGCCGATGGCAGCGTTCAACTCGCTGTTTGCGGCGATCCATTGACGCCAGACACGCTGCTGCCCCTCACTCAGCCAGGCCGGCTCGTCGCTACTCATCCCTGGAGTCTAGCGGAGTGGTTGACATGTCACACAATAGTCCTCTAAAGTAGGTGACACATCAACCAAGGGCCGCGATATCGACCCACAGACTTCAACTAGGAGCGAGCATGACGACATCCACCCAACAGCCACAGGCCCTGAGCGACATCACCGGCGACTACACGATTGACCCGCAGCACTCCCAGATGGGCTTCGTGGCCCGGCACGCCATGGTGACCAAGGTCCGTGGGACCTTCACCGAGTTCGAAGGCTCCGTCACCGGCGGCGACTCGCTCAGCGACGCATCTGTATCAGTCACCCTTGTCGTGGCCAGCCTGGACACCCGCAACCCCGACCGCGACGGCCACCTGCGCACCGGCGACTTCTTCGACGCCGAGACCTTCCCCACCATCACCTTTGTCTCCGACTCCGTCGAGCCGGTGGACGCCGAGACCCTGCGCATCGGCGGGCAACTCACCATCAAAGGCGTGTCCCGCCCGGTCAGCATCGACTTTGAATACGCCGGCGCAGCGACTGACCCCTTCGGTATGCAGCGGATCGGCTTCGAGGGCAGCACCACCGTCCTGCGCTCGGACTTCGGAATGACGTTCAACGCGGCCCTGGAGACCGGCGGCGTGCTGGTCTCGGACAAGGTCACCTTGGAGATCGAGATCTCGGCCGTCAAGAACGTCTGAACCGGCGGCGGCGCAGGGGCTCGGTCTGGTCGTCAATGAGGCGTCGGATCACGTGTTGACCACGGTGATCGAAACCTCGGCCACGGTGCCGACCGTGAGTCCTTGCGCCGCTCGCACTGCCTTCTTCATCGGCAGCACGTAGGCCCCTTCTTCTTTGCTCGGAAAGAGCGACGTCTTCCAGGTGCTCGTCCCGATCGTCACCTCGACTCGGACAGACCCGAAGCCCGCGCTCAGCCCCGCCGTGAGGTCGGCGATCTCGTCGCTGATCTGCTCGGGGACGGTGACGAAAAACCAGTTGGCCTCCTGCCACTCCCAGAGGGGAGCGGTGAAGGTGAAGTGCCGACCAGCGCTCACGTGTCCACCATCGCGCCATTATGTCGTGCAGCATCCAGCCGCAATGGGGACGTTGTCGGGTGAGCCAGGAGATGCCGAGACGGTCGAGTCGAACGGGCCGGCACCGCCGCATACTCCCGTGTCCGGCAGGTTCAACACGACCGCTCGGGCCGAGTCGAGGTCGCCGTCGATCGACGCGGCAATGGATCGAACCTGCTCGAAGCCCACCCTGGCCAAGAACGAACTAGCTCGGCCATACGACTTCATCACCGCCATGAACAAACCGGGATCGCCCTGTTGCAGGACGTCGAAATCGTGCGGTGCCACTGATCCACACGAGTGCTGGTTGGGATCGATGCTGGGGCCAAGGCGCGTGGAGCCTGCAGGCGCGGATCGAGATCCAAGCGGACCTCGGACAACGACGAAAGGTCAGGACGGTTGCCCGTCGCCACGATGGCCTCGTCGCGGCAAAACGTCCGCGCTGCCGCCACCGCGGGCCCCGCCGACCTCGCCCCGCCGGATCACCCACACGAAGCGCGACAGAGAACCACCCCCGGTATGCCCGGTGGAGTTCGAAGCGGCCTCCGGTGGCCTCGGTGATGTCGACGGCCCCGACGAGATGTTTGGCCTCATCGACCCAGACGATCAGCGGGTCGACCGCGTCACCGATCTCGAAGGCGACGTCGTGGTCCATCACCACACCCAGGAGTTTGCTGCCCTGGCCGAGCGGAAGATCGCCGTCGAGGTGATGTCGTTGATCGGCACGATGTGCACTTCACCCGCCAAGTGATAGGCCAGGTGCCCGTACCGAGCCGTGGCGAGCAGCTCCCAGCAGTCACGTTCGGATAGATCGGACATCGTCGACTCCTTCACGGCGCTTGCGAGCAAGACACCTCACCGTACAACTACAAGGTGTCGTATGTCAGGGCTGGAGGGTCGGGCGCTGGCGATCTTGCCTACACTCGCCACATGGCTGAGTTGACGGAGCAGGCCGACACCCGCTGGCCCGGGCTCGCGACCGGCCTGCGCAGCGAGTTAGGCGACGAGGCGGTCAGCACGCGGGCCATCGATCGCTACGCGCTCGCCCACGACGCTTCCCATTACCTGCTGATTCCCGAAATGGTGGTGCGCCCGACCTCGACAGAGCAGGTGGCCGCAGTGCTCCGAGCCTGCGCGGCCGCCGGGGCTCCCCTTACCTTCCGCGCCGCCGGCACGAGTCTGTCCGGCCAAGCGGTCAGCAATGCGGTCATGGTCGACACACGCCGCCACTTCGAAGGCATCGAGGTGCTCGACGCCGGGCGGCGGGTTCGGGTCCGACCGGGCTCGACCATCCGCGCAGTCAACGCCCGATTGGCGCCTTTTGGCACCAAACTCGGGCCGGACCCGGCGAGCGAGGGGGCCTGCACGCTGGGAGGGGTGATTGCCAACAACTCCAGCGGTATGCAGTGCGGAACCCAGTTCAACAGTTACGCCACCGCTGAGTCGATGGTCATCGTGCTGCCCAGCGGGACGACCATTGACACCCGCGACCCGCAGGCCTCCAGCCACCTGCGTGCCACCGAGCCCGATATCTGGCACGCGCTGGCTCGACTGCGCGCGCGTGTGCTGGACAACGCGGAGTCCACAGCGACGATCCAGCGGCTGTTCTCCATGAAGAACACGATGGGATACGGCATCAACGCCCTCCTCGACTACGAGGACCCGATCGACATCCTGGCCCACCTGATGATCGGCAGCGAAGGCACGCTCGGCTTTGTCGCCGAGGTCGTGATGCGCACCGTCGAGGTCCCGACCCACGCGAGCACCGGTTTGCTGGTGTTCGAGGACTTGGCTGCGGCCACCGCCGCAGTGCCGCAGCTCATCGACAGCGGCACGGCCACCGCCGAACTGCTTGACGCGGCCTCCCTCCGGGTGTCCCAGAGCGACCCGGATTGCCCGCGCCAGATCGGCGACCTGCACCTCGATCGTCACGCAGCGCTTTTGGTCGAGTATCACGCGATGTCCGCGCAGGAACTCGAGGACAAGAGTGCCGAAGCCGCCCGGACGTTGGCGTCGTTGCCGGTCGCCGACGTCGAGCTGACCTCTCGCAGTGCAGATCAGGCCAGGCTGTGGCGGGTCCGCAAAGGGCTCTACAGTGCGGTGGCCAGCGCCCGTCCACCGGGCACCAATGCGCTGCTGGAAGACGTCAGCGTGCGGGCCGACCTCTTGGGGGCCACGTGCACCTCGTTGACTGACCTCTTCGAGCGGCACGCCTATCGCGACAGCGTGATCTTCGGCCACGCCAAGGACGGCAACGTCCACTTCTTGCTCCACGAGCGGTTCGACGACCCGGCGTCTCTGCGCCGCTACGGGTCCTTCACGCACGACCTGGTCGATCTCGTGCTGGGCAACGGCGGATCGCTCAAAGCTGAGCACGGCACCGGGCGCGTCATGGCTGCGTTCGTCCGGCGGCAATACGGCGATGAGCTGTATGCGGTGATGTGCCAGATCAAAAGCGTCATCGACCCGCACGGTCTGCTCAACCCGGGCAACGTCCTGTCCGATGACCCCACGGCATATCTGCGTGATCTCAAGCCCAACCACAAGGTTGAGGAAGAGGTCGGGCGATGCGTGGAGTGCGGATTCTGCGAGCCGGTGTGCCCCTCGCGCGACCTCACGCTCACCCCGCGGCAACGGATCGTCCTACGCCGAGAGATCGTCGCCGCCGGCATCCGGGGTGATGACGATCTCGCTCGAGAACTAGAGCAGGACTACGAGTACGAGGGGGTGCAGACGTGTGCCGTGGACGGCATGTGCGTCACCGCCTGCCCGGTGCTGATCAACACCGGGGACCTGGTCCGCAGGCTGCGCCTCGACAGCGTCGGCGGAGTGCAGGACTCCTTGGGGGCCGTGGCCGCGCACGGCTGGGCAGGGGTCGCAGCCGCGGGTGGCCTGGGGCTGACCCTCGCTGCGAAACTGCCGTCGTCGCTGCCGCGTGGCGCCACCAGCCTCGGGCGCCGAGTCGTGAGCGCAGACATCGTTCCCCTGTATGACGACCGGTTGCCGGTGGGCGGAACCTTGCGGCCACGACTGGATGAGAGCGGCGCTGAGGCTGTCTTCTTCTCGGCCTGCATCGGCACCATGTTTGGTCCCGATGCGCAGAGTGAGAGTCGCAGTGGGGGACCGAGCCCTGGGGCGGCCGATGCCTTCGTGAAGTTGTGCGCCATGGCCGACGTGCCGCTGCGCACTCCCACTGCGCTGCGCGGCCTGTGCTGTGGGACCCCGTGGAAGTCGAAGGGCCTGGTCAAAGGCTACGACGTGATGGCCGCCAAGGTCGTGCCGGCGCTGCGTGAAGCCAGTGAGAATGGCAGGTTGCCTATCATCGTGGACGCCTCATCGTGCGCCGAGGGGTTGATCGAAATGCTCGTCGATCGCGCGCCAGACCTGCAGGTGATCGATGCTGTGACGTTCGTCGCCGAGCGAGTCCTGCCCGCCCTCGAAGTGCCCGAGCAGTTGGACTCGATCGTGGTGCACCCGACCTGCTCTGGGCAGCGCGCAGGGACGACGGAGGCGCTGCTTCAGGTGGCCAGCGCTATTGGCGTCGAGGTGGTCGTGCCCCCGTCGTGGGGTTGCTGCGCGTTCGCTGGGGATCGCGGTTTGTTGCACCCGGAGTTGACCGCATCGGCCACCCGTCGCGAAGCCGAAGAGGTCGCCCGCTTCGCGGCCGACGGCTACGTCTCCAGCAACCGCACGTGTGAGATCGGGATGACGCGAGCTACCGGTAAGCCCTACCGACACGTCCTCGAAGCGTTGGCCGACCGAGCACAGCCGCCGCAGCACCGGCTGACTGAGCGCGTCTGCGACCCCCTATGACCGCAGCCACTGCCCGGCAGACATGACTCGCAGGACGCGGTTGTTGGCGTCCAACACGAGCAGGTCGGCCCGAGTCCCGGGCTGGAGCGTTCCGATATCGGGCAACCCCAGTGCTCGGGCAGGAGTCCGCGCGGTCATGGTTGCTGCGGCTAGGGCCGGGTCGCCGTAGCTTCGGCATACTTCGAGCGCCGCTGCATACAGCGCCTGGGTCGTGGCGGTGCTGCCGGCCAGGGTGCCATCGGTCAGCCGGGCGATACCCGACTGCATCTGCACCTCGAGTTGCCCGAGTGTGAAGGCCCCATCCGGCATACCCGCTGCGGCCATCGCGTCGGTCACGAAAGCCACTCTGGTCGGTCCCACGCGGGCCACGACAAGCTCGAGCACTGCCCGATGCAGGTGCGTCCCGTCGGCAATCAGTTCCACCGTGACCCGTGGGTCTTCCAGCAACGCGGCGACGGGGCCGGGGGCGCGGTGATGCATGGCAGGCATGGCGTTGAACAGGTGGGTTGCGACGCTCGCCCCCGCCGCGATTGCCGCAGCCGTGGTGTCGTAGTCGGCCTCGGTGTGCCCGATGGCCACGCGCACCCC
>JBGTGC010000340.1:0-2150 GCA_041746935.1 Dermatophilaceae bacterium
GCGGCACACCTCGCGCCGTGGGCGATCGGTTCGGACACCGGCGGCTCGATCCGTCAGCCAGCCGCCGTCACCGGCACGGTCGGAGCCAAGCCGACCTACGGCGCGGTGTCCCGATACGGCATCATCGCGCTGGCTTCCTCCTTGGACCAGATCGGCCCATGCACTCGAACGGTGACTGACGCCGCGATACTGCACTCGGTCATCGCTGGGCACGACCCGATGGACTCGACCTCGATCGAAGGGCCCGTCCCGGCGGTCACGCAGGCGGCGGCTACCCGCGAGTTGAGCGGTATCCGGATCGGCGTGGTCAAGGAGATCTCCGGCGAAGGATTCCAAGCCGGGGTGAGCGCCCGGTTTGACGAAGCAGTCAGCCAGTTGCAGGAGTTGGGGGCCGAGATCGTGGACGTCTCCTGCCTGCATTTCCAGTACGCCATGGCCGCCTACTACCTCATCCTTGCGAGTGAGGCGTCCTCGAACCTGGCGCGGTACGACGCCATGCGTTACGGCCTGCGGGTCGGCCCGGACGACGTTGCGGCTCCCAGCGCCGAGCAGGTCATGGCGTCCAGTCGCGACGCCGGGTTCGGCGATGAGGTCAAGCGGCGGATCATCTTGGGCACCTATGCGCTCTCCAGCGGCTACTACGAGGCCTACTACGGCCAGGCGCAGAAGGTCCGCACCTTGATCGCCGCCGACTTTGCGGCCGCGTTCGAGCAAGTCGACGTCTTGATCAGCCCCACGACCCCGACGACCGCCTTCGCGTTCGGCGCCAACGACGACGACCCGTTGGCGATGTACCTCAACGACATCGCCACCATTCCAGCCAACCTTGCCGGCATCCCCGGCCTCTCATTGCCGTGCGGACTCGCTGACGAAGATGGCCTGCCCGTGGGCATACAGGTGCTCGCGCCAGCCACGCAGGACGACCGGATGTATGCCGTCGGGGCAGCTTTGGAGGCTGCGTTGACCCAGGTGTGGGGCGGGCCGCTGCTCGACAAGGCTCCGGCTATCAGGGCGTCGCATACCCAGACTCAGGAGGTGTCGCCATGACCGCACACGTCACGGAAGCCGTCGTGGACTACGACGAGCTGCTGACCCGTTATGACCCGGTCTTCGGCCTGGAAGTGCACGTCGAGTTAGGCACCGCCACCAAAATGTTCTGTGGCTGTGCGACCGGTTTCGGCGCGGAGCCCAACACGCAGACCTGCCCCGTGTGCCTCGGCATGCCCGGTGCCCTTCCGGTCGTCAATGCCGTCGCCGTGGAGTCGGCGATCAGGATCGGGCTGGCACTGAGCTGTCAGATCGCGTCGTGGTGCCGTTTTGCGCGCAAGAACTACTTCTATCCGGATATGCCCAAGAACTTCCAGACGAGTCAGTACGACGAGCCGATTGCCTTCGAAGGCTTCTTGGATGTCGATCTGGATGATGGCACGACGTATCGCGTGGGGATCGAGCGTGCCCACATGGAGGAAGACACCGGCAAGTCGCTGCACGTCGGCGGGGCGACCGGGCGCATTCACGGGGCCGATCACTCGCTGGTGGACTACAACCGAGCCGGCATCCCGCTGATCGAGATCGTCACCAAACCGCTGGTCGGTGCTGGCGTTCGTGCCCCCGAGATCGCGAAGGCCTACGTCGGGGCCGTGCGGGATCTGCTGCGCGCGCTGGACGTCTCGGACGTGAAGATGGAGCAGGGATCGCTGCGCTGCGACGCGAACGTGTCGCTGCGCCCGAAGGCCGGAGACGACCCGTGGGGAGCCGAGCAGTTGGCGGTCTCCCTGGGCACCCGGACCGAGACCAAGAACGTGAACTCTCTGCGTTCGGTCGAGCGGGCCGTGAGCTATGAGATGTCACGTCACGCTGCGGTCCTGGACTCAGGGGAGTCGATCTTCCAAGAGACCCGCCACTGGCACGAGGACACGGGAGTCACCACGTCGGGCCGCCCGAAGTCCGACGCCGACGACTACCGCTACTTCCCCGAGCCCGACCTGGTGCCGGTGGCTCCCAGCGCTGAGGACGTCGAGCGGCTCCGGGCCACCTTGCCTGAGCCGCCGGCCGAGCGCCGCAAGCGGCTCCAGGCTGACTGGGGCTACACCGACCTCGAGATGCGCGATGTCGTCAACGCGAGCGCGCTAGAGGTCATCGAGGAGACC
>JBGTGC010000341.1:0-2357 GCA_041746935.1 Dermatophilaceae bacterium
ATGGCCACCCCGCACGCAGCCGGGGTCGCGGCGCTCTGGGCGCAGGCCACCGGTCGTCGCGGGCTCGAGTTGTGGGCCACGCTGGCGATGGAGACACAGCGGCTCGACCTGCCCTCGGTGGATGTCGGGCTGGGGATAGTGCGGGTAGCGCCGTGATCGACCCACCAAACCCCGGCCTCCCGGATCATGGCGTCCCACGTCCTGAGCAGGCGTCAACAGAACCCACGGTGGTGAGTTACAGCCACTGGCAGCAGGTGGTGGTCAGCGTGGACGATCAACACCTCGAAGACATCCAGGGCGTGGCGTCACAACTGCGCGATCGAGGTATGCAGATCGACCAGATCCTCGACGGGCTCGGCATGATCACTGGCTCGGTGCCCGACGAGGAGCGCAGCCAGTCGGTGGTGCAGGTCGTCGGCGTGGCTTCGGTCGAACGCCAAGTGACCTACCAACTCCCCCCGCCGGACGCCGAAGTCCAGTAGGCCGCCGCGAGCTCCACGTCTGCCGCGAGCGGCGCTGGAACAGAGCATCGTGGGCCGGTAAGCGAGTCAGGACGGCGAGAGCCGAAGACTCAACTGCAGGGCGACTTCTTCGAGGCAGACGTCCAGCAGGTCGTCATCTGAGGTGCACAGCCAGTTTTGCGCCAACCCGACGAGCTGGCCGAAGAACACCTCCGCGATCACCTCGATGGGCGCTTGCCACGACCGGCCACCCTCCGCTGCGACCGCCTCGACACCTTTGAGGAACGCCACGATCTCGGCCCGATAGCCCCTGACGGCTTCGGCTGCAAGGTGCACCAATTCCGGATCTCGGACACCCATGAGACCCAACTCTTGGACGACCAACTCGGCCTGCGGGTCTGCGCGCAGTTCCTCGGCATACCGGCGAACGGCCCGAACGATGATCTCCTCCGGAGCGCCGCCGCGCGCCAACGCCTCACCGACGACGGCTGCTACCGACGCGATGTCGGCCCCAAAAACGGCGCTGATGAGCGCACCCTTGGAGTCGAAGGCGTAGTGCACCGCGCCCAGCGGCACACCCGCCTCGGCGGCGACCGCACGAGTGGTCAATCCCCACGCACCTTCGCGCAACATCACCGCTTGTGCGGCCTCGACGAGTTGTGCCCGTCGTTGTGCGACCGGCACATGGGCCCGCTTCGTCGGACCGCTCACGGTGTCAGTTCCTTGGCCTTCTCTGTGTGCAGTCTTGTCGCTACCACAGGTTCTGGCGCTGACAACTCGGATTCGGTCAGCGCACCCTCCCGCAGCACGATCAACGCCTGCACACCGGTGTAGGCCATCACCAGGGCGGCCACACCGAGCACTACCGACATGCCGTCGGTGAAAGCCGAGTTAGCCACCGCGACGAAGGTGTCGGCCACCTGAGGAGGCAGGCCCGCCACGGCAGCGCTCACCCCACCGAGGGTGTCACTTCCGGCCTCGATAGCACTCTCCGGCACAGACACCGGGGCAGCATCAAGACCAGCTCGATAGACGGCCAAACCAAGGGTCCCGAGCACGGCGGTGCCCATCGCTCCACCGAATTCGTATGCCGTCTCCGAGATCGCCGCCGCGCCACCGGTGCGTTCGGCCGGAGCGCTCGCCACGATCACGTCGTTGGTCAAGCTCTCTGCCATGCCGATGCCCAACCCGATCATGGCGGGCCACACCAACAGACCCTCGAGCGGAGCAGCTTGCGTCAACACAACGCCCGATGCGAAACCCGTCGCGGCTAGCAGCATGCCGCCGCTGATGATCACGCGCAGACCCAGCAGGTTGGCCAAACGCGGCGCGGCTAGGGAGCCGGCGATGGTGCCCAACGCGAGTGGCATCATCCACAGCCCGGCGCGCAACGGCGATAGACCCACGACCACTTGCAGGTATTGCGGCAGGAAGAACAGCAGCCCGATCACCGAGAAGGTGCTGAGCAGGTTGGTGAGCACAGCCACGCTGAAGACCCGGTCTTCGAACAGGCCAACGTCCAGGAGCGGCTCGCTGAGGACCCGCTGACGGCGCACGAAGACCCACAGCAGGGCAGCGCCACTGGCCATCATGCCCAACGCGAGGGCGCTGAAGCCCTCGGTGCCGATCGACTTCAGTCCGTAGACCAACGGCAGGATCCCAGCGATCGACAAGGCAGCCGAGAACAGGTCGAACGGACCTGGCTTGGCGTTGCGCGACTCCGGTAAGAGGAAGAACGCGCCAATCAACAGCAGCAGCATGATCGGGGCATTGATCAAGAAGACCGAGCCCCACCAGAAGTGCTCCAGGAGGAACCCGCCGATGATCGGACCCAATGCGGCACCACCGGCGAAGGAGGCCGCCCAAACCGCGATGGCGTTGCGACGCTCGCGGTCA
>JBGTGC010000342.1:0-1636 GCA_041746935.1 Dermatophilaceae bacterium
GAACGTCGTCTCGCAGGTCCACGGACTATCATACAAATGCTGACCGGGATCAGATTCGGGCAGGCAGCTGACACTCGTGTCACCACGGTTGGGATCAATGCCGACGTGCCCGGCCCGGCGGCCGTACCCCGGCAAGACAGCATCCGCGATTTCGATACCGCTGCGATTGGCGTAGAAGAAGGCCATGCTGTCTCTGGCTAAACCGGAATAGAGATCATCGCGAATTTCGAACGGCGCACTGACGGCCTCATCGACTTGTAGCCTCATCTCCGTGCCATCTATGCCCTCGGCCGCTGAGGTGAAATCAATGGTCTGTACCGACATATTGGCACTAGGGTCTAACCCGCGGGGCACGGTCGCTCCAGTGGCAAGCATGTCGCCAGCAGAGTCCACCAGCTTCCACCTTTTAGGCTCGACAGCATCTGTCACCACGGTGGCATGTTTGGGTCCGCTCGAGAGGTAACCCAACTGATTGACCCGAATCGGCGAGCCGGACTGCCCTGCCGCGTTCGCGGGTTGCACGGGGAGCAAGGAGACGTCATCAACGCAGAGAGTCCCAGTCTCACTGGGGCCGCTGTCTTGGAGGAGGTGGATCTTCGGATCCGACGAGGCTGCCCCCGGAGTCACCGTGAAGCGCAACTCCCTCCGGTCATAGCCTACGGGCACGATCACCGGTTCTATGAACGAGGTATGCCCCGCACCCGGAGAGTCCTCGAGCCTCACGCTCATCGGCCCGGGGGGGTCCATCATGGCGACCAGTGACAGCTCGTAGGTCTGACCACCTTCAAGGGAGACCTGTTGCGACAGGCTCTGGTCCTCACCCCACAGCGCGCCGGGAAGGCATCCCCTCCCGTCCTCGACGACGGCCGCAGACGGAGCGTCCCATCCCTGTAGGCCCTTGAAAAATTGACCGTTTGTGATGCGCTCCGCGCGGACCTCGCCGCTCGGTGCCGCAACGAAAGCCAGGGCCAGAGCGGCGACGACCGCCAGACCAGCGACCCGCGCACTTCCACACCGGGGACTGGGCGCTGCCTTTGGTGGTGCCATCTCCATGCCTTCCCGCTGTCCTCAAGATGAGAGTACTGCCATTCCGCCTGACGGTCCCGGCAGGCCAACTAGTACGCGAACAAGCCAGACGAAAAATGTCCGGGATTCATTTTCCATTCGGCGCTGCGACTCCCTTGGGTGGGGCCGGGTCTCCGGTCGTCCCCTTCCATCTGACCCTATAGCGAGGGTCATCCGACGAGCGAGCCGCCGAAGATCTGCCCAACGATCGCGATCTTGGCAAACTGAGCTCAGGAAAAATTCGACTTATCGCCGTAGGCGCACCTCGACCGACCGCCAATACATACCTTACTGCATCCCCTGTTTGAGCACGACGCTCGTGATGTAGATAAACCGGGAGATGACGATCCCGAACACGAAAGTGGGTACCTCTTTGGTGGTCCTATCCGTGGAGCCGAAGGGGTTTATGACGATGACGCCCCAGGGGGCGATGCCAGCAACACAGGCGAACCAGAACGGCAGAACCGCGGTCTTGGAGCGGCCCGGCGAGTAATCCCTTCCTGCAACCATCCGACCAGAATCATCGCAAACGTTGACCCCGATGATCACCACGATCTCGGTGTTCCCCGTC
>JBGTGC010000343.1:0-5170 GCA_041746935.1 Dermatophilaceae bacterium
AATCGCAGAACATCAAAGACGAAGCCGACCGCGCACCCAGCGTCAAAGCACAAGCCAAACAGGCCAAAGCCGCAGCCGAGAACTCCCAGTCAACACAACACACCGACGGTGCTACCGCAGCACCATCGGCACCGTTCGACCCCCGCAACCCCTAACCCCCCCACCCCCCCGCACAAAACCCCCCCCCGCTGACCACACTAAAACGTGTGGACAGCGGAGTCTGACCGTTCATGATGACTACCAAGAACAGGCTACTTCGTGACGTCGTTGCACCCCGTCTGTCAGCCTTGGGGTTCGTGGCCTGGTATAACCACGAACCATCATCACAAGGGCGTCGGGCTACACACCGCCGCCGACGTGCACTACGGCCTCGCGACCACCAAGTCGCAGGACCGCGCCAAAGTCCTGGCCACCGCCCGCGCGACCCACCCCCGAACGCTTCACCAGCAACGTCCCCCAAAGATTCTCGCCCTGCCCGAAACAGCCTGGATCAACCAACCCGACCAAGGAGAACCACGACAGAAACAGCCCGCCGAGTCCGCCGCTTAACACCCACTGGTCTCAAACACCTTGACAACTTCCGATCCACCGTGACACAACGGCCGTCTCTGACCATCTCAGTAACGATCTACGGGCTGATGCGGTCATCAGGGAGGGGCATCGACACTCGTAGATGTGTCTTTTGGGGATCCGCATTCGGTGATCGACCAGGAGTCCAGGCAGGTGCTGCCGCCAGTCCAGATCAGCACTGGGAGGTCGCGCTGCAGCTGTCGTGACGCTCCAACCGAGAGTGATATCGTTGGTGTGATATCGGAGGTGGTCGCTATGGAACAGATCTTGATCCGCAACCTTCCCGCAGGGACTAAGGCCGCGCTTCGTTCGCGCGCCAAGCAACGTCGCCGGTCGGTCGAGGCGGAGGCGCGCGATGTGCTCACGAAGGCTCTGGAGGGCGAGCTCATCACAATCGTCGACCTCTTGGGCACCGATGAAGGCACCGGTATCGAGTTTGAACCCGAGCGCTTGGGCCTGACGGCTCGCTCGGCGCAACTGTGAAGTACCTCTTGGACACCAACGTGGTGTCCGCACTGCGGGTCCGGGGGCGCAACCGGCCTGTCGAGGCGTGGGCAGCGTCGGTTCCTGTCGGTGATCAGTTCGTCTCAGCATTCACCATCGGGGAGATCGAGCGAGGGGTGATAGCCAAGGAGCGATCCGACGCTGAGCAAGGAGCAGTCCTGCGTCGTTGGTTCGAGGAGAACGTCTTGCCCACTTTCGCCGACCGGGTGCTGCCCTTCGACCTCTCAGCGGCGCGAGTGCTCGCGGCCTATCGGGTGCCCGAGCACGCACCGTTCGACGACGCCCTCACCGCCGCCGTCGCGGAGTCTGCAGAGATGACCATCGCGACGCGGAACACCAGACACTTCGAACCCCTTGGCGTCGCTTGCCTCAACCCATGGGACACGACCGTGCCCAGAGACTGAGCCACCCCACAGGGGCCGCGGGTCGACGGCGGCCACGAGCGGGCTCCACACCCACGCGGTCGAACTCCTGGCCTTGCGCCACGAAGCGAGTTAGGCACCGGCTGGTGCAGTCGGACGCTGTCCGATGCCCGAGCCTGCCGCACCCGTGGCCCGGCCGGGCCCAGCCCTTGGAGGTGCGCTATGTGAGCGTGCTGCTTGTCGGGTACGCCCGATGCTCCACCGATCAGCAAGACCTCACAGCCCAACGCGACGGATTGGTCAATCTCGGTGTGCAGATCGAGCGGATCTATGTCGACCACGGCCTGACCGGTACCAACCGCGAACGACCCGGGCTCCGCGAAGCACTGGCTGCCTGCCGCAGCGGTGACACGCTTCTGGTCACCAAGCTCGACCGCCTGGCCAGGTCACTCCCCGATGCTCGCGTGGTCGCTGATGAGCTCACTTCGCGAGGGATCAGCCTGAGCCTGGGTGGCTCGGTCTATGACCCCACCGACGCGGTCGGCCGGCTGCTGTTCAACGTCCTCGCGATGGTCGCTGAATCGAGTCCGACCTCATCAGGCTCCGCACAGTTGAGGGCGTGAAGGTCGCCAAGGCCAAGGGCCGGCTCCGCGGCAAGCAACCCAAGCTCAACCGCAAGCAAGAGGCTCATCTGGTCTTCCTGGTGCACAGCGCCGAGTACAGCACCGCCGAAGTCGCCGAACTATTCGGCATCGGCCGCTCGACCGTCTACCGAGCCATCGAACGCCAACGAGTCGCCGCGAAGGCTGGCATCGCTGAGGTGCCCCTGAGGCGCTGACCCCGGCCACGACGTCGACTGTCCCGGATCCGGCCCCCGTCGGGACGCCGGCGTTGGCGGCCCTCCGAATCGCTGGTGGTGCCCGATCAAGGATCCGCTTACAGGCCCCGGGTCTTAGGGTGTGCGGGTTGACTCAGACCCTGATGTGTTGCTGGACCGGTTGTACGTCTGGTTGGCCGGTGGCGGTGATGTTGAGGGTGGCGACATTTCCTAGGGCGCGGCGACCGTTTCGGGGCAGACTGAGCCCATGAAGTCCTTTGACCGTGTTGTCGTTATTTACAACCCGCACAGCACTGGCAATGCCCCCCAGTTGGCTGAGGAGCTACGCGATGACTTGGCCGATTACCTACCTGAGTTGTCGGTGGTGATGTCCCCAACTCAGCACGAGGGGCACGGTCGAGCGCTTGCTGAGGCAGCCGCAGCAGATGGTCGACCGTTGGTCGTGTCGGTCAGCGGTGATGGTGGTTACAACGAAGTCGTGGACGGGCTCATGCGCGCAGGCACCAATTCTGCTGTTGCTGCGGTTTTAGCTGCCGGCAACGCGAATGATCACCGCCGCGCCACTGCCGATCACGACTTGGTGGAAGCGATTGTGGCTGGCGAGGTGCACCGGATCGACCTTCTGCGGCTGACCATCGGCAAGGGGGAACAGGCCGAGGTCGCGTACGCGCACTCCTACATCGGGTTAGGACTGACGCCGGTCGTCGCAATCGACTTAGAAAAGGGCGGCAAAGGTTCTTTCATCGAGATCGTGTCTGTCGTGCGCACCTTCTTGAGGTTTCGGCCGTTTCCGATCGAACTAGAAGATGGGAGCCGTAAACGGTTCGACAGTCTCGTGTTCGCCAACATCAACCAAATGGCGAAGTACGCCATGCTGAGCGAGTCGGGAACCCCTGATGACGGGAAATTTGAGGTGATCGCCGTGGCTCACACCGCCAAGTGGCGGGTCTTGGCAGTGGCCATCAAAGCCGCGACGGTGGGGTTAGACCCTCAACCGAGCGCCACCCACTACGAGTTCACCCCTATCAAACCGACTCCGCTACAGCTTGACGGTGAACTGCGCGCCCTGGAACCGGGTGTTGCCGTTAGCATCGATATCGCGCCACATGCCCTGGCAACCATCACCTGATGACGTGCACAACGATACGTACGCGAGTTGATCCGTAGCCGCCTGTTAAGCGCCCCGGTTAAGCATTGCCTGCCTCGGATTGACCGATGGCCCTTGACCTCTCAGGCTGCCGACCGCCGCTCATGGAGTACCGGCGTAGGCCAGTTATCAACAGGAGGGAACTGTGGGTCTTGTCTCGAGTTTTGCCCACCGCCTTACCAGGTGGGTAGAGCTATCCGTGCTCCGCTCGCTCACTGATGTGTCGTACAAGGATCCGTGATCGGGCAACCGCAACGCGCGTCGTGCGAGACCCATGAGGGGTCGATGGTGGGGTTGCAGTGGTCATAGAACGCAAACCGGCTCTCCTCGCACCCGAGGCTTCACAGACCATCTCGAGCCACGCGCCCGACCCGATTCCTGCTTGTTGGTCCAGGCGGCTAAGGGCGGTACTCGGGCGGCCGCGGCTTGTATAGATAGTCGGCGCCGTTCGGATCTACGCCCTGATCCCGATGCACAATCAAGCCTGCTACGCGCAAAAGAGTTTTGACGCACCACTGAGCAACATCACCCAAAACGCGTAGCACGCTCATGGTGGTCTCCTTTGTTCGTCGAATGAGTTTCCCACCATCGCTGAGGTCGCGCAACGCCATCTGGCAGCGGGGGTTCAGACTCCCGGGATTGAGGTTCAGAGTCATGCTGGTCCCGACATCCGCAACCGTCCGATGACCCTAGGGCCACAACAGCCGTGAGATC
The DNA here is from genome assembly GCA_041746935.1 of Dermatophilaceae bacterium. Classification (GTDB taxonomy): domain Bacteria; phylum Actinomycetota; class Actinomycetes; order Actinomycetales; family Dermatophilaceae; genus Ornithinicoccus. The sequence continues at coordinate 4,136 of JBGTGC010000343.1, forward strand.
TCGGGTCCCCGCGAGGGGAACGTCATCCGGTGCCTGCACGCACCGACGCCGCCGCCGCGATCAAGGGGGCCACCATCACCGATTGGGGGATCCCCAATCGGCGACGGGACGGTCACCGACACGTTCCGGCTTGGTGACTTGTCGAGCCGCCGCATGGGGTTCGGCTTGTGGGAGGCACTGGCACTGGTAAGCCGGTCCTGGTGCCCGTATGCGAGGAGCCGAGCGGCGCTTCTGCTTGGGATAGCGGGCGCGTAGTGGCGTACCGCCGAACGGGTGCCGAACCCTCGCTGCCATCCTGGCCGTAGAAGGCTACGTCGGCGTGCCCGCAGCCGCGTTCCCTTGCGGGCCCGTGGCCATCATGAGCGAGGCGAAGCCGGTGACGTAGCCGTCGACCTCTACGTCGCCCAGCAGGAGCCGTTGCACCAGGAAGCCGGGCATGGCCCCGAACAGGACTTGCCCGGCGAGCTCGACGTCGGTGTCGGCGGGGAGATTCCCGGCGTCGCGCCACCGCTCCAGCAGGGTGACGAAGTCACCTCGCAGTGCTCGGTAGAGGGTCCCGACCAAAGCGAGCAAGACTGGGTCGCGCAGCGCCTCCGCCCATGCGGTCACGCCCACGCGGGTGAGGTCGACGTCGTCGCGGACGGCGATGCGCATCATCTGGTCCAACAGGTGATGCAGGGCCTCCGCCGGCGGGGTTGGGTCAGGGCGCTCCTTCAGTTCGGCCAGAGCGCCTCGCGCTGCGGTGAACATGCCCTCGGATCCGGCCTGGATGAGGGCGGTCTTGCTGGGGAAGTAGCGGTACACCGAGCCGGCCGACAATCCGGATGCCCGGATCACGTCGGCCATCGTCGTGGCGTGGAAGCCCTGATCGGCGAAGCACCGCAGGGCGGCGTGGAGCACCTGCTCGCGGCGCATGGCCAGGTGTTCCTCGCTACGTCGTGGCATCCACCCACGCTAGCAAAGCGAACGTCCGCTCTTGACAAGCGGATGCGGGGGCCCCACCATGAGAGCATGACGAACGAACGTTCACTTTTG
>JBGTGC010000344.1:0-2287 GCA_041746935.1 Dermatophilaceae bacterium
CGCGGGTGCGGCGCTCTGCGGCGTGGTGCGGGGCCCTGTCGGCGGCGGCACCTACAGTGGTCTTTCGTGACCATCTCCCGTCAGTGCTCCCGGACTGCCTGTGGCCATAGCGCTGTCGCCACGCTGACGTATGTCTATGCCGAGCAGACTGCCGTGTTGGGTCCGTTAGCGACCTACGCTGAGCCGCATTCCTATGACCTGTGCTCCGCGCACGGCATCGGACTGACCGCGCCACGCGGCTGGGACATCGTGCGGTTGGATCCCCCAGAGGGCTCGGCACCTCCGGCCGATGACTTGGTTGCCCTGGCCGAGGCCGTCCGTGAGCGACGCCATGCTCCGCCGCGACCGGCCATGCCTGCTGCGCCGTCCTCGGCCCATCCCGGGGTGAGCGAAGGGGCGCGGCGCGGCCACCTTCGCGTGCTGCGGGATTGATAGCGATCAGGCGTTGAAACCGGTTGACCTGTCGACCTTCATCAAGACCTACGACATCCGGGGCCTGGTCGAGGAACAACTGACCCCACAGGTATGCCAGGCCCTCGGCACCGCGTTTGCCCGCGTCATAGCCGAGCCTGACGGTCACCGGTCGATCGTCTTAGGCCACGACATGCGTGACTCTTCGCCGATGTTGGCGCAGGCATTCGCTGATGGCGTGCGAGCCGCCGGGCTGGACGTGGTCAGCATCGGACTCTGCGCGACCGACCAGTTGTACTTCGCCAGTGGAACGCAGCAGTGCCCCGGTGCCATGATCACGGCGAGCCACAATCCGGCGACCTACAACGGCATCAAACTGTGCCGCAGTGAGGCTGTGCCGTTGGAGATGGCGTCCGGGTTGGCCCTGGTCCGCGACCTGGCCCAAATGCTGCTTGATCGCGGCGATGCCCATCCTCTCGCCTCGACGCCGCCCTCGGGCACCACCGGAGCCATGGAGCACCGAGACGTCCTCGGCGGCTACGCGGCATACCTGCACTCATTGGTCGACCTACGCGGCATCCGCCCGTTGCGGGTGGTGGTCGATGCAGGCAGCGGAATGGCCGGGCTCACCGCTCCGGCCGTCCTGGGCTCGGGGAGTTCGGCTGCTGGGACGGCCGCGGTGGAGATGATCGGGCTGTATCTGGAGCTCGACGGGACGTTCCCGCATCACGAAGCCAATCCCTTGGACCCAGCCAACATCGTCGATCTGCAGGCTGCCGTCCTTGCGCACGGGGCAGATCTGGGTTTGGCCTTCGACGGGGATGCCGACCGGTGCTTCGTGGTGGACGAGAGGGGCGCTGCGGTCACGGCCAGTGCGATCACGGCCTTAGTGGCGGCCCGCGAGATCGAGAAGGAGACTGCTCGGGGAGTGCCTGCCGACCAGGTAAGCGTGGTGCACAACAGCATCACCTCGCGCGCGGTCCCGGAGACTGTGGCCGGCCTGGGCGCTCGTGCCGTCATGACCAAGGTCGGTCACTCCTACGTCAAGGCGACGATGGCCGAACACGACGCGGTGTTTGGGGGCGAACACTCAGGTCACTACTACTTCCGAGATTTCTGGTGGGCCGATACAGGCATGTTGGCTGCCCTGCACGTCCTCGCCGCACTGGGCCATCAAGGTGTTGGCTCCACCATGTCCGCGTTGGCTGCCCCCTACCACCCCTACGCTCACTCCGGGGAAATCAATTCGGTCATCAAGGACGCAGCATCAGCCTTGGACCGGGTCCGTGAATGGGCCAACGACACTCAGCCGGAGCCCTTCGTGGGGGACTTTGACGGCCTGGGCATCAGCGGCTCCGATGCCGATGGCGGGTTCTGGACTGTGTCGGTCCGCGCGAGCAACACCGAGCCGCTAGTGAGGCTGAACGTCGAGGCCCGCGAGCAGGAGACCATGCGCGGGGTGCGCGACGCCGTTCTGGCGGTCATCGTGGGTACGGTGTCGTCATGACTGTGCCGATGGAAGCCTGGGTCCGCGACATCCTGCGGTGCCCGGTCGGATTGCACCCGTTGTTGGACGAGGTCGATAACTCGGGCGCGGCGGTGCTGGTGTGTGACGGCGACTGTGGCGCACCCGGCCAGCGTCGGCAGTATCGATTCGATGGGGGCATCCCGGTGCTGCTGGCTGACGAAGCCCGGCTAGTCGCCGCCCCGGACACGCACGAGAGCGACACCGATGGCACCACACATTGACGATGCGCTCCTCGACGACATCGAGGAGATGCTGCGCAAAGACACCCGCGGCACGCTGCGGGGACTCGCCACGGCCGGGGCGCAAACGCGCGAGGCCCTGATGCTGAGCCACGAGGCGGGCATCGGC
>JBGTGC010000345.1:0-19554 GCA_041746935.1 Dermatophilaceae bacterium
GTGGGCGTCGATGTACTCGCGCACAGCAGCGTCAACGATGTCCTTCTTCGAACGGGACATGAAGTGAGCAGCGTGCGACACGAGCTCGTCAGTGACGACGTCCACCTTGATCGGCGCAGTAGCGGTAGCCATGGCAGCGAACTCCTTGTCCTGAGGTGCCGAGTTGAACCTCAGGTACCAAAGTACCAGGCGACACGAGTCCCGTTTACTCGATTGGGGCACCTCTAATCTCCGACTCCAGTTCCGGAAAACAGTATGTCGGCAAGGCCACCGGCGGCGAACGTGTTCTGGGACGCTGGTCCGCATACGCACGCGACGGCCATGGCGGTAGCAGCGAACTGAAGGGACGCGCCCGTGACGACGCCGATCACTCGCGTTACTTCACCTTCTCGCTTCTGCAGGTCTTTGGACCAGACACGCCGGGGAACGAGGTCGACGCAGCCGAAGCCCACTTCAAATGGGCATTGCTGACACGCGAGTTCGGTCTGAACCGCAACTAGAAGAGGGCTCGGGCTTCGTGATCCTGATCGAATGGACGTCCAGTCCCAGTTTGAAGGTCTTTTCGCCGTCTGTGCCTGTGTCCAGGCACCGTCTCGGTTCGACTGGTTCGTGGGCTGGTCTCGGCGGGCAGCGCCGGGATTAGGGTCGAGCGCATGCACGAACACAAGCGATTCGACGATGAAGCAGCAACGTGGGACGACGCCCCCGGCCACGAGGAACGTCAGGTCGCGGTGGCCCAGGCCATCGAGGAGGCCGTTACTCTCAGCCCTCGGATGAGGGCACTCGAGGTCGGCGGTGGCACCGGTCGGCTGAGCATCTTGCTTTCCGACCGGGTCGGCTCCGTTGTCATGACCGACCCCTCCGCCGGAATGATGCAGGTAGCACGGCAGCGGATCAGAGCCGCCCAACTCGGTGACCGACTGCGCGCTGTTCAGGCGGACCTCACGACGGACCCGGTCGATGGTGCCTACGACGTGATGTGGAGTTCCATGGCGTTGCACCACGTCCAGGATCTGGATGCGCTGCTGCGATCCGTGGCGGGGCTCCTGGTCAACGGTGGTCGGCTAGCCATTGCGGACCTTGACGAGGATCGCGACGGCACCTTCCACGCCGAGAAGGTCGACTTTGACGGACATCACGGATTCGACAGACAACGCCTCGCCGGACAGTTAGCCCTCGCCGGCTTCGCTGACGTCAGCTTCGTTGACGCGACGACTATCCTCAAGGGCGACCGTGAGCTCGGCGTGTTCTTTATGCACGGCGACCAAGAGCGCATAAGCCGAGCGGAGATCGCTGAGCGGGACAAGGGTCAGCGAGTCACGGCTGGCCCCGAAGGTCTGCCAGGTCCGACTCCTGAAATCGTCCGGAGTTATCGCTCCACCGCAACGTGCCGGACCCGGCCGCGAGATCGGCCACCAACTCGGCCGTGTTTTCTTCGTTGGTCCATGTCATCGTCAACCGATCACCGCCACCGTCGGTGCTGAGCTCGCCGTCAAACGCGCGGTGAGTTCCGCGCAGTCGGATCAACGCGAACAGAGCCTCCACCACCGGCTGCTGCAGAGCGTCGTCGATCTCATCGGCGGTGTAGCGATGGCGATTTACATCTCGCCCGACGCCTGTTTCCTCAAGCAGTTCGGAGTCGTTGCGACCCGCAAGCAGGCCCACGTAGTAGACCTGCGGGATACCAGGAGTCCAGAACTGCAACGCTCGGGCAAGCAGGTAGCGGTTGTCGTCGGCACCCACCGCGTCGTAGAAAGTGCAGTTGATCTGATAGAGGTCGACATTGGATGCTGCCGCTCCAGTGGCGTCCTTGGAGGTCCCGCCGCTGGCGTCGTGGATCGAGTCCACCAACTCGTCGATCTGCTCTGGTGTGAGCAAGCCCTCGCGGGAGCTGTCGGTAGCGTCCGCGCCGACATCGACAACCCCGATCCCGTCGTGGGTATCCAACACAGTGATCGAGTTGCTTGGACGCACGTCGAGCCACGCCATCAGTGGGTCGACGTCCTGGGCGTGCAGTGCGTGTAAGACCAGTGGCGGCAGCGCGAAGTCGTAGACGTAGTCGACCTGCTCAGCGATCTCCACCTGCCGCTTGTAGTAAGAGTGCACCTCCACAAGCACGGTCAGATCACGCTCATGACACCACGCTGAAACCTCTTCAATGAAGTCGAACGTCTCCGGGGTCATGAACGAGGTCAAACCCGGCGTCTTCACTGCGTAGCCCACCGCGTCGAGTCGCACCCGGTTGACGTCGGACTCGGCCAAGCGCTCAATCACCGCCAGCAGGTAGTCACGGGTGACCTGTTCGCGCACGTCGAGGTCAACCTGGTCTCCAGTGAACGTCGTCCACATCAGTCGCTTGGTGCCGTCTGCGCGCGTGTATGGGGTGAACGGCAGGCCGGGACGCGGACGGTATAGCAGCATCAACTGCTCCTCAGTCGCGCCGTCCGGGAAGGCACCGTCGTAGGTGAGGAACATGCCCTGGTACTGCGAGTCCTCGCTGTGGTCCAGCCAATCCTGGAACTGCACGGACTGTGAGGAAACGTGGTTGACGATCACATCGACCATGACGTCGTGATCGGCGCTGATGCTCGCCACGTCGTCCCAGCTGCCGAGGCGGTCGTCCACCTCGGTATGGTCCTGAGGGTCGAAGCCGGCGTCGGCACCGTCGAATGGCCTGAAGAAGGGCAGGATGTGCACGCCGTTAAACAAATTCTCGAACGGGCCCTTCAGCACCTGTTGCAGTCCGGGCAGGTCGCCGCCCAGGCGGTCGGCATACGTGATCAGTTCCACATTGTCCGGCACGGGGCTCCTCAGGGGTAGGCCCACAACGCTAGTGCGAGGGCGGGTTGCGCGCGACTCAAAGACGCGCGATGGGCCGCTGTACTCCTCCCTCATCGCTGGCGACGCCCAACACCGCTTCACGACCGCGTTGCCCACGAGCATGACGACCGTCGATGGGTTCTTGCACCCCCCACGTCAACGTGGTGCGACCGCAACGCTGGCCGTCATGTCGGAATGGGAAGGCGTCCCAACCCGTTGCAACGACCATGACGCAGGGACACACGATCAGCACGCACGCCGAGGACGTCCACGTCGAGGTTCGCCTCGACGGTGAGGTGGTGGCGAGCGCGCAGCGGCCGGTACTGCTGGAGGAGACGGGCCTGCCCACCGCCTACTACTTCCCCAAATCCGCCCTCGTGGCTGACGTGCGCCCCATGGAGTTGAGTACCCACTGCCCGTTCAAGGGCGACGCTTCGTACTGGACCATCGAGGCCCGTGGGCGTGCCCACGATGCCATCGCCTGGAGTTACGAGCAGCCCAAGGAAGGTGCCGAGGACATCGCTGGCCACCTGGCGTTCTTCTCCGACCGGGCGGAGATCTTGGTTGACGGCTCCCCGCTCTGACCGGCTTCCGACGGTCTTCGAGGTCTTGGCCCAGTCGCCCGCGACGCGCCACGGCCGGCGCATCCGAAACGTGGCGCAAGGGCTTGAACTCATGTCAGCGACCCCTCGCAGCAATATCGCGCTGACGCGAAGATTGCGAGACGACGTTGGTGTCCGGCCGAGTGGGGGCGTCTGGGCGAGCTCCTCGGGCGTCGACCGGTCCACGGCCATCGAGGTGGACTGCACCTCGATACTCCCATCGCGAGGACGGGAAGCTCTTGTGGAGAACCGAGTCGATCGAGCTGTGACACTCCCAGCCACCGCCCGACTTACACGATGTGCCAGGCACATCGTCTACGTCATCGCTGCGCCGGTCACATCACGCGAGGTCGCCGCCGAGGTTGATCCAGCCGCTCCATCTGCCCCCATCGAAGAAGCGGTGAACCAGCTCGTGCCCATGCTTGCCCCAAACTCCGGATGTGCCTCGATGGCGAGGCTCGTGGGGTTCATCTCGGTTGTCAGGTTCGTCAGCCTGACCGGACTCCCCACGGTCGCATCGACGGCGGCGCGACCATAGGAGACGGAACTAAAGTAGGACACGATCGATTGGTCGTCGCCCGTAACGGGGTCAGGGTCGAAGAAGACGCGGTCCTGGATGAATGTCTCGTAGTCAGGCGGCGGCGGGTCGTATCCGGACTTGGCTTCCACGACGAGCGGAATGAACAGGTACCTCGCAGGACCGATCCATGGCCTGGCCATTGTGTTCCCTTCGTGATCAAAACGGTTCCACGGCCGACCCCACGCCGAGTTACCTTCAAAGGTCCTCTCGTTCGCGGGTCCCGTCAACACTCTTTGCCGAGCACCCGTCCACAAGCGAGCGCCCAGCCAGTCCCTCCATCGCCATATATCACCGGACTGCAGAGCCCTCACCAGGAACGGCGTCCGACCCATGACCCGCAAGCCCAGGCCGCCGGTCGCCAGTCCGGGAGGCGGGCCAGCTCGGGACATCCGGGTGAACCTCATGGAGTCTTTCCGCCGCCAAAGGGTCACATCATGGACGGGTCAACTGGCTCCAGCAAGCCTAGAAATGGGCCCTCAGAACAGCCAGGACGAGCCGATCACGCTGAACCTCTTGCGGACTCTGTACGGACTGGGAGGCACCACACACTGTCTGACCTGCGGAAACGCGGAGATTCAGACGTTGAAGCGGAACTCGACGACGTCTCCGTCGGCCATGACGTAGTCCTTGCCCTCGATACGCACCTTGCCGGCGGCCTTGGCGTCGGCCATCGACCCCGTGGTGTCGAGATCGCCGAACGAGACGACCTCGGCCTTGATGAAGCCCCGCTGGAAGTCCGTGTGGATGACGCCAGCCGCCTGTGGGGCGGTGAAGCCCTTGCGGATGGTCCACGCGCGCGACTCCTTGGGGCCAGCAGTGAGATACGTCTGAAGGCCTAGGGTGTCGAACCCGATCCGGGCCAACTGGTCCAGGCCCGGCTCTTCGACGCCGACCGACTCCAAGAGCTCGGCCGCCTCTTCGGGCGCCAACTCCGCAAGGTCGGATTCGAGCTTGGCGTTGAGGTAGATCGCCTCGGCTGGTGCGACGAGCGCGGCGAGCGAGTCGTGCAGCGCCTCGTCGGTCAGGCCGTCTTCGTCCAGGTTGAAGACGTAGAGGAAGGGCTTGGTCGTCAGCAGCCCCAAGGTCCTGGCGTGTGCGGGCTCCACCCCAGCGGCAGCACCCCCGGCATACAGCGTGATCCCTTGCTCCAAGACTCCCTGGGCAGCGAGCGCGGTGTCTAGCACGGCCTTACTCGTCTTCTTTCCCTTGACCTCTTTTTCGAGGCGAGGGATCGCGGTTTCCAGCGTCTGCATGTCAGCCAAGATCAACTCGGTGTTAATCGTCGCAATGTCGTCGACGGGTGAGACCTTGCCGTCGACGTGCATGACGTCGTCGTCGTTGAATGCCCGCACCACCTGACAGATCGCGTCGGCCTCGCGGATGGTGGCCAGGAACTTGTTGCCCAACCCCTCCCCCTCGGAGGCCCCCCGCACAATCCCGGCAATGTCCACGAACGACACGGTCGCCGGAAGGATCTTCACGCTCTTGTGAATCTCGGCCAACCTGGTCAGCCGAGCATCGGCGAGTGGGACCACACCGATGTTCGGCTCAATGGTGGCGAACGGATAGTTCGCCGCCAGCACAGAGTTCTTGGTGAGCGCGTTGAAGAGGGTGGACTTGCCCACGTTGGGGAGCCCGACGATTCCGATGGAGAGTGCCACGAGGACAAGAGTCTAGTGCCGCCTCCATACCCCTTGGGCGCCGCGGCGGTCGCTCAGTCGGTAGTCGCTCAGTCGGTAGTCGGGGGCGGGAAGCCGCCAGTCGCGATCGGACCCCACCTTTCGATGGTGACCCGGATCAGCGACTTGCCCTGCCGTTGCATCGCTTCGCGGTATTCGTCCCAGTCGGGGTGCTCCCCGGAGATACTGCGGAAGTACTCGACGAGCGGCTCCAACGCCTCCGGCAGGTCGAGGACCTCGGCCACGCCGTCAAGTTGCACATACGGCCCATCCCAATCGTCGGAGTGAATGACCATGGAGACCTCAGATCGCGCCCTGAGATTGGCGACCTTGGCTCGCTGAGGGTACGTCGAGATGACAACCCGTCCCTGATCGTCCATCCCACACGAGACCGGGGACATCTGCAGTCCTCCACTGCGCCGATGGGTCACCAGCGTCGCGTGGTGCCGCGAGCCGACGAAAGCCTCCATCTCCGAACGTGAGACGCGGTCAGCGGTCGCGATGTTGGCAGCCATGACTCCAGCCTATGAGCCGAGCGTCCCTAGGTGTGTCGGTGCCCCGTGTCACGGTTCACCCATGAACATCCTCTGGGTATGCAGTGTGCTGGCGGCGTTGGTCCTCGGCTCCGTGCTGGGCACCACCATCGGCGGAGCGCTGGCACGCTCAACGGAGCGTGAGCGACGGACCGGCGAGGCCGCGGCTCTACGCGCTGAACGCGATCTGCTGTCCGGACAGCTGGACAACGAGCGAGCCGGGAGCGCTGAGGAGCGCGCCATCGCCGCAGAGTTGGCACCCCTTCGGCACACACTGGACCGGGTGGCCCAGCACGTCAACGCGCTTGAGCGAGACCGAATACAGCAGTTCGGGTCCCTCGGCACGGTGCTGAAGGACGTCGCTTCACGGACCGAGGCTCTCGGACAGGAGACCGCCACCTTGTCGGGGGCGCTCAACTCCTCCGGTGTGCGCGGAGTCTGGGGTGAGGCGCAACTTCGTCGCGTGTTGCAGCACGCCGGGATGCTGGAGCACTGCGACTTCGATGAGCAGGTCAGCGCGAGCACCCGTCATGAGGCGATCGTGCGGCCGGACGTCGTCGTGCACCTGCCCGGCGACAAGTCCCTGGTCATCGACGCCAAGGCTCCGCTCGGCGCGTTCCTGCAGGCTCAGGGCTCCCAGGTGACTCCCACCGAGCGCGACCAGTTCTTGAAGCAGCACGCGGCCGCACTGCGCCGACACGTCGACACGCTGGTGTCCAAGTCTTACTGGAGCGCCTTCGACAACAGTCCCGAACTGGTCGTGTGTTTCGTGCCGAGCGATGCTGTGCTCGCCAGCGCGCTGCAGACCCAGCCCGATCTCTACGATCACGCCCAGGCCCGCAAGATCGTGTTGGCCTCCCCGGCCACCCTCCTCGCCGTGCTGCGAGCCACAGCCTTCGCCTGGCAGCAGGAAGCGCTGAACAGCAACGCTGCGGAGGTGTTGCGCCTGGGCAGCGAACTACACACGCGCTTGGGCACGATGGGCAAGCATATCAACACCATGGGGTCCTCACTACGCAAGTCCGTCGAGACCTACAACCAATTCGTCGGCACCTTGGAGTCACGGGTCATGGTCACGAGCCGCAAGATGGCTGACTTGGAGGTCGTGGAGGAGGCCGCACCCGCGCTGGTGACCATCGAATCGGCACCACGTCCGCTGACCTACGCGGACCTTCTGGCCACTGAACTCGATAGCGCGACTCCCACCCGTGAGGAACTGATCGCCGCGGACGAGGTGTCGACGTCGAGGCATCGCCGGGTCAGTTAGTGCGGGGTCGCCTAGTGCAGGCTGCCGGGATCGTGACGGAGCTTGTCGGCTTCCTTGCCATCCCGCGCCTTGAGGTCACGCGGGATCTCCTGGGGCAGGGAAAACATCAACGACTCCTCGGCTGCCGTGACCAACGCGACATCGGCATACCCCCGGACAGCCAACCATTCCAGCACTTCGCGCACGAGCAACTCCGGGACGCTGGCTCCGGAGGTCACCCCGACCGTGGTCACCCCGTCGAGCCACTCCTCATGCAACTCATCCGCGTAGTCGACCAGATGGCCCTCGCGCGTCCCATGCTCCAGCGCCACCTCGACGAGACGCACGGAGTTGGAGGAGTTCGTCGAGCCGACCACGATCATCAGGTCACAGTCGGCTGCCATCTGCTTGACCGCCACCTGACGGTTCTGAGTGGCGTAGCAAATGTCATCACTGGGGGGGTCCTGCAACTTGGGGAACTTCTCGCGTAGCCGGCGCACCGTCTCCATGGTTTCGTCGACAGACAGGGTCGTTTGCGACAACCACACCACCCGCTCCGGGTCGCGAACCTCCACAGCGTCGACTTCGGCTGGGCTCTGCACCAGCGTGATGTGGTCCGGCGCCTCCCCCGCCGTGCCCTCGACCTCTTCGTGGCCGTCGTGGCCGATCAGCAGAATGTCGAAATCGTCGTCGGCGAAGCGCACGGCTTCACGATGCACCTTCGTCACCAGCGGGCAGGTTGCGTCGATGGTCGTCAGTTGCAACGCCTTCGCCTCTTCGTGCACTGCCGGCGAAACTCCGTGGGCCGAGAAGATGACGGTCTCCCCCTCGGGCACCTCATCGGTCTCGTCGACGAAGATGGCCCCGCGCTTCTCCAGAGTTGACACCACGTGCTTGTTATGGACGATCTGCTTGCGCACATAGACCGGCGCGCCGTAGAGCTCCAGAGCCTTCTCGACGGTGATCACGGCACGGTCGACTCCCGCGCAATACCCCCGAGGAGCCGCAAGCAGCACCCTTTTCTCGGCGTGCGATTCGACGCTGTCAGGGGCTTCAGGAACGGTCAAGGTCATGGGCTGGGCTGGGGAAATCACTTCTCCATCGTAAAGGTGACACCTTGACGGGCACTGAACGCCTGGGCAATGCCGGTCACACGGACATACGCATGTCCCGCCGATGTCTGTCACACCGCTGAGCCATGATGTGGGCATGACTTCGCTCTCGACCGCTGTGACGGCCACGACGCCTCGGCAACTCGCCGACGCTTATGTGCACGAGATGGCCGAGCTCGATCCGGGGCTGTCCACGATGTTGGGTTTCGGCGCTCACAACGACCGCGTGCCCGACTTTTCTCCTGCAGGCCACCAGGCTGTCGCTGACCTCATGACGCGCACCTTGAGTTCCCTCGATGACCTCGAGCGAGCAGCTGGGGAGGGCGGGCTCGACGTCCTGGAGAGCCGGTGTGCGGTGTTGCTACGTGAGCGCCTCACAGTGCTTCTGGACGCTCAGGAGGCGGGCGAGCACCTGCGAGAGATGCGCAACATCTTCGGGCCACCGCAGCGGGTGCGGCAGTTGTTTTCGATGATGCCCACGGATAGCGAAAAGGACTGGCAGTGCGTCGGTTGTCGCATGGCCAAGGTGCCACAGGCACTCCAGTCGTATGCCGCCTCTCTTGAGGCTGGCCTTGCTCAAGGGCTGATGGCTGCGCCCCTGCAGGTCCAGACTCTGGCCGATCAGCTCCGCGACTGGGTGGAGACGGGATGGTTTGCGGATTTCGTCGAGCCCGGCATCGTGGACCATCCCGACCTTCGCGCCCCCTTGACCGAGGCCTCTCGGGTGGCGACCGAGGCCGCCGGTGAGCTGCGCGACTACCTGCTCTCGACCTACCTCGAGGCCGCCCAGGGCACCCCCGATGCCGTCGGTGCTCAGCGGTATCGGCTCAACGCGCGCCGCTGGACTGGCGCCGACCTCGACCTGGAGGAGGCGTACGCCTGGGGGTGGCGCGAGTTCACCGACCTCCGCGCACAGATGGAGGAGATCGCCGAGACGATCCTGCCCAGCTCGACACCCATTGAGGCCATGCGGCATCTGGATCAACACGGCGAAGCCGTCGAGGGCGTGGACGCCATCCGCGAGCGGTTGCAACAGATGATGGATCAAGCGATCGAGGACCTCAGCGACGACCACTTCGACATCGCGGAGCCGCTACGCACAGTGAAGGCCCGGATCGCCCCCTCGGGCAGTGCGGCCGCGCCGTACTACAGCAGGCCCTCCCAGGACTTCAGCCGACCTGGGCAGACGTGGCTCCCAACGATAGGCGAGACGCGCTTTCCCCTCTACGAGTTGGTGTCGACCTGGTATCACGAGGGCGTGCCGGGGCATCACCTACAACTCGCCCAATGGGTCTACGTGGCTCCCCAACTCTCGCTCTTTCAGACGAGCATCGGGTCCTCCAGTGGGGCCACCGAGGGATGGGCGTTGTATGCCGAGCGCCTCATGGACGAGCTCGGATACCTCGACACCGAGGCCAAGATGGGCTACCTGGACTGCCAGATCATGCGGGCCATCCGGGTGGTCATCGACATCGGAATGCACCTCGAGTTGACGGTCCCCGACGACTCTGACGTCGCCCCCGGGCAGACCTGGACGCCGGCACTGGCCAAAGAGTTCTTCGCCGCGCACTGCGGTCGACCGGCGTCCTTCATCGACAGCGAGATCGTGCGCTATCTGGGTTGGCCGGGGCAGGCCATCAGCTACAAGTTGGGTGAGCGGGCGTGGCTGGCCGGGCGGGCCGCGGCGCAGGAGGCAGCGCGCGAGCGCGGTGAGGAGTTTGACCTCAAGGCGTGGCACATGGCTGCCCTGTCCCTTGGTGCTCTCGGCCTGGATGACCTGCAGGCCGAGCTGGGTCGACTATGAGACTGCGATGAGTTCGCCGACCGGCAAGGCACCGCTGGCACCCACCGCCCGAGAGACCCGCGCCGAAACCCCCTGGCCGGTGCGGGTGCTCAGCTTGAAGATCGCGGACTACGTCCAGAAGATGTCGCCGCTGTGGGTCGAGGGCCAGATCGTGCAACTCAATCGTCGGCCTGGGATGAATACGGCCTTCGTCACGCTGCGTGACACCGACGTCGACATGTCGCTGTCCATGACGATCCCCGTGCCTGCATTGGAAGCCTTGACCTCCGATCCCCAGCCAGGATCACGGGTCGTGGTGCACGCCAAGCCGAGCTTCTGGACCAAACGCGGCACCCTGCAACTCGAGGCCCGCCAAATGCGGCATATCGGCGTGGGCGAGTTGCTCGCTCGGTTAGAGCACCTCAAACAACTGCTGCGCTCCGAGGGTCTGTTCGAAGCCAAGGGCAAACGAGCTCTACCGTTTCTTCCCGTCCGGATCGGGCTGATCGTCGGCCGGAACACTGCCGCCGAGCGTGACGTCCTCACCAACACGCACCGGCGTTGGCCAGCCGCGCGCTTCGAGATCCGTCAGGTCCCGGTCCAAGGCCCGGACACCGTGTTGGCGGTGAGCAAGGCGTTGACCGAGCTTGATGCCCTGCCGGAGGTCAACGTCATCGTCATCGCGCGGGGCGGCGGCTCGTTCGAGGATCTGTTGCCCTTCAGCAACGAAGCGCTGATTCGAGCCGTGTCACGATGCCGGACTCCGGTGGTCAGCGCCATCGGTCACGAGAGCGACAGTCCACTGCTGGACTTCGTCGCTGACCTTCGAGCATCCACGCCCACCCACGCCGCCACCGCGATCGTCCCGGACCGACAAGACGAGGTGAACGGTCTGCGGACGGTGCTGACCCGTGGACGGCGCACCCTTAAGCAGCGTGTGGCCCGCGAGCGTGCCGCTCACGTCGCCTTGATGAGCCGACCGGTCATGACGGATCGAGCGGCCATCGTGGCTCGACACCGCGACACCATCACCAGCGCTCACCGTCGAGGACGCAATGCGATGGCCGCTCGATTGCGCAGGGAGCACGAGCGCGTTGGACAACAGACCAGACACTTACGGGCGGTTTCGCCACGACATACCCTCGAGCGTGGGTATGCCGTGGTGCGCCACGTGGACGCCACCATCGTGCGGGACAGCGGCGAGGTCGCCCTCGGTGAGTTGCTGCAGGTGACAGTGGGGCGCGGGGACTTCGCCGTCCGGCCTGTCGCGACGGCAGACCTGCCTACACAGGGCCATTAGGCTGGCTCGATGCCTCCAGACACGACACCCGAGCAGAGCGCGAGCGTTGACCCCGACGATGGCGCGGGGTCAGAGGCCGGCGCAAGCGAGGCAAACGCAGATGGAGGCGCAGGCATTGACGTCCTGAGTTATGAGGAGGCCCGCGAAGAGTTGATCGCGATCGTGGCCACAATCGAATCCGGCGATGTCCCCTTGGAAGAGTCCATGCGCTTGTGGGAGCGCGGCGAGGCGCTGGCCGCGCACTGCCAAGCCAAGTTGGATGCGGCTCAGGAACAACTCGACAAGACCACAGCGGAGGAATATGCCGGCGAAAACTAAGCAGGGCTGGTGCCGTTGGGCAGTTAGCTGGTCGCTACGCCTAGCCCTTGAATGAACTCGGCCATCTCGGGGGTGTCCGCCGTCCCGTTCAGCACGGTCGTCGCGGGCTGCTCCGGCCCTGGGGGCAAGACCAGCCCCACTTGTGAGATGTCGTTGTCGTCAACCCCGGTCCACAGTTCCCACTCTTGCGCGCCGGTTGGGCCATCGAAGGACACCGTGCTCCCCTGGTCCTCGAGTCCGTCCAGCGAGACCGCCAGCCACTCCTTGCCGGGGTCGACGGCTTGGCGGATCTGCACGAACTCGGTCTGCGGTGACACCATGCCGATCCGCCACGTGGAAACTTGGTTATTCACGCCGAAGCGGACGAACGAGCCACTCCACTCCTCCGCCAAATCGGTCGGTGTCCACACAGGGAAGTCGGCCTCGGAGGCGGCGAAGGAAGCCGAGGACTCGATCTCGGCTGGCCGCCGCTGGGATTCAGGTGGGTTGGGGGTGATCGCCCAGACTGCAAAGACCAGTGCGAGGACGGCCGCCATGGAATAGAACATGTTCTTCGCCGAGTAGGAGAGCAGACGGTTCACAACTGGTCCACCGTATCCGGATGTTCCAGGGGGGTCGCTGTGCTCACTCCCCCATGGTCGCATCTCGCCACGCGCCGTCGGTCATCAGGGATAGGGTCGCCCCAGGAGATTGTCCTGCTGTCTATCTACTGCTGCGACGAAGGAGCCGACACATGGCCGACGACACACGAGGCCGCCCCGACGCGGTCCTGCCCGATCGCAACCTGGCCCTCGAACTGGTGCGTGTGACCGAAGCCGCCGCCTTGGCCGCAGGTCGTTGGGTCGGGTTGGGTGAAAAGAACTTGGCTGACAACGCCGCTGTCGAAGCGATGCGCAAGGTGATTTCCTCGGTGGCCATGGACGGTGTCGTCGTGATCGGCGAGGGCGAGAAGGACGAAGCGCCGATGCTCTACAACGGGGAAAACGTCGGGGACGGCACAGGTCCGGCGGTGGACGTCGCGGTCGACCCCATCGACGGCACCACGTTGACCGCCAAGGGCATGGATAACGCCATTGCCGTGATGGCGGTCTCCGAACGAGGCACGATGTATGACCCCAGCGCAGTCTTCTACATGGACAAGCTGGTCGTCGGTGCCGACTGCGCCGATCGGGTCGACATCAGGTTGCCGATCGCCGAGAACGTACGTCGGGTCGCCCGCGCCAAACACCGCCATCCCGAAGACGTGACCGTGATCATGCTCGACCGGCCTCGACACGACAAGCTGGCCCAAGAGGTCCGCGAGGCCGGGGCCCGTCTGCGGTTCATCTCTGACGGCGACGTCGCCGGCGGCATCGCGGCCTGCCAGGAAGACAGCGGCGTCGACATGCTGCTCGGCATCGGCGGCACGCCGGAGGGCATCATCACGGCGTGTGCGGTCAAGGCCATGGGTGGAGTGATCCAAGGCAAGCTGTGGCCCAAAGACGACGATGAGCGACAGCACGCGATCGACGCAGGGCACGACCTGGACCGGGTGCTCACCAACGACGACCTGGTCACCGGCGACAACTGCTTCTTCGTGGCCACCGGGATCACCAGCGGCGAACTGCTCAAGGGCGTCCGCTTCGGGTCCGGCACCGCATACACCCACTCGCTGGTCATGCGCAGCAAGTCTGGAACGATCCGACTGATCGAATCAGCGCACCGCCTGTCCAAGGTGGCTGCGATCGCCGACGAGTTCGCCCCTACGCATGGATGAGGGCAAGGTGGCGCGCGTCGTCACGGTCGGTGAAGCGCTCATCGACATCGTCCACCCTCAAGACTCCGAGCCCAGCGAGCACGTCGGGGGCAGCCCGGCCAACGTCGCTGTGGGCCTGGCTGCGCTGGGGCATCCGACATCCCTGGCCACCTTCATCGGTGAAGATGAGCGTGGCCAACGGATCGCCGACTACCTCCAGCAACGCAACGTCTCGCTGACCGAGGGCAGTCGGAACGCTCCGCACACCTCGACGGCCAAGGCCATGCTGGACGCTGACGGCGCAGCGACGTACGACTTCGACCTGTCGTGGGACATCCCCATGCCTGACCTCGAAGGGGTGGACCATCTGCATGCCGGCTCCATCGCGGCCACCTTGCAACCCGGCGCATCCACGGTCTTCGACGCGATGTCGGCCGCGCGCGCCCACGGCACGGTGTCCTACGACCCCAACGCGCGCCCCACCATCATGGGCGGGGCCCACGAAGCGCGCTCGCTGATCGAAGAACGCATTGGACGCAGCGATGTCGTCAAGGCCAGCGCCGAAGACGTGGAATGGCTGTATGCCGGGTCCACCGTCGAGGAGGTTGCGCGCCTGTGGGGCCGCCTCGGGCCGCCGCTGGTGGTCATCACCGACGGAAGCGACGGGGCTCTGGTCTACCAAAGCCACAGCGACGAGCAGCATCGGGTCGCCGCGCCAAAAGTGCACGTGGTGGACACCGTCGGCGCGGGCGATTCCTTTATGGCCGGATTGATCTCCGGCCTGCTGGACGCCGGACTGTTGGGATCTGTCCAGGCGAGGGACCGTTTGGGCAACGCCAGTGCTTGGGCGGTCTCCTCGGCCGTCGACCGAGCCTTGTCCACGGCGGCCTTCACGGTCGCTCGGGCTGGTGCCGCGTCACCGACCCGCGAGGACATCGACCTGCCGCAGACCAGCGCGTAACGCCATGGCCGAATTCCGATACACCGATCTCCTCCCGATCACCGACGACGACACCCCCTACCGGCTGCTGACGACCGAGGGAGTGCGCACCGTCAGGGGGCCGGTCGGGGAGACGTTCCTGTCGGTCGATCCGGAGGCGCTTCGGATGTTGAGCGATACGGCCATGCACGACATCGCGCACTATCTGCGTCCGGGCCACCTGGCTCAGTTGGCTCAGATCCTCACCGACGACGAGGCCGGCACCAACGACAAGTTCGTCGCTCTGGACCTGTTGAAGAATGCGAATATCGCGGCCGGGGGCGTGTTGCCCATGTGCCAAGACACCGGCACGGCGATCGCCATGGGCAAGCGCGGGCAACGCGTGCTGACCCAAGGCCCCGACGAGGAGGCCATCTCGCGCGGGGTCTTCGATGCCTACACCCGGCTTAACCTGCGCTACTCCCAGATGGCACCTATCACCACGTGGGAGGAGAAGAACACTGGCTCGAACTTGCCGGCTCAGGTCGAGATCTACGCCGACACCACTCCAGGCCACGAGATGGCATACACGTTCTTGTTCATGGCCAAGGGAGGCGGCTCAGCCAACAAGTCGTTCCTCTATCAAGAGACCAAGGCGCTGCTCAACCCAGAACGGTTGATGGAATGGCTGGAGGAGAAGTTGCGCAGCCTCGGCACCTCGGCCTGCCCGCCGTATCACTTGGCCATCGTGCTCGGCGGCACATCGGCAGAGTTTGCGCTGAAGACGGCGAAGTATGCCTCTGCTCGCTATCTGGACACCCTGCCCACCCGGGGTTCGCTGGCTGGTCACGCCATCCGCGATCCCGAGCTCGAGGCCCAGGTGCACGAGCTGACGCGCAATTTCGGGATCGGCGCTCAGTTCGGCGGCAAGTACTTCTGTCATGACGTGCGGGTCATCCGACTCCCCCGGCACGGTGCCTCGCTGCCCGTGGCGATCGCCGTGTCATGCTCCGCCGATCGGCAGGTGTTGGCCAAGATCACGGCCGATGGAGTCTTCATCGAGCAGTTGGAGACCGAC
Organism: Dermatophilaceae bacterium; assembly: GCA_041746935.1. Taxonomy (GTDB): domain Bacteria; phylum Actinomycetota; class Actinomycetes; order Actinomycetales; family Dermatophilaceae; genus Ornithinicoccus. The sequence goes on from JBGTGC010000345.1 coordinate 15,706, forward strand.
CCGGCCCGCTTCACGCCCGATGAGGTAGGCAGCAGTTTGGACGAGGAGTCCGATGGCGTCTGCGCCACGGGCGCGAGGTCGGCGGTGCCGATCGACCTGAATCAGCCGATGGATGACGTGCTGGCTGAGCTGTCCAAACATCCGGTCAAGACGCGGCTCTCCCTGAGCGGGACCGTGGTGGTGGCTCGTGACCTGGCCCACGCCAAGATCAAGGAACGACTGGATGCTGGCGAGCCGATGCCGGACTACCTGCGGGAGCACCCGGTGTACTACGCCGGACCGGCGAAAACCCCACCGGGTAGGGCGTCCGGTTCGTTCGGGCCGACGACCGCCGGCAGGATGGATTCTTACGTCGAGCAGTTCCAGGCCGCTGGAGGCTCGAAGATCATGCTGGCTAAAGGCAACCGGTCGACCCAAGTCACCCAAGCCTGCAAGACCTACGGCGGCTTCTATCTGGGCTCTATAGGCGGGCCAGCGGCTCGACTGGCCCAAGACTGCATCACCTCAGTCGAGACCCTCGAATACGAAGAGCTCGGCATGGAAGCGGTCTGGAAGATCCAAGTGCAGGACTTCCCCGCGTTCATCGTCGTGGACGACAAGGGCAACGACTTCTTCGCCGAGGTGATGAAGCCGATTGCTATGACCATCAGCACTCGACCGGATATGGATTCTGAATCATGAGCGAAGCAACCCAGGACGACCCATTCGCGGACATCTTGGCGGCCAACCGCGACTTCGCGGCCCACTTCGACCTCGGCGGTTTCGACGGCATCGCCCGCGCCGGCGTGGCCATCGTGACCTGTATGGACTCCCGGATCGACCCGCTGCGCATGACGGGGCTCAAGCACGGCGACGCCAAGATCTTCCGCAACCCCGGCGGAAGGGTGACCGAAGCCGCGTTGGAGGCGCTGGTTCTCGGCGCTCACCTCCTGGGCGTCAAGCGCGTCATCATCGCTCCGCATACTCGTTGCGCCATGGCCTCAGCCACCGAGGCTGAGCTGCGCGAGCGCATCGGGGCCGCCACCGGCCAGAACGTGATCTGGCAGCGGTTCCACGTCGTCGAGGACCAGCAGTTGGCGCTGCACGAAGATGTCGCCCGCGTGCGTTCGCACCCGCTCATCCCGGCCGACGTCGAGGTGGGCGGTTTCATCTTCGACGTCGATACGGGCCTGCTCAACCAGATTCTCTAGTCAGGCGGGCCCGTATCGGGTCGAACAGGTGGGCTCAGTTCATCTCACTGGGCTCCGGTGGGTGGGCTCAGGCGCCCTTGCCGGTGACGCTGACCTCTATGTTGCCTCGGGTGGCCTTGCTGTAGGGGCACATCTGGTGTGCCTTGTCGGTCAGCTCCTGGGCCTTGGCATCATCGACGCCGGGCACAGTGGCCACTAGGTCGACCGCGAGGCCGACGCCACTGTCGGTCTCGCCGAACTTCACGTCCGCATGCACGGTCGACTCGCTGGCGTCCACGCCTTCGCTCTCGGCCACCTTGGCCAAGGCACCACCGAAGCATGCTGCATATCCGGCTGCGAAAAGGGTCTCGGGGTTGGCCTTGCCGCTGCCGGGCTTGCCGAGCTCGACGTCAACCGACCCGTCCTCGCTCACACTGCGTCCCCCACGTCCACCCGTTGCGGTGGCGGCAGCGTTGTAAGCAACCTTCTTCAGCGTTTCCATGCTTGTCCTTTCGACGGTGAATGGGTCGAAGCCGACTCAGCGGCTCCGTTATCTCAACCCACGCACCGGGAAGGGCATTCCATCGCCAGTTTCCTCCACTCCAGGAGTGGCACCAACAGCCCTCGAACTCAGAGACTCAGGCGGTCCTTGACCACTGCCGCGAGGTGATCGCCACACCGTTGCGCTTCTTCGGCGGTTTGCGCCTCGACCATCACGCGCACCAGCGGCTCAGTGCCAGACTTGCGCAACAGCACCCGCCCCCCAGAGCCCAGTTGCTCCTCGACCTCACGCACGGCCTCACGAAGCACTTCGTCCTCGGCGACCCGCTGCTTGTCGACGTTCGTGACGTTGATCAACACCTGCGGCAGCCGCTTCATCACCCCGGCCAGCTCGGACAACGGCTGGCCCGAATTGACCACGCCGGCAGCCAACGACAGGGCCGTCAGGACGCCGTCTCCGGTGGTTCCGTGGTCGAGCATGATCACATGGCCGGACTGCTCGCCGCCCAGGGTCAGCCCGCGACGACGCATCTCCTCCAGCACGTAGCGGTCCCCGACGGCCGTCTGGACGACGGTGATGTCGTGCTGTTCCATCGCGCGAAGCAGCCCTAGGTTGCTCATGACCGTCGCGACGAGGGTGTCGTCCTTCAGCGTCCCCCGCTCGTGCTGATCGACCGCCAACACGGCCATGATCTGGTCACCGTCGACGATCTGGCCGTCGGCATCGACCGCGAGGCACCGGTCGGCGTCACCGTCCAGAGCCACCCCGAGGTCCGCGCCGCGCTCGATCACCGCACGCTGGAGTTGATCCAGATGGGTCGAGCCGTAGCCGTCGTTGATGTTCAGCCCGTTGGGGTCACCTCCGATGACGTCCACCCGGGCACCGGCCCTCCGGAAGGCTTCGGGGCCAACGTGACCCGCTGCCCCGTGGGCTGCGTCGATGACAATGTGAAGCCCGTCCAGTCGCACCGGCACCGAAGACAACAGGTGCTCCATGTAGAACTCGGCACCCTGCGGGAAGGGCTGGATGCGACCGACGGCCGCACCGGTGGGGCGCTCCCACTCGGCACCCATTCGCTCGGTGATGCGGTCCTCGATCTCGTCCGCCAGCTTGTTGCCCCCGGTGGCGAAGTATTTGATGCCGTTGTCCGGCATGGCGTTGTGCGAGGCCGAGAGCATGGCACCCATTTCGGCCGAGAGCCGCATGGTCAGATGCGCGATGGCGGGAGTCGGCAAGATGCCGGCGTCCAGCACGTCGACTCCGGCCGAAGCCAGGCCAGCCATGACGGCAGCCCCCAGGAACTCACCGGAGGCCCGAGAATCCCGTCCCACCACGGCAGTCGCGCGGCGACCACCGTAGGTGCCACGGCCACTCAGCTCGTGCGCCACCGCCACCGACAAGTTGAGCGCCAACTCCGCGGTGACGTCCTTGTTGGCCAAGCCGCGCACCCCATCGGTGCCAAACAAACGTCCCATAGCTGGGGTCCTCTCATCGCCGGGTCACGAGGGTCATGCGTCCGCGAGCATCAACAGTTCACGCGCATGATCCGTTCAAGCACATCGCCCGCCCGCGTCCTCAGGACGAAAGGGGGCCGATGAGAGTATGCCGCAACCCCAGTCCTCGCCCCACTTGACGAAGGCGTGGCTAGCCGCGCATCCGCGCTCCCGCTGGGTCGAAGAGGCATTCGGCAAGTCGTGTCGCCACTCGGCGTTCGCCCAGGATCTCGATCTCGAAGCCGTCGACATCGGTAGCGCTCGCACTCGGCACGTATCCGAGCGCCACCGACGTCGCAGCGTGATGCGCGTAGCCTCCCGAGGTCACCCAACCCACGACCTCACCGTCATGCCAGATCGGCTCATCGCCAATGACATCGGCCGCACGCGGGCCCGGCGGCACGTCCACCGAGAAGGCGCAGAGTCGGCGTGCGGGCCCGGCCTCGTGCACCGCGGCGGCGGCTGCCTTGCCGATGAAGTCGCCCTTGCCGAGCTTCACGAACGGGCCCAGTCCTGCCTCGTAGGGGTCGTAGACGGGCCGGTATTCAGTGGCCCACGCCCCATACGACTTCTCCAGCCGCAAGGAGTTGAGCGCATGCCCGCCGAAGATCTCGATCCCGTAGGGCTCGCCCGTGGCCATCAGCAAGTCAAACAACGTCGCGAGGTATGCCGGCCCGACCCACAT
>JBGTGC010000346.1:0-6549 GCA_041746935.1 Dermatophilaceae bacterium
CCGGCGCGACATCGGTGCAGGTCCCGCTGGATGCCGATTCGCGCCACGACCTGAGCGCCATGGCCGACGCCATCAGCGCCCGGACCCGCCTCGTGCTGGTCTGCACGCCGAACAACCCGACCGGCCCCGCCGTGCGCGAAGACGAGCTGCGCGAGTTCCTCGATCAGGTCCCACAGGACACGTTGGTCGTCATCGACGAGGCCTACCTCGAGTTCAACACCACGCAGGACTCCCCGGACGCCCTGGCGCTCTATCGCGAGTATCCCAACGTCGCAGTTCTGCGTACCTTCTCCAAGGCCTACGGGCTGGCCGGACTGCGGGTGGGTTATGCCGTGGCACCAGAAGACGTCGCCACCGCCCTACGCAAAGCAGCCACCCCGTTCGGCGTCTCGGACATCGCCCAAAAGGCGGCCGTCGCCAGCCTGCGGGCCTACGACGAGCTCGAGGTCCGGGTGAAGTCGCTCATCGACGAACGCACCCGCGTCGCCGAAGCCCTGCGCGACCAAGGCTGGGACGTCCCGCAGACCCAAGCCAACTTCGTCTGGTTGCCGCTGGGCGAGGACACCGGGGACTTCGCCGAAACGTGCGGCAAGGCCGGCCTGATGGTCCGGCCCTTCCCCGGCGAAGGTGCCCGCTGCAGCATCGGCGAAACCGAAGCCAACGACCGCTTCATCGAGGTCGCGGGGGAGTACGCGGCGCGCGCGGCCGAGTCGTAGGTCGTGCATCGAGAGCAGATTCGCTAGATTCAGCAGCCTGACCAGTCGAAGGAGGGTCGTGTGAGCGACGACGAGGTCGCCCCAGAGCCGGACAGTGCCACCACGCACGAGCCGCCCGTGGTGGATGTCACCGACGGCGGACCCGAGATGGTCCAGTTCCTCGACTCCACCGGCCAACGCGTCGAGCCCTCGCCCGCCAGCCAGCCCTACGCGGCATACCTGGACGACGTGAGCGAGGAGGATCTGCGCAACCTCTATCGCGATCTGGTGCTGGTGCGCCGGGTCGACTCCGAGGGGTTCGCGTTGCAACGCCAAGGAGAGCTCGGGTTGTGGCCTTCACTCCTCGGGCAAGAGGCCGCTCAGGTCGGTTCCGGACGGGCGATGCGCACTCAGGATTACGCCTTCCCGGGCTATCGCGAGCACGGCGTGGCGTGGTGCAAGGGCGTCGACCCGGTCAACCTGCTCGGCATGTTTCGCGGGGTCAACCACGGCGGTTGGGACTCGGCCGAAAACAACTTCCACCTCTACACGATCGTCATCGGCAACCAGATGCTGCACGCCACCGGATACGCGATGGGGGTGGCCCGCGACGGCGACGTCGGCACCGGTGACGCCGAGCGCGACACCGCGGTCATGGCCTTCACCGGGGACGGAGGGACGGCCCAGGGCGACTACAACGAGGCGTTGGTCTTCGCCGCGGTCACCCAATCGCCGGTCGTGTTCTTCGTGCAAAACAATCACTGGGCGATCTCCGAGCCCAACGACAAGCAATTCGCCGCCCCGATCTACAAGCGGGCGGCCGGGTTCGGCTTCCCCGGCGTGCGGGTCGATGGCAACGACGTGCTTGCGACGTATGCCGTCACTCGCGCCGCGCTCGATCGCGCCCGGTCAGGGCAGGGGCCGACGCTCATCGAGGCCTTCACCTACCGGATGGGCGCGCACACTACCTCCGATGACCCGAGCAAATATCGCATCGCCGCCGAGGTCGACCTGTGGCGGAAGAAGGACCCGATCGACCGGATGCGGGCCCACCTGCTGGCCGAGGAGCTGATCGACGAGGCCTGGCTGAGCGACCTCGACGAGGAGGCCGACGTCTTGGCCAAGCGCATCCGCCGCGAGTGCCAGACCATGCCCAACCCGCCGCATACGGAGATGTTCGAGCACGTGTATGCCGATCCCCACCCCGGCGTGACCCGCGAGGCCGCGCAGTTCTCGGACTATCACGCCGGATTCGAGGACGACTGATGGTTGACTCGATACAGAAGATGAGCATCGCCAAGGCCCTGAACGCCGGCCTGCGCGCCTCGCTCGACCACGACCCCAAAGTCGTCCTGATGGGCGAGGACGTCGGCAAGCTCGGCGGCGTCTTCCGGATCACCGAAAACCTGCAAAAGGACTTCGGCGAGGACCGCGTCATCGACACTCCGCTGGCCGAGTCCGGCATCCTCGGCACCGCGATCGGCCTCTGCCTGCGCGGATATCGCCCCGTCGTGGAGATCCAGTTCGACGGATTCGTCTATCCCGCGTTCGACCAGATCGTCAGTCAAGTCGCCAAAATGCACTACCGCTCCCTCGGCAAACTCAAACTGCCGATGGTGATCCGGATCCCGTATGGCGGTGGCATCGGTGCCGTGGAGCACCACAGTGAGTCCAACGAGGCCTACTTCGCGCACACCGCCGGGCTGCGGGTCGTCACGTGTGCGACTCCCGAGGACGCCTACTGGATGGTGCAGCAGTCGATCGCCAGCGACGACCCCGTGGTCTTGTATGAACCGAAGCGTCGGTATCACGAGCGCGGTCAGATCGAGATGTCAACCGAAGCGCCCCTCGGTCTGCACGAAGCCGCAATCCGAGCCGAGGGCCGTGACGTGACGCTGCTGACCTACGGGCCGATGGTCAAGGTCTGTATGGCCGCTGCTCAGGCTGCTGAACTTGACGACGGGCCCTCGATCGAAGTGGTCGATCTGCGCTCGTTGTCGCCGTTGGACGTCGACACGATCACGGCCTCGGTCACCAAGACGGGGCACGCGGTGGTGGTCAGTGAGGCTTCGACCTTCGTCGGGGTGAGCGCTGAGTTGGCTGCCTTGGTGCAGCAGGAATGCTTCTTCCACCTCGAAGCACCGGTGATACGGGTCGGTGGCTACAACATCCCGTATCCGCCGAGCCGCCACGAAGAAGTCTTCCTGCCTGACCTCGACCGCATCCTGCACGCCGTCGACACCGTTCTCGACTACTGAGCCAAAGAAGGAGTCATCGTGCCGACGTATTCGCTGCCCGACCCCGGTGAGGGGTTGGTCGAAGCCGAGATCGTGACCTGGAAAGTCAAGGAGGGCGATCAGGTCAAGACGAACGACATCGTGGTCGAGGTCGAGACGGCTAAATCGCTGGTCGAGTTGCCGATCCCGTATGACGGGGTGGTCCGCAAACTCCTGGTGGCCGAAGGCGACATGGTCGAGGTCGGCAACCCCATCATTGACATCGACGACGGTGAGGGCGATGACGGTGAGGATGGTGACGGTGAGGGGTCCCCGCGCGCTGACGCAACGCCCACGGTCGACTCGGTGGAGAGCTCGGGCGAAGACGTCGCTAGCCAAGATCGGCCCGACGACATGGTGCCCTCGGTGACCGACGAGGCGTCGGGGTCGAGTCAAGCAGAGCCGGAGCCGGCGAAAGAAGCCGCGGGCGAAGCGCCCAAGCGTGAGGCCAACCTGGTCGGATACGGCCCATCGATCGGAGCTACCACTCGCCGCCGTCGTCGTGACCAGGCTCCAGAAGCTGACGCTGAGCCCCAAGAGGCCAAGCCCCGCCCCAAGGCCAAGCCGCCGGTGCGCAAGTACGCCAAGGATCGCAGCGTCGACCTAGCTGAGGTGCAGGCCACTCGCGAGGATGGCGTGATCTCTCGCGCCGACATCGACGCGTACGTCTCGGGCACGGCTACCCCGTCCGCGGAGCCCGCATCACCCGCATCACCCGCATCCGGCGGCGACGCGGCATACACACCGCCTGTCTTTGACCGCTCGGGCCCCCGCGAGACCCGCACCCCGGTCAAGGGCGTGCGCAAGATGACCGCCAACGCGATGGTCGGCTCGGCGTTCACCGCACCACACGTCACCGAGTTCATCACCGTCGACATCAGCGCCACGATGGAGCTGGTCGAGCGGCTCAAGAGCGACCGACAGTTCCGTGACCTCAAGGTCAGCCCGTTGCTGATCCTGGCCAAGGCCCTGGTCGTCGCGGTCCGCCGCAACCCGGGCGTCAACGCGGCCTGGGACGAGGCGGCGGGCGAGATCGTGCAGCGGCACTACCTGAACCTCGGGATCGCCGCCGCCACCCCCCGCGGGCTGATCGTGCCCAACATCAAAGACGCCGACCAGATGGACCTGGCGCAACTGGCCGAAGCGATGCAAGACCTCGTCGCCACCGCTCGCGCCGGTCGCACCCAGCCCGCGCAGATGTCGGGCGGCACGATCACCATCACCAACGTAGGGGTCTTCGGCATCGACACCGGCACCCCGATCATCAACCCCGGCGAATCTGCGATCATCTGCTTCGGCGCGGTCCGCCGGCAGCCTTGGGTGGTGACCGCGGCCGACGGCAGCGAAACCATCGAGCCCCGCTGGATCACCCAGCTCGCGGTCTCCTTCGACCACCGGTTGATCGACGGCGAGCTCGGCTCCCGGTTCCTCGCCGACGTCGCCGCAGTGTTGCACGATCCTGCCCGCGCCCTCGTCTGGGGTTAACTGGTCCGTATGCCGATGAAACCGGGTGTGAAAGACCGCCTGTTCACGTTGTTGTGCATCATCGCGGCCTCCGTCGTGTTGGTGTTCGGCTTCTCCCGAGGCAACCCACGGGTGGCGCTCGGCGGGGCCGCGATCCTGCTCGGATACGCCGCCCTGCAGACGGTGGCTCGACGGCTGACCCCCGGCGCGCGGATGCTGATGGGCTCCGAAGCGGACGCCCAAGAACGGTTGGTGCAGTTCAAAGCCACCCGGCTGGCCGGTCAGGTCGCCGTCGCCTTCACGCTGCTCGGCATCGTGTGTGCGCTGCTGTGGGACTGGAACGCAGGACTCTGGATCGCGGGAGCATGCGGCCTGGTCGTGGTGGCCTTCGTCGGCGGACTCGTCTATTTCACCCGCGAGGCGAAAGCAGCGCCGTCAGCCGGTCGCTAGACAGGCCTGCGTGAACTCTTCCTGAGCGGCTTCCGAATCGTCGGTGTCGATGGCGTCGTAGACGATCTCACCGCCGTCGGCGGCCTCATCGGCTGCGATCACCACGTCTCGAAAGGGAGCGTTCACCCGCTCGAGAAGGGCGACCTGCTCGTCGGTGGCACCAGGACCCAGCAGCGCGAACTGCTGCGTCAACACGTCGATCTCCAGCGCCGACAGCGGCGTGAGGTTGGTGACCGAGCCCAGGCGGACCAGCAGCCTGGCGTCGTCGGCCCGAGCCGCCAGCGGAGCGGAACCCTCGAAGAATGCGGCGCATACCGGGTCGCTCAGGTTTGCGGTGTCGGGTTCTGCGGCGTTCTCCGCGGGCTCTTCCTCCTCGGGGGCGGCGGTCTCTTCCGCAAGCTCACCGGAGGGGTCGAGCTCGTCCACCTCGGGAATGCCCTGCTCCTCGTCACCCTCCTCGGCGGCGGCCAAGCCAGCTACTGACCCCGGGGGGGTTTCGTCAGAGGTGGTGCAGGCGACCAAGGACACGGTCAGTGCGCACAGCGTGATCGCGGCGGTGGTCTTCATCTGGGGTGGCTCCTTCGTCGGGCGTCGGACAGCAGGCTATCGGGGCGTGATCGCGCGCGGCGGCTAAGGGGTGATGACCAGTGCGTCGAGCACGGCCCGCGCGGTCTCTTCGTCGCCGACCACCTTGTATGTCGACTCCTCCGTCGTGCGTCGGCCGGCGGCCCGGCGGGTCAAGGCGTCCGTCGACATCATGATCGTCGTAGTCGCGACGTCCTCCTCAGGGTGCTCGACCTGGTCGGCGGCGTCCTCGGCGGCGGTTTCTTGCGAACCGCTGAACAAGGTGTGCCCGACAATCTCACCGTCGCTGCCATGCGCCATACGGACTCCGACTCGAGCGGTCACGGGGCCGGTGCTCTCCAGGATCACGGTCTGGCCTGCGGGGAGGTCGAGACGCTTGGCGAGGATGCGCGGGAAGGACTCGACGATGCGGCCCACAAACGTGGAGGCGGCCGGGCTGTCCAAGTTGCCGATGCGTCCCAGGGCCTCGCGGATGTCTTGCTCGTGCACCCAGATGTCGGAGAGTCGGCGCTCCAACAAATCGCCCAGGGTCATCTCCATATCCATCGGCCCCACGACCGGGGTGTCCAGGGTCAAGTCGGGGTTGCCGAGCGTGGCGATCCGGTTGAACATCAGTGTCTCGAGCTCTTCGAGGATCTGGTCCATGCTGTGCTCGCGGCGGACCTGCACCCCGTGCTCCAGCCAGGTGCCGAATCGATTCCTGAGGTGTCCGTGCTCGGGCAGCTCGACCTCGGGGTAGTCACCACCGTCGAGGAAGGCCTCCACCGAGGCAATGTGCGCGAAGTGATCCTTGATGCTCCACCCCGGGCACGTCGTCGGGTCATCGACTTTGGCGTCGGGGCACGAGCGACCGAGGTCGATGAAGGATCGCATCGCCTGTCGATAGCCCTCGACGAGGTCGGGAAGTTCTTCGGGAGCGGACGGGTGCAACGGCATGTCAGGCAGCCTACCTAGCATGGAGGGATGTCGTCAGTGATGGAGCGCCCGTCTCGACCCCGGGACGCCGACCCGCCCGCCCTGGCTGCCGCGCGTCCGGTGCCTTGGCTGCCGCTCGTAGCGGTGGTCGTTGTGGGCCTCGT
>JBGTGC010000347.1:0-5512 GCA_041746935.1 Dermatophilaceae bacterium
CGGTGTGAGGTCCAGGACCGGTTGACACCGCTCAAGGGCAGCGTGGACCGGTGGCTAGGTCGAGGACACCACCAGTCGCGGCATCGACTACGGCCGCGGAGTGGGTATGGACGTGGGTGTCGACGCCGATGACGACATCGAACACTTCGCGCAGATCGGTCAGAGGCGTTCATGCGTTCTCTCCTTTGCCGGACGGGACGTGGTTCCGGTCCGGACGGAGGCTCGGCAGGACTGTGATGAGACACGCCCGGCGCGGCTAACGCCAGGTGGTCAAGCTCCTGATCAGGCCAGCTCCTCCAACCGGGCCGGGGCCGGTGACCACGAGCGGACAGGTCGCACCAAGGCACAAAGCCAGTCTTTCCGGGGGTCACACCCGCGGTCACCAACCACAGCCCAGCACCTTCAGGCTGCGTTGGCGATCCTCACAGTCTTTCCGCCGCGAACTGGCCTGCCCGCTATCTCACGATGGAATTGCAGAACGTGCCCTCCTGTCGCTGACGGCGCAGGCGCCGATGATTGTGCGCACGATGACCCGAGGTGTGATGTTCGCGGCGTCTCCATCCAGCGAGTCGCGAGGTCAACCAGATACGTAGGTCAACCTGATGACATCCTCGCCGATCCGCTCGGAGCCCATGAGGCGTAGAGCCGGTCGGGGTCCGGCGAAATACGGCTTGCCGTTACCAAGAACAACGGGGTGCAGGTAGATTCGATACTCATCAATCAGCCCGAGTTCAGTGAGACTTTTCGCCAGGTCTGGGCCGGCAACTTCGATTTCCCCCTCACGCTCGGCCTTCAACTGGCGGATCACACCCTCCAGATCATCCTCGACAAGTCTGGCGTTGGGACCCACAGACGTCAGCGAGCGCGAGACGACCCATTTCGGCTGGTTGCGCCACGCCGTCGCGAAGGCGTGTTCGCCGGCGCCCCAGTCAACAAAATCATCGTCCCAGTACCGCATGACCTCATACATTCGGCGGCCGTACACACAGCCCGCCTGCGCCTGAACCTCCTCGATGAAGTGGCGGAAGAGCGTCGGGCCTGGCGCAAACGCCATATGGTCGACGTAGCCGTCCAAGGACTGGTTCATTCCGAACACGAGCTTGGCCATGCGCGATTCCTTCCTCAGGCCGCCCCAGCGACCTGTCCTGCGGCTCCATCAGGTCAACTATGGTGCTGCTCGTGTGTCAGCGTCCATCTAAGGCGTCATGTGCCGCGCCAAGCGCGTCATACCGCCGCCTGAGGGGGCGCGTCGTCGGCCAGCGCCATCGGCCCACGTGATTCCATAAGAACCATGGAGAAGTTTGGGCGTTACGGGGACATCGACCCGAGAACCTTCTCGCTGCCCAGAGGTCGGGATCGCGTCGGCGATGTCATCCTGTCCACAGCATCCGCTGGGAGCAGCAGTTCGGGATGTTCCGCGTAGGTCCGTTGGTCTTCGTTTGGTGGTAAACGGCGATCCGCTGTGTGGGGCCTTAGGCAAAATGAGCCACAATCCTGGCTGACGACGCGGCCGTGCGCCGGTGCGTACCCATTGTTGATGGTGACTCTGGACGGCGATCCGGACGTGGTAGTTGACCTCGTGGTTCGATTTAGCTTGTAGTGTTCGCTGAGCGGTCCCAGTGTGCTCTATCGGCGGGGGGTCAGTCGAGGGGTGCGTAGCCCTGGGCCTCCAGTACACGCGTAATTGTGTCGTTACCGCGTTGCGAGGGGTGGGTGTAGTCGCCGGCTAGGAGGTCGCCTGCGGGTGTGGTCCCGTCGGGTCCGTTGAATGCGTGGTAGACGTCCGCGCACATGACGTCGTTCGCTTCGGCGGCCGAGCAGAGCATCGCGTTCCAGTCGTCGAGCATGGTCGTGGTTTTGAGATATTGGTCAGGGGTCAAGCTGGCGTCGGCGAATCCGATCCAGTCGTTGTACCTGTTGATGGTGCGCACGATGGTGGGTTTTCCTTCACGGAACGCTTGCACACGTGAATACAAAGTCTCGTACATGGGCCGGTAGTGTGCGGCGGATTCTGCCGCGCACTCGGCATCGACCGCAGACCAGTCGGGAGCATCATTGCTGATGGGTGCACCGCAGGGCGTGTCTGCGTTGAGTTCGAAACTGTTGTGGGCGATACCGATCAGGATCACGTCTGCCGCCGACAGTTGATCATCGTAGGAGTCGAGGTTGTCGATTAGTTGGGGCAGCGTGAGGCCGGTGTGTTGAGACAGGTTCTGCACGGTGACTTGCTTCCCGGTCGCTTTCTCGACTGACTCCGCGTATTGGGCCACGAAGCCCGTGCAGCCTGAGCAGTCTTCGGGGCTGTTGTAGGGGATCGAGTCTCCTATGGTGACCAAGATCAGTCCCGGCTCGGCGCTGGTCGTCGTCGTGTCCGTGCTCGGGGCCGGGCTTGGGGAGCTGGCAGACGGGCTGGGGGCACCACACGCCGTCAGTAGGAGGAGTGCAGTGGTTGACACGCTGACGGCCGCGCCGAGCTTTGCTCGACGTGCTCGTCGCACGACACCGCGACCCATGCGATCTTCGTACAATTCAGCCCGGCGCCTGGTGCGGTTCGCTCGGGCCGGTGGCAGTGCGCTCCTACAGCCTTCCTCAGTCGCCTCGGCGGTCGTCGTCATTTCGTGAACTCCATCGAGTCGAGGATCGGCTGGAGCGCTGAGCGGAACTGCTCAGCGCTGTGTTGTTCTTTGACGTTCGTGATCTCCAGGGTGACGTTGCCTTCCTCCCGGCCCAGGATCACCAACCGGACGTCGAGTTCTTCGAGCAGCGCGTGGTGCAGTTGTGAGACGCCGTTGCCGATGATTAACGGGGTCCCGGCATACGGGCCGTATTGACAGGTGTCCACGCCAGGTTTGAGGGACAGGTCGATCTGGAGGCCATCAAGTCCGCCGACTGTCACCGGCCTCGGCTTGGAGATGATCAGTCCGGGTACCGACTGGTACCAGGCGACCAGATCTTTTGGGGTGGTGCCGATGCCCTTCTGGTTGGTTTCGACGCAGTTGATCGCGGCAGCGTTGACGTTCTGGTAGATGCCCAGGTAACTTCCGCCAACTGCGCCGTCCTGCGAGTCGTTCTGCTGGAACAGCCAGAAGTTGCCGGGCAGGTCCTCGAAGTTTGTCCAGCCCGCAGGGACCGAGTAGGTGAGCTCTGGCTTGAAGATCGACGTCCGATAGTCACCGGCTTTCAGTGGACCAAGACAGGTGCCGCCATGCGGGTTCGGGCACTTGTGTCCCTCCGGGTCCGGCTGCGTGGGGACGGCTACCGCGGATGAGGTTTCTGCCGTAGACGCGGTTGGCGCGGCCTCGTTGAGGGAGCAACCGGAGAGGGGCACAAGCGCGAGTGCAGGGGCGATGAGGCCAAGGCGGGTCCTCACGGGCGAATGCGTGGTGGACGGCGCTGGCCCGATGGGCAAACGTGTGCGCCCGGTCCCCTTCGCGGCTGATGCTGGCTTACCGGCACCGAGCTGGACGGCGCGAAGCACGATGCGCCTCGCCGCAGGGGTGTCCAGGACAGGACGCGTGTCTGGGATAGCGGTCACCCGTGCCTGCCAAGCTCTTTCGCTGCCGTGGTGGGTCTCGGCGGTGAACGCGGAAGGTGAGCACTCCTCGGGTGCTCCGGGCGCGTTGGAGGACAGTGCTGTTGTCATGACCAGATGATCGGAGCCTGAACGGGCTCGGTGACTCGGCGGCGGACCTTGCCAGGGTGAGACGGTGATCGCGAGCATCGGGCGGCCTCGAACCGGGAGGTACTTGCGGGTTGCGGATATCGGGATGCGGGCGGTTCCCCGTCGGGTCATCCCCCGCCGGGAGCGCCAAAACTTGCGCGGCTTCGCCTTCAGTGTGACCCCGGTCCGGCGAAGCGCCCAGCCGCGTTACTAATGAGGAAAGGCCTCTTGACACCTGTGTCAGACTGAGATGCGAGACTCGAAAGGAGACCGATGGGGTATGGGTCTCGACCTCGAGTTGGTGGCCAGTTTCGTCGTTCTCATCGACGAGTGGAGTTACCGCCGAGCCGCCATCGAACTCCACGTGTCTCGCGCCACGCTGACCAAACGGATACAACGCTTGGAGCGACAGCTTGGCGTGTGTCTGCTGGAACGGGGACCCGAAGGGCTGACCGGTCTGACCACGGCGGGCCTGAACTTCGCACGATCGGTCCGCCCGCTCCTGCGTCAGGCACACGCCGTTCAACGTGCTGCGCAACAGGCCCAGTCCGGCACCAGTCCGATGCAGGAACTTCGAGTAGCCGCACCGATGGGGTCAACCTCGTTCCTGTCATTCATGGGCCTCGCCGCAGCGAGCGAAGAGGTGCGGAAAACGTTCCCGCAGCTGCGAGTCACACTGGTTGAGGTCCCGTATCCGCTCATCAACCGGTGCCTACCCGAACAACAAGTGGACTTGTTGCTCACGATCGCGCCCGTCAAGCATCATGCAGTGGAGTCCGTGCCGCTGCCGGTCACCGCAACGCGCATCGGCGTGGTCTCCGACCGGCACGCTCTCGCAGGTGCCGGCGAGGTGAGCGTCGCTGAGTTTTGCGAGCAACGGCTCCTGTGGGACCCCACCCTCCCTGAGGAATGGATGCGACCGTTTTGGCTCGGTGACATGCGCACACAGGCACAGGCCCGGCTTACCGCGACCCACTGCTCAAGCAACGAGCGCGTACTGCGGGAAACACAGCGCGGCGCGGCAGCGATCGTGACCCTGAGCCCCGACCGAGACCGGCTACCACCAGGACTCGAGGCGATCACCCTGCAAGGGGCCGCGCTCATACGGTTCCACGCCGCCTACCGACGCAAGGACCAACGACCAACCCTGCAGACCTTCCTCCACCAGTTGTGCCACCGGCAGCCACGGGTCCTTTGTTGAAGAATTACGCGGCTCAGTGACCACCGATACCGAACCAACTGCATGCCAAAGTCACAAACAACACACGGCCACCAAGTCTATCGACGTCAGACACCACGACTGGTCTAAGTCTGGTGGAAGATCGCCTGCACAACAAGCAGATCCGGTAGCGATCAGAGCGTAGCCCTAGCTGGTGCTAAGCAGCGTATTCGGGACGCGCTCTATCTGGACGGCGTTACGCAGCAGAAAGGCGCTCATCCTTGAGCCCGGACCGTGCAGGTCAGGATTTCAGTGAAGGCTTGACTGCGCAGCGGCGGACCTGGTCGGATCTTGAATCGTCTTCGGACAGGGATGTGTCGGTTCGGTGGCGTCGAGCAGGTCGAGGGTAAATCTCGCGATGGTGGCGCGGTCGGTGGCCATGTGGTGAAGGGCGGGGGTTGGGTCGGTGTCAAGGTGTTCGAACGGGAGTGTGGACAGCCCGGTGAAGAGCATCACGTGGAGCGCGTGCGCGCGTCGCACGACGTCTAGTTGGATGTCGCGGCCCTCCGCTTGGAGGCCTTCGACGTAGGAGGGCAGGACCGTATCTTCGACGGTCTGCAGGGTGGACGCTGGTTGGCGGCCTATCTGGATGTCGCCGACGAGGAGCTGTCCGAGGTCGAAGCCGATCGGGC
>JBGTGC010000348.1:0-22522 GCA_041746935.1 Dermatophilaceae bacterium
GCGGTCATCGTGCTCATCGTCCCAGACCCCACCACCCGGCGAATATCATGCACTAATTATCGCACGATTGCGGGTGGAAACCAAGCCCCCGAACACCCGAACTTGCTGGTCAGAGCGCTGATCACGGAGCCGACCGCCCCCTATGTCAGGAGTCCTGGTGCTCGGGAGGAGCCGGCGGCGGGTTGGTCTGCTGAACGGGGCAGTCGGCGGCGACCGCGCGCGAACTGTCGTCAGGCTTCTGGACTGCGAAAGCATTGCTGTTGTCAGATCACCAAGTCAGCCGCCTAGCCTGTGCAGATACGTCGCCCCAGCAGCACAACAGCACAGGCTAAGGCGGCGCGAACCCTCCGCATTGGGGGGCAGCAGAAGAGGAAGGGCCCAACCGTAGATTGTGGCCTTTCCAAGATCTACACTCAGGCGGTGGTCCTCAACGATGAGCGGACCGTGAGGAAGGGGCCTACGTGAGCGCTGCGATCGACACGGGCACAAGAGCAGACATGGTGCGCGCCATCGCGCAGGGTCAGACAGGGGAACGGGGGCCGCTCTTACCGATCTTGCACGCAGTTCAAGCCGAGTTCGGGCACATCGATGCCGCCGACGTCCCGGTCATTGCGCATGTGCTCAATCTCTCGGTGGCGGAGGTTCACGGGGTCGTCTCCTTCTATAAGGACTTCCGCACCTCCCCGCCGCCCGCGCACACCGTCCACGTATGCCGAGCCGAGGCGTGCCAAGCCGTCGGTGGGCAGGCGCTCTTCGACCAGGCTCAGCGCACGATCGAGAGTGAGAGCGTCGAAGTCGAGGGGATTTTCTGCTTCGGCAACTGTGCACTCGGCCCCACGGCCATGCTCGACGGCAAGCTGTACGGCCGCCTCACCGACGAACGGCTGACCGCTTTAACGAAGGAGTGGTCATGACCGTCACCACCGTCTATGTCCCGTGTGATTCCAGCGCCGTCGCGGTGGGGGCCGACGAGGTTGCGGCCGTTTTGGGCGGGCTCGACGGAGTGACCGTGCTGCGCAACGGCTCCCGGGGAATGCTCTGGGCCGAGCCGCTGGTCGAGATCGTCACCGGTCGCGGACGGATCGGCTATCCCAACGTGGACGCTGCCGACGTCGACGCTCTGATGGCCGGCGGCATGCTCACCGGCGCTGACGTCGGCGACTGCCTCGGGGTGGTTGACGAGCACGAATGGTTGGCCAGCCAAAACCGAGTCTCCTTCGTCCGTGTCGGGGTCATCGAGCCGACCAACATCGCGGCATACGCCGAGCACGGGGGGTGGAAGGGGCTGACCCGAGCCCTGGCGATGGAGCCGGCCGACGTGGTCGAGGAGGTCGTGGAGTCCGGGCTGCGCGGTCGAGGCGGGGCGGGATTCCCGACCGGGATCAAGTGGCGCACGGTCCTCGGTGCGCAGAGCGACGTGAAGTTCGTCTGTTGCAACCTGGACGAAGGTGACAGCGGCACCTTTGCCGATCGGATGCTGACCGAGGGCGACCCGTTCACCCTCATCGAAGCCATGGTCATCACCGCTCACGCGGTCGGGGCCACCGAGGGATTTGTCTACGTCCGGTCCGAATATCCCGACGTC
Organism: Dermatophilaceae bacterium; assembly: GCA_041746935.1. Taxonomy (GTDB): domain Bacteria; phylum Actinomycetota; class Actinomycetes; order Actinomycetales; family Dermatophilaceae; genus Ornithinicoccus. The sequence goes on from JBGTGC010000348.1 coordinate 1,586, forward strand.
GTCTCGACCCTGCGGCGTGCCATCGAGATCGCCTACGCCCACGGATACCTCGGTGACAACATCCAGGGCAGCGGACTCAACTTCGCTCTCGACGTCCGCGTCGGCGCCGGTGCCTACATTTGCGGTGAAGAGACGTCGATGCTCGACAGCCTGGAAGGCAAGCGCGGTGAAGTGCGGGCCAAGCCGCCGATCCCCGCGCTGACCGGACTCTTCGGCAAGCCCACCGTGGTCAACAACCTGCTGAGTTTTGCGGCCGTCCCGATGATCTTGGCCGACGGCGGTGTGGCGTATGCGGCGCTGGGGACCGGGCGCTCGCGCGGCACCCAGGTCTGCCAACTCGCGGGAAACATCGCCCGTGGCGGCATCGTCGAAGTGGACTTCGGCATCAGCATCCGGGAGTTGGTCGAGGGCTACGGCGGGGGCACTCGCAGTGGCCGACCGATCCGGGCCGCCCAGCTCGGCGGACCGCTGGGTGCCTACCTGCACCCCGGTCAGTTCGACACCCCAATGGACTACGAGGCGCTGGCCGGCATCGACGCGATGGTCGGCCACGGCGGGATCGTCCTCTTTGACGACACGGTCGACATGTCCGGGATGGCCCGGTTCGCGATGGAGTTCTGCGCAGCCGAGAGTTGCGGCAAGTGCACCCCGTGTCGGGTGGGCTCGGTGCGCGGCGTCGAGACCATCGACCGCATCCGAGCAGGTCAGGATCGCGACAAGAACCTGGTGCTGCTCCAAGACCTGTGCACCACGATGACCAAAGGCTCACTGTGCGCGATGGGTGGACTCACGCCCATGCCGGTGCTCAGTGCGCTGAAGCACTTCCCGGAAGACTTTGACGCCTCTGAGCGGAGCACGAGATGACACTGCAGATCGATCAGCCAGCAGGTCCTATCGGTATGCCGATCGGCACCACCGGCGCATCCCCAGGCGGAGCGCCGTATGCCCCTGAGGTCGACTACGGCACGCCCACGCTGGTGGGTCCAGCCGACGCCACGGTGACCATCGACGGCATCGCGGTGCAGGTCCCGACCGGCACGTCGGTGATGCGCGCCGCCAAGCAGGCCGGGGTGGACATCCCCAAGCTCTGCGCCACCGACTCGTTGAAAGCGTTCGGCTCGTGCCGGCTCTGCTTGGTCGACGTAGAAGGCGGCCGCGGCACGCCGGCCTCGTGCACCACCCCCTGTGCCGACGGCATGGTCGTGGCCACTGAGACCGAAGAGATCGCTGACCTGCGGCGCGGAGTCATGGAGCTCTACCTCTCGGACCACCCTGCCGACTGCGCGGGCTGCGCTCGTGGCAGCTGCGAGATGCAGGAGCTGGCTCAGCGGACTGGGGTCGCCGAGGTGCGCTACGGCATACCAGGCAGTGGCGGTGAACACTGCGACACCACTTTGCACCACCACGTGGACGGCGGTGCCGCGCTCGACGCCTCGAACCCGTACTTCGACTACGACCCGCAGGCCTGCATCGTCTGCTCTCGTTGTGTCCGCGCCTGCGCGGACACGCAGGGCACGTTCGCTTTGACGGTCCAGGGTCGCGGATTCGACTCCCGGATCGCCCCCGGACCGACCGACTTCATGGGCTCGGAATGCGTTTCCTGTGGGGCCTGCGTCCAGGCCTGCCCGACCGACGCACTCACCGAGAAGTCGATCATTTCCTTGGGCATGCCGACTCGCGTCGTGGATACGACCTGCGCCTATTGCGGGGTGGGGTGCAGTTTCCGAGCAGAGGTTAAAGATGAGGTCACCGGATCCGCAGACGGTGGGGAGGTCACCAAGACCACCGTGGTTCGGATGATGCCGAGCAAAGAGGGCGGCGCCAACGAGGGCCACTCCTGCGTCAAAGGTCGTTTCGCTTACGGTTATGCGAACCACGACGACCGCCAGATGCACCCGATGGTCCGGGACAACATCGACGACGAATGGCGACAGGTCAGTTGGGAGGAAGCCATCGCTGCGGTTGCGACCGGCTTCAAGGCAGTGCAGGAGCGCCATGGAGTGGGCTCCATCGGCGCGATCTCGAGCTCGAGATGCACCAACGAAGAGGTCTACGTCGTCCAAAAAATGGTGCGCACGGCGTTCGGCAACAACAACATCGACACCTGTGCCCGGGTCTGCCACTCACCGACGGGCTATGGCCTGAATCAGACTTTCGGCACCTCGGCGGGCACCCAGGACTTCGCCTCCGTCGAGGAGACCGACTGCATCCTGCTGATCGGCGCAAACCCGACAGATGCCCACCCGGTGTTCGCCTCGCGGATGAAGCGGGTGCTGCGCAAGGGTGCCGGCCTGATCGTGGCTGATCCCCGAGCCATCGACTTGGTCCGGAGCCCTCACGTGCAGGCGCAGTTCCACCTGCCGCTGCTGCCGGGCAGCAACGTGGCCTTCGTCAACGCGATGGCCCACACCATCGTCACCGAAAACCTCTACGACAAAGCGTTCATCGAGCAGCGGTGCGAGGACATTGACAGCTATCTCGCGTTCATCGCGGCCGACGAAAACAGCGCCGAGACGACCGAGGCTTCGACCGGCATACCCGCCGAGCAGTTGCGTTTGGCTGCCCGGGCTTTTGCCGCTGCGCCGAACGGGTCGATCTACTACGGCTTGGGCGTGACCGAGCACAGCCAGGGCTCCACGATGGTGATGGGCATGGCGAACCTGGCCATGCTGACCGGCAACATCGGCCGCGCGGGTGTCGGGGTCAATCCGCTGCGCGGACAGAACAACGTGCAGGGCTCGTGTGACATGGGCTCCTTCCCCCACGAACTGCCTGGCTATCGGCACATTGCGCTGGACTCGGTGCGTGACATCTACGAGTCGCTGTGGGGGGTCAGCCTCGACCCCGAGCCTGGTTTGCGGATCCCCAACATGTTTGACGCAGCCATCGGGGGCTCCTTCAAGGGGGTCTTCGTGCACGGTGAAGACATCGCTCAGTCCGACCCCAACCTCAACCACGTCCGCACAGCCCTGGGCTCCATGGAGCTCGTCGTGGTCCAGGACCTCTTCCTCAACGAGACGGCCAAGTTCGCCCACGTCTTCCTTCCGGGCAGCAGTTTCCTGGAGAAGGACGGCACGTTCACCAACGCCGAGCGCCGGATCAACCGGGTGCGACCGGTGATGCCCAGTGCCGTCGGCAAGGACGAGTGGCAGGTCATCTGCGATGTCACCACGGCCATGGGCTACCCGATGGACTACGACAACGCCGGGCAGATCATGGACGAAATTGCCTCGACGACGCCCACGTTTGCCGGGGTGTCTTTTGCCCGGCTCGACGCCGAGGGGTCGATGCAGTGGCCGGTCAACGACAAGGCACCGAACGGCACGCCGACCATGCACGTCGATGAGTTCGTGCGCGGTAAGGGCCGCTTGGTGCCGACGGTGTTCGTGCCCACCACGGAGACCACGAACCGGCGCTATCCGCTCATCCTGACCACCGGCCGCATCCTGAGCCAATACAACGTGGGTGCGCAGACTCGGCGGACCGCCAACTCGACCTGGCACCCCGAAGACATCCTCGAGATCCACCCCGCCGACGCCGAGCCGCGCGGGATCCGTACCGGTGATCGGGTCGAGCTCGCCAGCCGAGTCGGCACCACTGCGCTGCACGCCTTGGTGTCCGAGCGGATGCAGCCAGGCGTGGTCTACACGACCTTCCACCACCCGGTGACCGGTGCCAACGTGGTGACTACGGAGAACTCGGACTGGGCCACCAACTGTCCGGAATACAAGGTCACGGCCGTGCAGGTCGGGGTGGCCAACGCCGGTGAGCCACGCCGCGACGTCGAGGGTGCGCACGCCGGGGACAGCGTCGACATCGGGCAGACCGAGACTCATGGCCTTTTGCAAGACGTTGGCCAGCGATGAGCGGGCACTGATGAGCTGGTCCGTATGAGCGATCTGCCATCCGAAATCCGGATGACCCACGACATTGCCCGCCACCTGAGGCACTTGCCGCCGGAAGACGCCGCCGAGCAGATCGCCACTCATCTGCGCAAGTTCTGGGCACCCCGGATGCGCGAAGCACTGATCGAGCGGGTGCGTGACGGTGACGATCGTGTGGACCCGCTGGTGGTTAGCGCGGTGCACGACTACCTCGCCGGGGACATCGACCGCGCTGAGGTCGCGGAGCCTTCCGGCGGCTAGCTCAACCTGTGCCCCCCGGCGGCTAGCCCAGTCGGAGACTTCCGCCGGCCAGCCACCGGACCTCAACGCTCGGTCCACACGCCCATCTCGTTGCCTCCGGGGTCAGCGAAATGGAACCGGCGTCCGCCGGGGAAGTCGAACGGCTCTGCCGTCACCGTGCCGCCCGCCGCACGCACTGCTTCCACGCTGCGGTCCAAGTCATCTGAGTACAGGAGAACCAGCGGGGGGCCCGCGTCCCCGGTGGCGTTCAAACCACCCGATTCGCCATCCCCTGACTGGATGCCGGCATACCCCGGTCCGTAGTCGGTGAAGCCCCACCCGAAGGCCTCGGCGAAGAAGGCTTTGGAGGCGGCAAGGTTAGTGGCCACGAGCTCGATGTAGTCGATTGTGTGGTGTTGGTGAGTCATCGCCTCACCGTAGGTCCGAGCACCGACACACCATGTTCTAGAGCTGACAGGGGCGAGGGCCCCCGCAGAGGTCAGGAGGACTCCTCCGGTGCTGCTTTTGTGGGGCGTGCGCTGCCGGATCTGGCAACACACGGCCCATAAACGAGCGCACGACGACATAGACAACTAGGTCCGACGCCATCCGCTCCGCAGAGGCGGTGGGTATGCCGTTGTCGGTTATCGCCGAAACTCTCGATGGTGGGCACCCTGACTGGTCCCGCTCTGGTCATTCAATACGGGAGTACGGGTTAGCTGGTACGGTCAACTGCATGAAGACGACGATCGAGATTCCTGACGCCCTCGCGGACGCCGCTCGCAGGACAGCCCGGGAACAGCGCACTACGCTGCGTGACCTCGTTGTGAGTGGACTTCGATCTGAGCTCGATCGGCGCGAGTCGGCACCCACGGCCGACTTCCACTTCCCGACCTACGGCGGCCATGGATTGGTGCTCGATGTGGCTGCCGATGAGGCCATCGAGCGGTCATACGGCATGACCAGATGATCGCGCTTGACACCAACCTGCTGGTCTACGCTCATCGCGAAGAGAGCCCGCATCATCAGGTGGCCACTCGGATGCTGCAGGACCTCGCGTCTTCCGCGTCGCCCTGGGCTGTGCCTTGGCCGTGCCTGCACGAGTTCCTAGCCGTCGTCACCCACCCTCGCATCTACCGACCGCCGACGCCCATGCCGGTGGCCCTGGACGCCGTGGTGGCGTTAGCTGGGATTGCGAATCTTCACCTGCTGTCCGAAACGAGCAACAATGTCGCGATTCTCACGTCCCTGCTCGAAGGCGGAGCGGTGGTTGGGCCCAAAGTGCACGATGCCCGGATCGCAGCGATCTGCCTAGGTCACGGCGTGACTGCCCTGTGGTCAGCGGATCGGGACTTCAGTTGGTTCCCGTCCTTGACCGTGCGAAACCCGCTCATCACCTGATCCGAGCTAGCCCGTCGCAATGTGGGGCCTATCGGCATTGGTGCCGAACTCCGTAGTTCCCGGCTGACTGGCAACTTCGCTTGTTGACCAGGTCAACTTGGTCGACTTACAATGAGTCATGGAAGTCACCGTCCAAGAAGCCAAGACACACCTTTCCCGCTTGCTACGCGCGGTCGAGGCCGGTGAATCCGTGCTCATCAGGCGGGGCCAACACCCAGTAGCCCTACTGACCGCTGCTCCGGCTGACACGTCCAATCGTCGGGTTTGGGGTGATGTCGTGGGCTCAATGTCGGAGGACTTCGACGAGGGGCTGGACGACTTCGCGGCCTACCGGTGATGCGGACAGCCCTTCACAGCAGACTGCTGCTGGACACCAACGTCATCGTGTGGATGTTGTTTGGCGACCAGTCCTCAGTTTCCGCGACGGCGAAGCTTGCACTTGAGGATGGGAACAATGAACTGGTCATGAGCGCCGCCAGCGTCTGGGAGATTGCTATCAAGCGCTCGCTGGGCAAACTTGAGATCGAGTCTCGTTGGGTGCGGGAGATCTACGGCCTCGATTGCACTCAGCTTCCCATCACTGCGGAGCACGCCCGGGCGGTCGAAGTCCTGCCATGGCATCACCGCGATCCTTTCGATCGGCTGCTCGTGGCCCAGGCTGGAGTTGAGGGGTGCCCCCTGGTTAGTGCTGATCGTCGCCTCCACTCATACGACGTTCCGATCCTCTGGTGACCCGTCGAGCGCCGGCGGTTTGCGAGGCCCCGAAGCCGAAGGGCGGCGGCGTAAAAGTGCTCGCTGGTGTGGTGTCAGCTGGCGAGGCGTCGCGCTACGTAGTCCGCGTCAATGGGGCCATCGGTCAGGCTGTAAGTATGGAGCCCGTGGAGACCTTGGGGGTGGGACCGTGCGTACGCCGTGAGCGCAGTCCTAAATGCCGGCGAAACCGGGCCAGACAACTCCTCGTACAGGTCGCTAAGCGTCTGCAGCGGATCATTGATCAAGTTGGCGTAGTGCACGTCGTGTATCCGTGGTCGATAGGCTTGCCGGTCTTGGCGATTCCGCTGGATGTCACTGGCGAACAGGTCCAGCGCTGTGTCAGGGACTCGCGCGTGGTCCAAGTGCGAGACGGTGAGGGCTTGGGTTGCTTTTGCCATGCTGAGGTAGCTGGCAAAAGCGGTTACCGGATCCCGATGGACTTGCACAACGTTGGCCTCGGGGACGATGCGCAGTAATGCGTCCAAGGCTCCCAGGTGTTCTGGTGCTTTCAGTACCAGGCGTCGGGATGGGGTCTGTTCTTGCAGGATCTGCAGCCAAGCGCGGTACTCAACGTATTTCTGTGTCCGGTCGTGGTCCAGATACCACTTCAGGTAGCCGGTTACGGGGGCCATTGCCCAGAAAAACACCGACTCGAAACTGCTCGCCGTGAGATAGAGACACTCCTCGGGTGCGTCGGCGTCGATGGTGTGCATTCGGTTCAGGTCCGGCATCATCCTGGTCCGCATGGTTAGTGAGCGTCGGGCTCGTTGGCGCCGCAGGTCATGAGCCCCCACAGGCCTGGTTGGTGCGATGAGTTGCCAATAGGGCGGTGCATAATTTTCGGGATCTTGCGCCAAAAGGCGGTGCAGGTAGGTGGTACCGGAGCGATGCAACCCGGTCACAATGATCGGAGAATGTAGCGGCTGCTCAAATATCCACGGTCGGCGATGATGCTCGCAGGCCAGGAGAAGCCGATTCGTCAGAGCATCCGTGATGGCCTGTTTCAATACGATTTGCCCTACCAGGTGAGGGTCGACGTCGTCCTTGATCGACCTCAGAAGCGCGTCTAGACCCTTTTCGAAGCCGGGATCCCCGAAGTCGTACAGGCGGGTCGCTTTGCTGGCCTCGGCCAGCACAGTTGCTTTGTCCAGGCGAAAGCGGTCGATGCGATGGGCAGGGGTCACCCGACCCACGGTGTTGAGCAGACGCAAAGGCAGGGGTAGACCGGGATGGCTCACCGGCTGGCCCGGCCCAACATCGTGTGGGTTGCGTGCCCTATTTAGGAGCATGGGCAATCCTCAGCTGAGCGGTGGCTGCGAGTACCCGCTGTGGCTCCAGAGCGCGCTCCTCACCTGGTTTGAACCCCGAGCGATCGACCCGATTCGTCTGCCGACGCGACTACAGACAAACCTCGGTTGCAGTTCCGATCGGTGTTCAATGCCCGTCCCCTAGCGATTCGTTGTGGTTGAGGCTACGTCTTCTAGCGCCAGGTCACTACACCCAGTCAGGTGATTAAGCGCCTTCTTCAAGCACAGGCCACACATGCCTCACCCAAGAAGCGTGTGTGGCCTGGCCCGAAAAGCCGGCTGCTGCTGCTACTTCGTTGCGTCGTTCCAGGCGTCCTTGGCCTTTTCGCCGGTCTGCTTCATGTCGGCCTTGCCTTGGTCGGTCTTACCCTCGGCCTCCATCTGCCCGTCGCCCGTCGCATCGCCAACGGCTTCTTTGGCATTGCCTTTGGCGTCTTCGCTTGAGTTGCTGATCTTGTCTGCAATACCCATCGGTGTCTCCTTTGTCGGTTCGGTCCAGATTCCCACTGTGACACTTGGCGCGTCGCATCGCCTGTCGAGGTGTCTGGCAACCAGCGGGATCTTTGCCCTGGACCTCGTTGTGCGGAGCTGAGCAGGGCCGCAATCGTTGAGGCAGCACTCGCCGCCATCGACGAGGACGGACCCAACGGCTTGAGGTATGGATGCTGGGTGAGCGGTCAGGCGTTCAGACGATATCCTTGTTCGGATACATCACGGGAGGCGAGGACCTAATGGAGTGGGCTGCGGTGCACTTGGCTGGATGGGATCACTGACGGTATGGACGATTTGCTGACGTAGAGTTGGCAGGGATGCCGACGGGAATTAGCCCATCGTATCCGGGCGATCGCGCTCCTTCATCCTTCGGGCTTCCTGTTGGTGGCAACTCGGCATCCGGCCACCCCGTGGCTGCGGCCACCCTTGCGAATCGTGAAGATTTGTTCAGCGCTTGCTGGCAAGCCCGTCGCGGCGCGGGATAGACGATGCCAAGGTGGTGCAGATCTATCGTGCTTTCAGCAGTTTCTTTTGGGGTAGTTGTGCCTGGAGTTGGCGTCTTGGGGTGCGCAAACCAGTCCGGCCGAGGAGCCTTTGGATGAGGGGAACGCAGACATCTCCATCGGGGCGGCGATGTCGACCTCAGCGAAGCGCCCTTAGCCACGAGATTTCGTGGGGTGGCGGTCTGAGGGGTGCCGTTAGCCTGAAAAGTGCTCCTGGCCTGCGGAAATGTGGATTGTCTAGGTCCATGTTTTGCTGGCGCGAGGAGCACCTTTCAGGTGAAGAAGTCTACCCGGCCCTACCCCGCTGTTCGGGTCGACACCCAGGGCGTGGGCGCGGTCGCGCACGCCGGTGGGGTGTGGCTGACCCGGACCGCTCAGAGCACGGGCCTGTCCGGTTCCCCGTCCCAAGAATTGGCGCCGCGGCGCAAGCCGACCGCGGTGCATGACCCGGCCAAGGTCCGCACCGATCTCGCCCTGTCGTTGGTGCTGGGCGGGGACGCGCTGCCGACGCGGCCCTGCTGCGCGCTGAACTCGACGTGTCCGGGATGGTGGGATCGGAGGCCACGATCTCTCGCACGATCACGGCCCTAGCGGCCGATGCGCCGTTGCCCCGACCAGTGCACAGACTCCTCGCGACGAGGAACGCGACGCCCACCAGGAGCGACATCCCGGCCCTTGTCCTACCCACCTGCCAAAATCAGCCGCCGACAGTCACCGTAACGCTGTCACCACCCAACACCGGGCACCCCCTTAAAGATCGAGGTTAGTGGCCCGACTACCGGCGATGCTCAGTGAAGGCCGTAGCGCCGAAGAGTTCGAGAACGGACTCGAAACGCTACTGGATCGGTTGGAATGGGAGCTCTTCCAATAAGAATCCTCGCCCCCGATGTCCACCGTCATCGACGGTGCCGGCAGCGAAGACAGCCAGGTCGCCAGCGGTCGAGGCCAACGTCCTACCGTGCGAAGGCACCCACAACGCGCCACCGATCGCCATGAGTAAGACCCAGCCGGTGGCTGGGTGCACCAACGACAGCAGAGGATGGCATCGAGGGTCACCTGCGCTGAGCGGAGTATCGGCCGCTCCTGGGTTCAGGGATCACGAGGCATCACGCTCTACCGCATCTGCGATGATCTCGACGAGATCATCGCGGGGAGCGTTCCATCGCTCACGTCGTAGCTCGATTGCTCGCTCTGCGCCCGTAAGCCCGCCCCAGATGCCGTATGGTTCTTGTGCTCTAAGGCCATGCTCGCGGCACGATTGTATGACCGGGCATCCCTCGCACACGGCTTTCGCGGCAGCGATCAAGGCCATACGCGTCGGTCCGCGCTCGGACTCCGAGAAGAACAGATCGGGGTCGACCTGTCGGCAGGACCCGGCCAAACGCCACTCGCCAGTTCCACACACCGAGGCTGGCCGATGCGCCCGTGTAGCCACCGCAAATACCTCCCACGCGTGCCCGCTAGCGCGCATGGATTGCACGCTGTTTACACTGTAAGCAAGGAAGCCGATCGGGCCAAACCGCACTGAGCTTGGATCACCCTCTCGGGTGTAGTCCAGCTGAACCGGGGTTTGCCAGTCTGCCCTCAGGGGCCGTCGCCTAGGTCGGCGTTCCTTCCCGCACTCGAACCTCACGCCAGCAGCGTGTGGTCCGACTTACTTCAGGAGGACTAGGTGTCACAACGCAATACTTTCGCTCGTAGCGCGCACGATCTAGGATTGGCAGCATGGTTCGGTGGCTCCCTTATGGGAGCGGTTGGCCTCAATGGAGCCACCGCTGAGGCTGAGACCTCTCGCGAAACGCTCCGGTTGTCCTCTATCGGATGGGCACGGTGGGCACCAGTGAGCGCGGGCGCTATCGCCGTTCACGCCCTCGGAGGGATAGGCCTGATAGCTGGAAACGCCAACCGCCTGAAGCGTCAAGACGAAGCCAAGGCCAACACGGGTCTCAAGGCTACTCTGACTGTCCTCGCCGCTGGCCTTACCGCCTACAGCGGAGTGCTGGGCAAGAAGGTGTACGAAAACCGCGATCAGCCGACTGAGGGCACCACCGAGCCCTCCTCTACGACGGACTCGGAGTTGGCCTCGGCACAGCGACAGTTGGGCTATTGCCAGTGGGCCATCCCCGTGATCACAGGAGTGCTGCTCGCGTTGGGAGCGCAACAAGGTGAGCAGCAACGCCCTACCGAGCAGGCCAAGGGAGTGCTCGGTCTTCGCGTACCTGCCAAACTCAACGCCGCATAGGCAAGCGAACAAGGCGAAGGGATGACGTCTCGGTCATCCCTTCGCGCTTGCGTCAGAGGCCAAAAAGACGCTGCGAGATGCCTGTTGTCGGATGGTGCGTACGTCGCGTTGTTGCTGATGCGCGCTCAGCAACTCCTGTGGGTCCACGGGGAGCACATCAGCAAGATTCATGAACGTCTGCCAGCAGGTCAGTTTGGCCGCTCACTGTGCTGTTCAGAGAGCAAGGCAGAGTGTGGCTCCTCGACCCGGAGCGTTATGTGGCTCAGACGTTGCTTGACCGCCGATCCGATGCCTTGGTGCATCGTGGGTTAGGACCTTACGACTTCCGGCTTGATCCGCGAGTTCTGAAGATGAGTGGGCATCACACCACTGTCCGCGAGCCTGACTGAGTGCGAATCACTCCGCCGGGTGACCCCATGCCGACGTGTGGGTCACGAAGCCCGTAGTTCGTGACCGTCAAAATGGATCAAGCCTCGTTCGGCGAAGGCGTCCAACCAGCCGATCATCGGCCACTGCCCCCACCGATCGTGGAAGAGTTGTGCGTTCCGAACGATCGCGTCGAGGTGTTCCACGGGCGGCGACGACACCGGATGGTGTTGGTGATAGCCGTCGGCACCGCCGACCCACACTAGGTCGATCCCTTTCGCACGCGCGGCCCACCCGAAGTCGGTGTCCTCGCCGCCGTAACCCACGTAGTCCTCACAGAAGCCTCCGACCTGCGACCACGTCTCAGCCGTCAGAGCCGCATTGAGCGACCAGAACAGCTTGTGATCACCGAAGCGCAACAGATCCCCGCGTGCCGGGTCAGGTCGGGCAGGGTGCGGTGATCGGAGGTCCCGTAAACTCCTGAGGCCTGTGGGAGGGACCACTCCCTCTTCCATGTAGCTCACTGGTCCGCAGAGTAACGCGGGGCCACACGCTGCCGCTGCCTGGGCATAGTGTCTCAAGGCCCCCTCACCGAGCAGGCAATCGACATCGAGTAGAACGACCAGATCCGCCTGCCGAGCCAGTGCATGTCGCACGCCCATATTGCGCGCCCATGCCAACGGCAGGCCGAGTGGGTGTGAATCGACGGCGATGACATCGACGTCTCGCACCCCGCGGTGCTGCTGGACCACCGCAGCGATACCGCGGTCCTCGATGGCCACCACGACGTGGCGACTGTGCGGATCAGACTGAGCGAGGAGACGCAGCTGATGCGCTAAATGGGTATGCCGTCCGTGGGCGACTGTGACAATGTACGTCTCAGCCACAGGCCACCTGCTCGATGAGCTCGGCCGCGCGCCCAGCCGCCGCATCCGTGCCCCAACGGTGCCACTGACTGGGCATGGTCACAGCGGTCTCGATGGCCTGCGCCCAGTCTGTGGGTACACCCTCGGGGACGGTCCTTGTGGGGGTGACGTCGATCTCGGGGGAGGCAACTGCCAAGCCGAGACGGGTCAGCTCCTCGCCGAGGTGGACCTGCTCGTCGTGGGGTCTGGGTTGAGGCTGCAGCACGGCAGGCACATCGGTGGTTGCGATGTCCGCGATAGCGTTCTGGCCGCAATGCGCGATAACGACTTGAGCTCGGGCGAGAAGCGCTCCGACATCCCTGACCCAGTGGCCTTCCCCGGCCTGGACCCACTGCACACCTGGCACCTGGTCGCGAACGTCCCTCGCAATGTTGTGAAGGCCGCTGTCGCCTTGACCCCCGAGCAACACGCCGATCGTTCGTGGCCGCGAACGGTGGACGACACCCGAAATCCCACCTGTATGGGTCACTTTGGCGGCGAAAGACTCGATCGCTGCACAGGGACGAGCCTCCGCTGGCCACGGAGCCAGAATGGCGGTGGCACAACGGAAGGCGAGCGTGTGGGCGTCGTCGGTGCGTGCGCCCGGCTGCGCGACCACGACAGTCGGGACCCCGAGAAGTCGTAGCAGGGCCACCACCTCCACCGAGACGTCGACCACCACCACCCGGGGACGGTGTGCAATCACCCACGCTGCCAGTGCGTTCATGCGCTCGCTGTAACCGTTATGACGAAGGGGGGCCCAGTGCAGGGTGCCCCCAGCCTCAGGGTCCGTGAAGGGCAGGTCGCCATCGTTGTCGCGTGGTAGCACGACTCCAGCGCTTCCCCCGAGTTCTGAGCCCAACATCACCACCCGGTGCCCCCTAGCCCGCAACTCCGTCGAGACAACCCGGGCGCGAGTCAGGTGACCGGCGCCGTGGTGGTGCACGTAGTACCCGATTACCATCGTGCCATTGTTTGCCGATAGACACGCTCGTAGCGCTGGATCATCGCTCGCACAGAGAACCTACGGGTCGCGCTGGCGCGGACGTCTGATCGCACCATTGAGGACGCCTCGTCCACGGTGTCGGCGAGGGCCTGTGAGGTCGCATCGTCGGTATGCCGTGGCTCGACGAGGACTCCCATCAGCGGGTCGATGACCTCGCCCAGACCTCCTCGCCGTAGGGCCAGAACGGGGGTCCCGGTCAGCGCCGCCTCGACGGCCACGAGGCCGAATGGCTCCTCCCACCGAGGGGTCATCAGCAGCACGGCAGAACCCCCGACCGCCTCGGCGACACGGGCTTGGCTCAGGTGACCTTCGTACGTGACGTCGCCACCGAGCTGTGGCCTCACACAAGCCTCGAACCACTCACGGTCGCCCATCGGGCCGACAAGGCGCAGCGGCCGACTAGCCCGCCGGGCCGCACTCACGGCGAGGTCAGCTCCCTTTTCGCGCACCATCCGACCGACCCAGACGGCGTCTTCGCCACCCTCGCCGTGGGCAAATCGGGCGGCGTCCACGCCACTTGGGATGACCACGGCCGGACGCGACAAGGTGGTCCACGACGAGGCGAGGGCACCGGTGACCGCGACGAACGTAGCTCGAGGATCACAGAGCTCGATGCCGAGTTCCATCCAGGGAAACGGCGGAGTGTGCAGGGTCGTGATCAGAGGTATGCCGATGGCTCGGCTGGCTGCCAACGGCAAGTGATGCAGTGAGTTGTTGTGCACGACGTCGATGTCCGATCGACGGCGGAGCAATTCGTCGATGACCGAAAGGAAGGCGTGTTGGTCACGCAAGAATCCGGGCTCGGGGAGTTGGGGGTCGAGTGCGGCGACGGCCGATAGGCGGGGCAGAGTGGGGTGCTCGACGAGTTCATCGGCCAAGGCGGCGTTCGTGCCCGGAGCCGCAAACAACGTGATGTGGTGCCCGCGGGCGCGCAAGGCTGTCGCCAGCGTGGCGACGTACGACTCCTGACCTCCGGCAAACGGCTCGGCGACCGGGTGCCGCGACGGTCCCAACAGCGCGATTCTCATTGCGGCTCGCTCAGTTCCCGGAGATAGTCGGCGAAGCCGCTCGGCGCTCGCCCCTTAACGCGGCCGGAGGTGCGAACTCTGATGGTGTCCGTGGCGACCCATTGAGCCGCCGTGGCCTGAACCTTTGCGGCTAAGGTGACATCTTCGTGGGAGGTGTGCTGGCCGAATCCACCCGCCGCTCGCCATGTGCTGATCCGCACCCCGAGATTGGCCCCGTGCACGTGGGAGTGGCCTTCGACCAGCCAATGCCTACTCCGCCACGCCGCAAGAATTTCGGGGTCCTCGACGCCAAACGGCTCAACGGTGCCCAGAACCATGTCCTTCCCGCTGTCTGCCCAGATCAACTGGCGAACCAGCCAGTTCGCGGGCACGAGGGTGTCGGCATCGGTGCAGGCCAGCCAGGTCCGCGATTCTTTGGGTCGGTCCAAGATGGTGAGCCCGTGTAGGGCAGCGGCGTCACGGCTCACCCCAACGCCCGCGCACGTGAGTTCCACAACATGAGTACCCGCTTGCGTGGCGATGCGCGCGGAGCCATCGGAGCATCCGTCCAGAGCGACCGCGACCACAGTGTGAACGTCTGGGTGCACCTGGGCCAGCGTGTCTACGGCCATGTGAACGGCATCGAGGCTCGCACCGAGCAGAGCCTGCTCGTTGTGGACTGGGATAGCAACAACCAGGTGACTCACCCGGGTCATATCCGACCCTCTGACGCGGCCACCGATGGTGCCCCGCCCCATACCTCGATGCAGAGGTCCTCGTCGATGTGCCGCGCTCTGAGCTGACGGCCGATGACGCAGCGCGCGTGCTCGTGGACCAGCAGACCGTCCAAGGGGACGCGGTTGGTCGGATGCTGCCAATGGCATAACACCAACTCCCCGCCCGGTGCCAACGCAGTCTCGGCTCGACGCACGGTCTGGATCAGTTCGATCGGAGTCAGGAAATAACCGACCTCCGAGAGCACGATGAGGTCGAACGGACCCCGGGGTATGTCGCGGGGCACCTCCGCACGCTCGATGCGAGCGTGCGGAGTGCTGACCCGGGCGGCCTCGACGGCTCGCTCACTGGCGTCTAGAGCCAAAAGTTCGTCGGCCCGATCGGCCAATGCCGCGGTGAGGTATCCATCGGCGCATCCGAGTTCCAAGACCCGTCCGTATCGGCGAGCGCCCAACATGGCCAAGAGAAGGGCGCGACGACGCTCTTCATAGAACGACGTGGCGTTGTGCCACGGGTCGGCCCCTGCGTCATACATACGGTCGAAGGTGGCGGCTCGTTCGGCGTTGCGATTCACCCGAACGTGTGGTGCGAGCGTGGGCAACGTGCCGCTGGGGTCAATCAGGCTCTCGACCAACCGGCGACCACGAGCCATCGCAGTGGAGCCGAGTATGGGCGCTTGCGGCCAGGGGCGGGTCTGATCTGGGGGCGCTGCGCTCTGCGAGACGTATGCCCCCAGGGCCGCACGCTTGCGCCAACAGCCCACGAGGGACGTCTCGGTAGCAACCATGCTCGACCAGGGCAGCGTGGCCGGCTGGCCCCAGTGCCACAACCAGATCGGGTAATGCGCGACAGCAGCACCGGCGAGCCCGGCGGCAACGATGGCTGCGGCACCTAACGCGTCGTGGTCCGCGTGCCCGTCGTCGGTCCACGGCGCGAGGATCAAAGTGGACTGATCTGCCCGCTGGGCGATGTGGCGAGCCAGCTCGTCTTGATGGCGGTCCAGGTGCGTGTCCGGCATGTCGAGATGAGTCAAAGAAGCCCCCGGGGCCAGCCCAGATACGGCCTGCTCGACTTCTCGGCGTCGACGAATCCCCAACTGGGAACGATCCGCATCCCTTAAGCCGGCCTGCGACCGCTCCCCGGCGGTAGCCACCAACACGGTGATCGGGATGCCGAGCTTGCTCAGGTCGGTCAGCAAACCTCCCAGACCCAGCGTCTCGTCGTCCGGATGAGCAGCCGCCACGATGACCTTGGAGAAGGCAGCCGCGGTGGCGTGCAGATCGAGGATGGGCACCTCGTCCCACTGCGTTGCTGCCCACCAGATGGACTCGGGGGTGCCTTCCTCGGTGTGCGTGAAACTAGCCGTGGGTGTGCTCACGGTGCCACTAACTCCCCAAGCCGCGCGTGATCCCGTTCGGCATGGTGCTGGCGAAGGTAGAGCGTCAAGTCGGCCACCCGCTGCAGATGTGGCTCGTCATAGGCCAATGGGCCGGGGCCGAGTGCGTGACCCACGGTGGTCAGAATGCGTTCGGCGGCCTCGGCAACGCATGATCGGGTGCGGGCGGCCAGAACGGTGGCGTCCTGCGACGTGACCCCCTCATCGTCCATAGTGGCGGCCGCGCTGCGCAGAGAGAGCAGGGCACCGTGCAGAAGGACGTCGCAAGAGCCGATATGCATAAGCGCAATCTGATCCGGAGCACGGGCTGCCGCCGCCGTCCAGAGCGCACTCGCCACCGCAGCCGCCGCGCCGAACCAGATGGCAGCGACACCGATCCCGCCCCAGGCAAAACCGGGCCGGTCCAGATACCACCCCACCGGGCCGACCGGATGGGCGATCGCACCTCGCAGGTGCACCGTGCCGGTGGTGATGGTGGGCAACCCGTGGGCCTTCCAGTGCGACATCTGGGGCTGCACCGATGGTTGCCGCATCTCGACTGCGAAGAGTTGCTGACCACGGTCGGGTACGGACGCCGTGATCAGGGCGTGCGAGACGCGATCAGCGAGGGAGCACCACGGTTTGCTGCCGGTCAGGGTCCACGTAGCGCTGCCCGCTCGAGGCTCAGCGGTGACCTGTGTGCCGGGCGGACTAGCCGCATACACCCCCCAGGCGGTGTCGTCGGCATACTCGGGTGCCGGTGCTTCAGTGCTTCGGGACTGCGTGATGATCCCCATTGCGTCCAGGTGAGGCTCCATAGCGCGGGCCAGGGTGAGGTTGGAACAGCCGAGGGTAGCAAGGGCGGACAGGACTGGCCACGAGGTGCGACCCATCATCCGCCCCACCGGTGAGAACTCTTGCGCCATGTCGAAGGCAGCATCGACATCACAGGCACACGAGTCAACGCGCTGCGCCACATCGAAATCCACCCAGGATTGGTCGTTCCAGATCGGCGAACTCGGCACTCTCTTGACGTTAAGAACTTCGATGACCTGCGAGTACCCCCAGAGGGGTGAAACGTAGGTTCACCCGAAAGGCCGCTGCGGCATGGCATACGTTGCCCTCATGGCTGTTGAACCGCGCGTGCTCACGGTCGCCGTCATCAGCGACTTCGAGGTGGTTATAAAGGGAGTCGGGGGACTTCTCGAACCCTTTGCCAGTGTGGTTCAGGTGGTCGAACTCGACGTCGGAATGCCCGTCTCTCAGCCGATAGACATTGGCCTCTACGACACGTTTGCGACTGAGGGTGCCGCCAGCCAATCGCTCGCGGACATCACTCAGGACGAGAACGTCGCCGCACTCGTGCTCTACACCTGGAATCTCAGCGCTGACGTCATCGCGCATGCCCAGTCGGTCGGGGTCAGTGGGGTGCTGTCGAAGGCGCTGTCGGCTGAAGAAGTGGTCCGCTGCCTGCACAGAATCGCTGGCGGTGAGGTGGTCATCTCTGCCGAGCCGACCCCCGATGCTCCGGTGGTTACGGCCGCGTGGCCCGGGCATCAGCAAGGGTTGACGCCTCGCGAGGCCGAGATTGTGGTCCTCATCGCCGAGGGCTTCTCACACAAGGAGATCGTCCGGTGGACGAGCCTCAGCATCACCTCGGTGGAGGCCAACATCCGCTCGGCATACTGCACCATGGGGGTGACCTCGCGCAGTCAGGCCGTGCGCTGGTGCATGGAACGCGGCCTGGGCAGGGCAACGCATCAGCGTCAATCGTGGATCGGGTGAGCTCGCCGTCGAGCATCAGGCCCGACCTTGCTCTACGTCGCCCCTTCGCTGACGCGCCAGGCGGTGGCACGATGAAGACTTGACTCTGACACGGTGTCAGGCAGGAGAACAGTCCTTGTGATATCCATTGGAGACTTTGCCCGGCTGGGCCAGGTGTCGGTGCGGATGCTGCGGCACTACGACCGCCTCGGGCTGTTGCCACCGGCCGACATCGACCCTCACTCCGGCTATCGGCGCTATGCCGCGGAGCAGTTGGCTCGACTCAACCGGATCGTCGCGCTGAAGGACCTCGGCTTCACCTTGGATCAGGTGGGCTCAGTCTTGGATAGCGGTGTCGACCCCGATGAGTTGCGCGGAATGCTTCGCTTGCGGCACGCCGAGTTGGAGCATGAGGAGTCATTGACCAGGGCCCGCTTGAGCGCTGTCGAGTACCGTCTCCGCCTCATCGAGAAGGAGCATTCAATGTCTGACACCGAATACGTCGTGAAGTCCCTGCCTGAGGTCCGCCTTGCTGCCCAGCGCACCGTGATCGATTCCCAACCCGATATCGCCGGCTTCGTCGAACCCGCGTTCGGTGAGTTGGCTGAGGCTGTCCGCAAGGTCGGGGGCTCTCTCGACGTCGCGATGGCTCAGTACGACATGAGCGAGAATGGGATAGGCGTCACCGTCGGATACGGGGTTCGTCAGCCCGTCGCCGGTGCCGAAACGGTGGACCTGCCCTCGGTCGACACTGCGGTATGCGCGGTGCATCTCGGCCCGATGGACGGCATCGGCGCTGCGTGGCAAGACCTGGCCCGCTGGGTCGAGGAGCAAGGTTGGTCCCCCAGCGGCCCGTGTCGGGAAAACTACGTCAAGGCTGAGCCGGCGCACGATCAGTCCGAATGGGTGACCGAGTTGCAGCAGCCGGTCTCTCGAGCCTGATCGCCGCTACGGCCTGTCGGTGGGCGATGCCACGATGGCGGGTATGACGTCACACAGTTGGCAGGGCCGGGTCTTCATCGCGACGAGCATGGATGGATTCATCGCTCGTCGCGATGGCGATCTGGAGTGGCTGACCGACCCGCCTCAGATCGCCGATCACCCTCACGCGCCGGGTCACGCCGGACCCACCCCGCCCGCGGCATACGAAAAGTTCATGGCCGGGATCGACCACCTGGTGATGGGCCGCGGCACGTACGAAAAGGTGCTGACGTTCAAGCGTTGGCCGTATGCCGAGAAGCACGTGATCGTGCTCGGCTCCACGATGCGCGTCGGCACCGATGAGCGAGTGACGGTGGCCCACATGATGGCCGAGGTTCTCGACCTGCTCGAGGGTCGTGGTGCCCGCCAGGTCTACGTCGACGGGGGATTGGTCATCCAGGAGTTCCTGCGCCGCGGGCTGATCGACGACATGGTCATCACCACCGCGCCGGTCCTGCTCGGAGAAGGAATCCCGCTGTTCGGCGCGCTCGGTGCTGACGTCTACCTGCAGCACTTGGGCACGTCCTACGACGACTCGGGGATGACCAGCAGTCACTACCGCGTCATCCACTGAGCCGATCGGGCCCGAGGGTTAGTCGCAGGGGCCTTGCTTCGGCCCCAGTTCGTCCAGGTATGCCGACACGCGCTCGCGCGACCACTTCGTGGCTAGGTCGTCCGCGACCTGCTGGGCGACCTGCTCGGGTGTGCCGTCAGTCTCGGTCCACGCACCGCGTGCCCAACCCATCAGGTAGTCCTCACTGCCGATATCGCCCAAGCGCATCGCAGCCTCATCGATCGCTCCCTGCAGCCGTCCGGCAAGTTGCACCTTGGAAACGTCCGACCCTTCGCGGGCCACGACCATCGAGGGCAAGTCTCGCCAGAAGGTCACCTGATATTCGGTCATAGACACCATCCTGGTCTTGCTCGTCGGCATCGGGGCCGACGACACGCCCGATTCAGTCGGCGTCAACCGACGTGACCTCGATCAGCAGACCGGCCGCCGGATTCAACACAGGCATGGACAGACCGTGCCTCATCAAAGCCTTGCCCGGCAAGACCACACCCTGCTCAATCCACGGGGGCTGTCGGACGGGGTGACCACTGAGCTGCGGCGTCGCAGAACCCAGCGGGTCGATCGCTCGCACGGCGTAGCGTCGATTGCGGTCCAGGCCGGGCAGGCGCAGCAAGCCCGGTCGGGCTTGCGCGGCGGTCGTCAACCTGATGTAGGCGAACACTGCATGGTCGGCCGCGGGGGTGATCACCCCGTGCAGCCAGGCCCCGTCGTGCAAGTCGGTGCGGACAGTGTGGCCGGTGTGCAACACCTCGCGCAGCCGCTTGTGCAGGCTGATCCACCCGGCCAACTCCTCGAGATCGGCGTCATCCAAGGCGCTGATGTCCCACTCGATGCCGGCGTGCCCGAACAGCGCGGTCAGGCAACGGAACGACAGGTCAGTCACGCGGCCCGTGGTGTGTGCCTTCGTTGGCCCAACGTGCGTGCCCTGCAGCTCCGGCGGCAGCAACATCGAGGTCCACCGCTGGATGGTCTGTCGCTCCAACGGGTCGTTGCAGTCGCTAGGCCAGACCCGTTGGGTGTGCTCCAAGACGCCGAGATCCACGCGAGCCCCACCTGAGGCGCAGGATTCGATCTCCAACCCTGGGTGCCGAGCGCCCAACTCGGCCATCAGCCGATACGCCGCGGCGGTCTGTTGGTGCACCGCCGCTCGTCCGCCCTGGTCGACGGCCTCGTGCAGGTCGCGATTGTGATCCCACTTGATGTAGTCGATGCCAACGTCGGCGATGACTTGGTCCAAGCTCGCGCAGACATGTTCGAAGGCACCAGGCTCGGTGAGGTCGAGGACCTGTTGGCGACGCCACGCCCGTGCCCCGGCGTTGGCCCGGTCCTGCGCGAGCAGCCACTGCGGGTGGGCCCGCGCCAGGTCCGAGTCCAGGTTGACCATCTCCGGCTCGACCCACAG
>JBGTGC010000349.1:0-3359 GCA_041746935.1 Dermatophilaceae bacterium
GTCTTCAACGCATTGCGGTATGCCGCTTCGGCCGCGGACAAGTCACCGCGCTCGATCGCATCGAAAGCTTCCTGTTGCATCGGGGACAGCGGCTCTTCGGCGTCCTCTCCCTGCGCCGAGTCCTCGCTGGCGGCGCCGACCTCGGCCCGACCGCTCACTCCCTGGGTCACCGCAGCCTCCAGGAACTTGTCGATCAACGGCCGCAGGGCCTCGACTTCTTGCACCCCGAGATAGAACGGCATGGGCTGACCACTGAGCAGCCCCATCACGACGGGAAGGGCATCGATCTGCCCGAAGGTCTGCTGCAAGATCGGGGTCAAAGCTTGGACGATCCCGGGGCTGGCCTCCATCTCGACGCCGACCACCTGGAAGCGGCCCTCGTACGTGCGTGACAAGGCGACCAACGCTTGCGCATGCTGCAACGACTCCGGGACCTGCCCGCTCCAGAGCACCATCACGGCCGGCACACTCGTCGTGCCGTTGACGATCGACTCAAAGGTCTGATCGGTCGCGGTCACTAGCCCGCCGGCGCTGGCGCCACCGCTCGCAGCGGCTTTCGGCTTGCCCAGGGAAGAAAGGTCGATGGCACCGCGCAGAGCGGCGGCGTTCAGGGGTTGCTGTGTCATGCCTCTATTGTCGCTGATCTTTGCGGGCTCCGAGGTCCTCAGGAGCCCGAAGCGCCGACCATCTGTTCGGTGGCCGCAATCATCTCCGGACTACCGGAGGTCGCAGGGATGACCATCGCCACAAAGACCTGGGTGTCCACGGTCGCGCGCTCGGACAAGGACTCTTCACCGGCAAGGGCCACGAAGGCTTCCGGTGCGGTTAGTTCCATACCGCTTTTGATCTCGAACGTCGACGCTCGATCCAACACCGCAAAGGTGATCGCCGAGCCGTCTTCGCGCAGCAGAGTGCTCACGGGTGAGTCGGACAACAAGTTGCTCTCGGTGAAGTCGGCCTGCGCAGAAACATCCTGGGCCTGAGTGGCTGCCGCCTTGCGGACCTGTGGGGCATAGTCGTTGGTGAGCACCTCCGTCTGACCGGTGGCAGGATAGTTGATGGACTCCGCCAACTCCTCCAAGACCGAGTTGGGTGCTTGCACCAACCCGTCGGCTTGCGCGTCGTCGCGCACCACCGGACTGCCCAGACTGCGACGGTCAAAGGTGCCAACGTCCGTCCCGGGCAACATCTGCGCACTCCAGGTGATCCTGAAGTCCTCGGTCCCTGCGGGGCTGGTCATCAGGTGCAGGACCGGCGCACCCGTTTCCGGCACCGTCTGGACCAGGATGACGTTGGGCTCAGCAGCAGGGTCCGTCTCCGAGCCGCTACAGGCGGAGAGCACGATCACGGACGAGAGCACCGCAACGGCAGCCAGGCGCGGGGACTTCATCACGAAAGAGTGAACTTCTCACTCTGTCGGCGTGAAAACGCTCAACCCTAAAATCGCGCTGGCTCGCGGTAGACTCCCCATTTCTCCCGCAAGATGTCGCATATTTCACCTAACGACGCCTCGGCGCGCACGGCGTTCATTATCGTCGGGATCATATTGTCGGTCCCGGTTGCGGCCGCTGCTAGCTCATCCAGTGCGTTCCGCACGGCGGTCGCGTCCCGCTCGCGGCGCCGAGCGCTCACGGCAGCGTTCTGGTCTCGCTCGACCTCGTGACTGACCCGCATAATCTCCAGTTCGTGGCTGACCGATGCGGTGTGGCAGTTGACGCCGACGATCTTCTTCTCTCCGGTTTCGAGTTTGCGCTGGTAGTCGAAGGCCGCCTCGGCGATCTCACCCGAGAACCAGCCGTCTTCGATTCCGCGCAAGATTCCCGAGGTCATCGGACCGATGGGGTGCTCGATTTCGCCGGAATCGCCGACCTCTCGACCCCGCCGTCCCATTTCGGCGATCGTGCTGAAGATCGCCTCAGCCTGCGCCTCGATCTGGTCGGTGAGGGCTTCGACATACCAGGAGCCGCCCAGCGGATCGGCGACGTTGGCGACCCCGGTCTCCTCCATCAGCACCTGTTGGGTGCGCAGCGCCACCTCGGCGCTCTGCTCACTCGGCAAGGCCAAGGTCTCGTCCAAGGCGTTGGTATGCAGGGAGTTCGTCCCGCCGAGCACCGCCGCGAGCGCTTGGACCGAGGTGCGCACGACGTTGTTCATGGGTTGCTGCGCGGTCAGTGAGACGCCCGCGGTCTGAGTGTGGAATCGCAGCCACATCGCCTTTTCGCTCGTGGCGCCATACACATCGCGTGTCCAGCGAGCCCAGATGCGTCGAGCGGCCCGGAACTTGGCGATCTCTTCGAAGAAGTCGAGGTGTGAGTCAAAGAAGAACGACAGTCCCGGCGCAAAGACATCGATGTCTAGCCCGCGCGATTGGCCCAACTCGATATAACCGAAGCCGTCGGCCAAGGTAAAAGCCAACTCTTGTGCGGCCGTGGCCCCCGCCTCGCGAATGTGATAGCCCGAGACTGACAACGGCTTATAGTCCGGGATCGTCGATGAGGTGTATTCCATCAGGTCGCCGATCAAGCGCAAGTGCGGCTCGGGCGGAAAAAGCCATTCTTTCTGGGCGATGTACTCCTTGAAAATGTCGGTCTGCAGCGTCCCGTTCAGCGTGGAGATGTCAACGCCTTGCCGTTCGGCGGCGGCCAAATACATGCAGAAGACCGGGACGGCAGGCCCACTGATCGTCATCGAGGTCGTGACGTCGCTCAGCCGGATATCGCGAAAGAGCACGTCCATGTCGGTGGCCGAGTCGATCGCCACTCCGCAGTGACCAACCTCGCCGAGGGACTGTGGGTCATCGGAATCGCGCCCCATCAGGGTCGGCATGTCGAACGCGACGGACAGGCCCCCTCCACCGTTGGCCAGGATCATCTTGTATCGCTCGTTGGTCTGCTCGGCGTTGCCGAAGCCGGCAAACTGTCGGATCGTCCAGGCCCGGCCTCGATAGCCGGTCGCATGCAGCCCGCGGGTGTAAGGAAACTCTCCGGGCCAACCGATCCGGTCCATTCGCTCGTCGATCGCTTCGACCTCCGCGCTCGGACCGTAGACCGGCTCCACCTCGGCGCCAGACAAGGTAGTGAAGTCGGAGTCGCGGACGCGTCCGGCGGCCTGCGCCTGGGCATATCGTGCCTCCCAGGCCGCTCGTCCGGTGGGAAGGTCAACGACTCTGTCTGACATTTTTCCACCTTAGCCCCGCTCGTCGATTGACCCCGGGGAAACGGCTCTTCCCAGTTGCGGTGGGGGCTGGGGTGACACGCCGGGGCGCGGTGTTGGGGTGATGTAGGGGTCGAGGCCCTCAGGATCGGAAGTGTCTAAACAACCCGCTCCACGAGGACCTCGACGATGACTGACTCTATGTC
>JBGTGC010000350.1:0-50095 GCA_041746935.1 Dermatophilaceae bacterium
GCCGCCGCCACTCGCTACGCCCAGTGGCGGGCTCGGGATCGCGGCTCGCGGGTTGCGCCGGGTGGTATCAATCGACGCACCGCTCACGACGTGGTCGAGAGCTTCCTCGCGAGCAACCCCACCGGCGGCATCCTCAGTCAAGAGCTGGCGCGCAGCCTGCTGCAGGCCTACGGCATCGCCTTGTGGCCCATCACACCTGTGGCCAGCGCGAAGGAAGCCAGTCGAGTGGCCTCCTCCCTGGGCGGGCCGGTGGTGCTCAAAACGATCTCTGAGGAGTTGCAGCACGAGCCAGGGCGGCGCTGGGTGCGTCTGAACCTAGGCTCGCCCGCAGCTGCGGCCGGGGCCTTCGATGAGTTGACTGACGCTTTGTCTCAGGTGCCAGGGGATCGGCCATTGGACCTGGCGGTGCAAGCCAGTGCGCCGAGCGGGACGGTGGTGGATATCAGCACCGCTGAGGACCCGCTCTTTGGGCCGGTCGTCTCCTTTGGGGTAGCGGGGGTGCCTGCTGACCTGCTTGGTGACGTAGCCCATCGCTTCCCACCGCTACGGACCGGAGACATCGACGACATGATCTCTGGGATCGGCGCTGCCCCGCTGCTGCAGGGCTACCGCGGGGCCGAACCGGTCGATCAGGTCGCTTTGCACGACCTCATCGCGCGGGTGTCGGTGTTGGCGGATGACCATCAAGAAGTCAGCGTGATGAGTCTCAATCCGGTCATCGCGCACGCCGAGGGGGTGGCCGTCCTGGGAGCCCGGATCCACGTGGCTCGAGCCCAGGAACGTGCCGACACAGGTCGCCGAGCGCTCAACCGCTGAACCCGCGAGGCCTCGCGAGCTGTCCACCGGTAGCACGCCGATCGACACGATGCGCTGGGCGAGAGTGCAAAGATGAAGGACATGGCCAGATCTCGTTCGCGTTCCGTCCTCCCCGATGCACTGCGCATCGACATCGAAAACGCCGGCTACCTGCCCGTGCTCGTCGATGATGTCGTGGCCGCAGCCGTGGGTCACGACCCCGTGATGGCTCACCTCGTCCATCAAGAGATGACATTCGATTCAGAGGCGGTGCGCCGGCACATGACCGTCCTGGTGTTGACCGCGCAGCGTCTGATCATCGGCCACGCCGACGACCACGAGTCCGATCAGCCAGATCACCAACACATGGCCACCGTAACCACCGAGGTCGTGCCCTTGGGTGCCGTGCGCGGGGTGATGGTGACCCATGTCATCCCCGAACCAGAGAAATACACCGGGGGCCTCGGTGGCCGTGCGGCGACTCTCACCTTGGGCTGGGGAGCAGTGTCCAGACTGGACCTGGTGCCGGCCACCTGCGCCGATCCGCAGTGCGAGGGCGATCACGGATACGAAGGCAGCGTGGCTGGTGACGACATCTCGTTGCGCGTCGCGGCGGACTCCGAGGGCGAGCACGCTCTAGCGAGTGCCCTGGACTTTGCTTCCGCACTCTCCTCCCGGCTGGGGCGGTGAGCGCGCCTTCGGGTTGGACACCCCCGCCGTATGCCGTCTCGCTCGTTGACGTCATGCCAGCAGTGTTGTCGGCGATGGCAGTGCCCGTTCCAGTGGGCGGCAGTGCCTGGCGCACGCCCGTCATCGCGCTGCCCCGGGCCAAGAAGGCGGTGGTTGCGCTGGTCGACGGACTCGGTGCTCGGCAGCTGAGTCGGCGCAGCGGGCACGCTCCCTTCTTGCGCACGCTCGATCAGCCGGTCGAAGAAGTGCGCAGCGAATTCCCCTCCACGACGGCGACGAGCCTGGCCAGTTTTGGCACCGGGCTGCGGTGCGGTGAGCACGGGCTGATCGGCACCTTGGCCCCCGTGCCGGGAGCGCAGCGACTGTTCAGCCACCTGTCCTGGGACGGGGGACCTGATCCGCTGGACTACCAGCCAGCTCCGACGTTGTTCACCCAAGCTGCCGAAGCTGGGGTCGCTGTGACCACCGTGTCCCGGCCCTCGTTTGTCGGCTCGGCCCTGACCCAGGCGGCTCTGCACGGTGGTGAGTTCGTGGGTGCTGGCTCGTCTCAGGAGCGTGTCGATGCCACGATCGCGGCCCTCACTGCCCACCCGGGTCCGGCGCTGGTCTATCTCTACCTCGATGAGGTCGACAAGGCCGGTCACGTGCACGGTCCTCAGTCGCGGCAGTGGGGTGAGGCCGTGGAGAATGCCGACCGCACGTTGCGCGACGTCGCCGACCGAATGCCTGCCGGCACCTCGCTGACCATCACCGCTGATCACGGCATGATCGAGGCACCGCATATCCACCGGCGTGACCTTGCCGATGAGCCAAGGCTCGACGAAGGGGTAGTGATGCTCGGCGGCGAACCGCGCGCTGGCCACGTCTTTTGCGAGCCAGGCGCCCAGGCCGATGTGCTGGCTCGCTGGAGCGAGATTTTGGGCGACGAAGCGGTGCTGCTCCCCCGTGATGAGGCCGTGGAGGCTGGGTGGTTCGGGACGGTGCGACCAGGGGTGCTGCCCCGCATCGGCGACATCGTCACGGCGATGACGGGTCAGTTCACCGTGCTGGATTCTCGTGTTTCCCGGGCAGGTTTCCTGGCCCTGATCGGGCACCACGGCTCGATGAGCGACGACGAAACGCTCGTTCCGCTGCTGCACCGACCCGCCTAACCGCGCAACCGCGGTCGGGTCCGTAGACTTCCGGGGTGGCCGAGCTCATCTTCTTCACCGGGACGATGGATTGCGGCAAGTCCACCCTCGCGCTACAGATGAACCACAACCATGCCGCCCGCGGACGGCAGGGACTGATCTTCTCCCGCTACGACCGGGCCGGCGATTCAGTCTTGTCCTCGCGGTTGGGTCTCAGCCATCAAGCGCTCGAAGTCACCGAAGCTACACACTTCTGGGATGACGTGGTCCAGCAGGCCAGTCATGGTCGCCGGGTGGATTATGTGATCTGTGACGAGGCGCAGTTCTATAGCCCTGAGCAGGTCGAGCAGTTGGCCAGGCTCGTCGACGAGATGGGGATCGACGTCTACGCCTTCGGCATCACCGCCGATTTCCGGGCGCGGCTCTTCCCAGGGTCGCAGCGGTTGATCGAGCTCTGCGATCGCACCGAGGTGCTGCAGGTGCGAGCGTTGTGCTGGTGTGGCCGCACCGCCACACACAATGCGCGCACCGTGGATGACGTGATGGTGGTCCACGGGGACCAGGTGGTGGTGGGTAATGTCGGGGATGGCCCATCGGAACCGGGCGGATCGCGGGCGGTCGCCGCTGCTGGTGTCCCAGCACCGGAGGCTGCGGCTTCTGCGGGCCGGGTGGAATACGAGGTGCTGTGCCGTCGGCACTACATGCGCCGGATGACCGCGCGTGCGGCGCGAGCTCAGTCGCTCTCACCGGATCTGCTCCCGTTCGACCTTGACCTATGTCCGGTGCCGCCGGTCAACCGCGACGAGCAGACGTCGTATGTGAGGGCCAGATGAGCGAGGATCGCCACCTATCCAACGATGGCTTCACTGACGATGGCGTTCCCGTGGACGATGACTATTCGATGCCCATCAGTGGAGCGGCAGCCCGTCGTCACCCTTCGAAGGCAGCACGGATCGGCAGCACCGTTGGCACAGGCCTGGGTCGGGGCGCTCGGGCCGTGGGGCACGGCACCAGTGCCGCCAGCAAGGCCACTTATGTAGCCACCCGCAAGGCCACGCATGCCGAAGGTGCTGGAGCCACTGGACTGTCCCGACTGATAGAGATCCATGGCCTGCACAACGCCGGCGACACGGTGGTGGCGGTGGCGCTCGCGGGTTCGTTGTTCTTCCAAGTGCCCAGCGGCGAGGCCCGCGGCCAGGTCGCGTTGTTCTTGTTGCTGACGCTGTTGCCCTTCAGCGTGTTGGCCCCCTTCGTCGGGCCGTTCCTCGACCGCTTCCGACACGGGCGGCGGTGGGCGATCGGCTCGATGATGGCCGTGCGCGCGTTCTTGTGTTGGGCGCTGGCCTCATCGCTGGACGGATCGTTGTGGTGGCAGTTCCCCGCTGCGCTGGGCATCCTGATCGCGTCCAAGGCATACAACGTCACCCGGGCGGCGGCGACCCCGCGGCTCCTGCCGGAGTCCATGACGCTGGTATCGGCCAACGGGCGCATGTCGATGGCCGGGGTCGTGGGAGCAGCCGTTGCGGCACCCATCGCGATCGCGGTGGCCTCGATGGGTGCCTCCTGGGCGCTGCGCCTCGCCTTCGTCATCTTCGCCGTGGGGACCGTTCTGGCGATCCTGCTGCCGGCTGAGGTCGACTCGACCAAAGGCGAGCGCGAAGTGCCGATCAGCGATTTCGCCAGCTCGAAGAACGGGCGGGGGGTCCCGCTGGCCGTGGTCACTGCGCTGCGGGCCAACGTGGGTTTGCGGTTGCTGTCCGGCTTCTTGACCATCTTCTTGGCTTTCCTATTCCGCAACAACCCGCCGCAGGGCTGGGACCAGAACTACACCCTGCTGCTGGGGGTGGTGGTCGCGGCCGCGGGGGTAGGCAGCGCCGCCGGCACCGTCATCGGCTCCCGGGTGCGCAACTTGCACCCAGTCTCCTTGGTCAAGTGGTTGCTAGTCATCGACGTGGCGGTGGCCGCTCTGGTGGCGCTGAACTTCGGGTTGACGAGCGTGCTGATCTTGAGTTTCTTGGTCGGGCTGTGTCAGCAACTCGGCAAGTTGGCCTTGGATGCAACCATCCAGGCGCACATCAGCGATGATCGACGCACGAGCGTGTTCGGTCGATCGGAGACCCTGATCCAGTTGTCCTGGGCCTTAGGCGGGGGACTGGCCGTGGCGCTGCCGGCCCAAGCGGACCTCGGGATGTCTGTGATAGCCGCCGTGCTGTTCCTGTGGCTGGTGTGGGTTCTTCGGAGCTCTCGGTCCAATCGTCGGCAGGTGAGCAATTCGAGCACGACGGTGGCCGACGGGCCGTAGTTTCCACACCGCCGGGCGTAGAGCCTCGCTAGCGCTCCTTGTCTCGCGCGCCAAACATGATGTCGTCCCAACTCGGGACGCTCGGGCGACCCTTCCGGCCGCGAGGCGGGGTGGGAGCAGACACTCCTTCGTCGGATTCAGCGTCGTCCGTGCCCTTGCCCGTGCCCGTGTCGTTGTCGAAATCGTCACCGCCGAAGAAGTCCGCCAGAGTCGCTGCTCGCGAGTCTTCGGTGTCCCCGTCCTCGAGCAGGTCCTCGCCCATGACCTCGCTCTCGCCCATGACCTCGCTCTCGTCCAGGCCCTCATCCTCGTCACCGGCTTCCGCTGCGTCGCGGCCAGCAGCAGGGGGAGGGCCCATGGTGCCGGGATCGTAGGGCAGGTCTTCCAGGGGTAGAGCCTCGTTGGTCACGCCCCCGGGAAGTGCGGTGGGGTCAGCGCTGGCCTCGGTGTCGCCGGTGGGATCTACATCGACGGGTTCCTCGCCACCGGAAGGAACAGCCCCAACCTCTGCGTCGTCCCCTGAACCGCGCGACTGATCGGAGGTTGCGGCGTTCTTGCGCTGGCGCCCGCCACCCTGGCCTCGACGCCTACTGCGCTCGCGCATCGTGGACATCAGGTCATCGGGGCCATCCATCCCGGCACCGAACAAGGCAGAGGAGGCCGCGCCTGCGGGCAGGCTCTGCTCGTCTTCGCTGAGCCAGCGGGCCTCATCGTCGATCGCATCCACCGAGCGGGCCGAGGGGTCGAAGGTCCACGAGGCCTGACGGATACGCTGGCCAGCCATGAAGCGGACCAGCACGGACCACTGACCGCCATCTGGGCGCATGGCGTCCCATTGAATCTGCTCTAGGTCGACGCCACGCACGTGGAGGCGGTCGCGGACTCTCGACTCCAGCGAAGGGGGCGGGCCGCTGCGATCATGAGTGCGCACCAAGGCTCGGCGACCCAAGCCAGCGATGTGCTCGCGCTCGGCCAAGATCGGCCCTTCATATCGTTGCACGCGCTCGACCGTCCAGCCCGTGAGAGCCGCGACGTCCTCGCTGCTGAGGCCGGCCCTGATCTGCGTCTGCACCTCGCGTGGCGTCCCTGCACTCGCCCGGGCGGTCGGCATGCGCGCGGATTGACGAAGTGCGGCGCGCAGCCTGTCGTCGACGGGCACGGCGAAGTCGGAGCCGTCGGCGGACGTGACCACCAGGTGGGTGCCGTCTTCGTGCAGCCCGGTGAACCGGAGCTGGTCCATGCCGATATCTCCTCGCGATGAGCTGGAAAGAATCAAGGACGTTCTCTGAGACTCTGCCACCTTGAAGTGTGCCTCACGCACCTGCCACGCCGCGCAACGATGACCTGAGCGGAAGGTACGTTTGGACCACCATGGTCGCTTCCAACATCGAGCTCCAGCTTGCGCTAGATCTCATCGGTATTTTCGTGTTTGCTCTTTCCGGTGCCTTGCTGGGTGTTCGCAAGCAGTTGGACCTGCTGGGGGTGGCCGTGCTGGCCGTGGTCGCGGGGCTGGGGGGTGGGATGATCCGCGACGTCTTTCTCGGCGATCTGCCGCCCGTCGGGATCGGCGACTGGCGGTTGCTCGCCGCAGCCCTGTGCGCAGGCTTGCTGGTCTTCGCGTTCAGTCCCCGGCTGATGGAGGCGCGCACGAAGGGGGCGCGATCTCGGGTACGGATGGCCTTGATCACCCGGATGGTCCGCGTGCTCGATGCCGCGGGATTGGCCGTCTTCTCCGTCGGTGGAGCCCTCAAGGCCATCTCGTTCGGCAGCCCTGCCCTAGCAGCCGTGGTGATCGGGGTCATCACCGCCACAGGCGGAGGGGTGATCCGCGACGTCCTGGTCCGCGAGGTGCCCGAGGTCTTGCGCCGCGAGCTGTATGCCGTCCCTGCTCTCATCGGGGCCAGCAGCGTGGTCATCGCGTTCAACGCCGGCTACCTGGCTACGTGGGTGGTCTGGTCATCCGTCATCCTGGTATTCGTCATTCGTATGGTGGCGGTCGTTCTGGACCTCAATGCCCCAACCGCACTGCGCACAGGAGATCACTGATGAATCAGCCACTGGCCGAGCCTGCCGACGAAGAGTCGGTCGAACCGCTCGGTGCCCTCGCGCCCGATGCTGAGCTGCTTCCCTACGACGCCATCGTGTTGTTGTCCTTCGGGGGTCCCGAGGCACCCGAGGAGGTCATGCCGTTCTTGCGGCGGGTGACCGGAGGCCGGGGGATCCCCGACGAACGGCTCGCTGAGGTTGCGGAGCACTACCACCACTTCGGTGGCAAAAGCCCGATCAACGATCAGAACCGAGCGCTGCTGGAGCAGGTGCGCGCCGAGTTGACCCGACGCCAACTGAGTAGGCCTCTGTTGTGGGGCAACCGCAACTCCGAGCCCTTCATCACCGACACACTGCGCGAGGCGCACCGCAGCGGCATACGCAATGTCGTGGTGGTCACCACCAGCGCTTATTCGTGCTATTCCTCGTGCCGGCAGTACCGGGAGGACTTGGCCAGCGCCCTGGGCACCCTCAGCGACGAGGGCATCGCGTTATCGGTCGACAAGATCCGGCCGTACTGGAATCACCCAGGCTTCGCTTCGGCCAACGTGCGGTTGATCACTGATGCCGTGCGCGAGATGCATGAGTCCGATCCAGGTGAGCCGATGCCACGCATTGTGTGTGTCACCCACTCCATCCCCGACCCCATGGACGACACCTCGGGGCCGGGCGAAGAGGAGGGCAACCTCTACAGCGCGCAGCACCAACAGCTCACCAATGCGATCGCCGATGAGGTCTCGGCCACGGTCGGTAGCAAGGTGCAGGCCGATCTCGCCTACTGCTCGAGATCGGGATTGCCGTCACAGCCGTGGCTGGAGCCCGACATCAACGATCATCTGCGGACCCTGCACGCCGAGGGCATCTCGCGGGTGGTCGTGGCACCGATCGGCTTCGTCTCTGACCACATGGAGGTGGTCTTCGATCTGGACACCGAGGCACGCGAAACCGTTGATGAACTCGGTATGCAGATGACCCGGGTGCCCACCGTCGGGGTTGACGCGCAGTTTGTCAGCGGCTTGGTCGACCTGGTGCTTGAACGTGCGTCGTTGGCGCGGCAGGAGACCCCCGACCAGCCGGCCTGGCCGGACCCGACGCCACGGCCAGTCGTCTGCCGACCCGGGTGCTGCCCCAATCTGCGGATCGACAAGCCCGCGTGCTGTGGGCAGGACTGACATCGTGGAGAGCGTGATGTCGACCGAGCGCCTGCCCGATGCAGATATGCGGGTGCAGCTGCGTGAGTTGGCGGTCGAGTTGGCGATCGAAGGCGGTCGGTTCGTGCGCGATGAGCGTCCCGAGTTCGTCGATGTCCGCAAGACGAAAGCCAGCGAGCTGGATGTCGTGACCATCATGGATACCCAGTGCGAAGAGATGCTTCGAGCCTCGATCGCGGCCGAGCGCCCAGGGGACGCAGTGTTGGGGGAGGAAGAGGGCCTCAGCGAAGGCATGACCGGCTTGACCTGGGTGCTGGATCCGATCGATGGCACCGTGAACTACCTCTACGACATCCCGGCGTATGCCGTCTCGGTGGCAGTCGTGGTGGGTGACCCCACGGTGGCCGGGGCGTGGACTCCGGTGGCGGGCGCGGTGTTCAACCCTGGAGTGGACGAGATCTTCTCCGCCCACGTCGGGGGCGGAGCCACCTTGGCCGCTGCCGGTGCCTCGGCCTTCCCGCGTCCCAGGGCGCTCACTGCCCCGGAGCCGGCATCCCTGTCGCGGGCGCTGATCGGGACCGGTTTCAGCTATGACACCAAACGCCGGGGGGTGCAGGGCCAAGTCGTCACCGAGCTATTGCCGCAGATCCGCGATCTACGCCGGATGGGTGCCGCCTCGCTTGACCTTTGCGCTGTTGCTGCCGGCAGGCTCAACGGTTACTACGAGCGTGGATTGCAGCCGTGGGACATGGCGGCGGGGATGCTCATCGCCACCGAAGCAGGGGCTTTGGTGACCGGAGTTGACGGGCCACCCTCGATCGAGATGGTCGTGGCCGGCGCACCGACACTGCATGCTGACCTCACTGCGGCGCTGCGACAGGCCCTGCGTCACCCATCGGCTCAGGCGCAGAGTTAGACTCCGCTCGTCATCTCGTTCGACGTTGCTATTTCGAGTGCTGATTGCAGTTCCGTTCACGCCTTGAACAGCTCCGCGCACATCCCCGGCTCGCCAAACCGGGTCGGTATGCGGCACAATCCCCGCGCACCCCTAATAGCCACGAGTGGCCGGGCACAAAATCGGCCGCTTCAGCGTTCACAGGCACATGCCCCGCAATCGGCTAACCAGGCCGAGCGACTGAAACAACTCAGGAGGATCGGACGCTGTCATGGCAACCGACTACGACGCACCACGCAAGTCTGAAGACGACATCAATGAGGACTCCCTGGAGGAGTTGAAAGCGCGTCGTGCCAACAAGTCCGCGAGCGCCGTCGACGTCGATGAGACGGAGCACGCCGAAGGCTTCGAATTGCCGGGCGCGGACCTGTCCGGTGAAGAGCTATCGGTGCGTGTCCTTCCTCGCCAGTTCGACGAATTCACCTGCTCCAAGTGCTTCTTGGTGCATCACCGCAGTCAATTGGCCGCTGAGTCCAACGGATTGCTAATCTGCAGCGAATGCGCGGCCTGAGCAGGGTCATGCGATGAGCACACCTGCAGTCCCGGTCCTGATCAAGCTCAGCGGCTCCGCGGTGCAGGCTGCGTTGCCCGATCCGGCTCATCCCGGAGATGCTGGGATCGACCTACGGGCTGACACACCGCATACGATCGCGCCCGGCGACCGGGTGACGATCGGCACGGGGGTGGCGCTCGCGCTGCCGCAGGGTTTCGCTGCCTATGTGCTGCCTCGCTCGGGGTTGGCGGCCCGTCACGGCGTCACGATCCTCAACGCGCCAGGCACCATCGATGCGGGCTATCGCGGCGAAATCAGCGTGACCCTGCTCAACACCGACCGCACCACACCGTTCACCGTGGGCGTCGGTGATCGCATCGCTCAGTTGGTGCTGCAGACCGTAGTTCCGATCGCCTTCACGCAGGTGCAACAGCTGCCGGGGAGCGCCCGCGGGGACCAGGGGTTCGGGTCCACCGGCGGATTCGGCACACCAAGGCCTGAGAATGATGCTGTATCCGATGTGAGCACCGACCAGATCAAGGACTGAGATACACCAGTGGGACTGTTCAGCAAACGCTCTACTCGAGGCCATGAGGCCGACGCTTCCGCCGACGACGAGCGGGCCGTTCCTGAGGGTGAGCCTGGCGTCGATCGTGATTGGGATCGGGTGGTCGACGGCCCCTTTGACGTCTCCCAACGTCCCGACGCCGAGAATCGGCTGGATTGCGGCGCGTTGTCTCTTCCCGCGGTCTCGATGGAGTTGCGGTTCGACGTCGAACAAGACACTCGTCGGGTTGTGGGGGTGACCTGCGGCTTCGGCGAC
Source organism: Dermatophilaceae bacterium (assembly GCA_041746935.1). GTDB lineage: Bacteria > Actinomycetota > Actinomycetes > Actinomycetales > Dermatophilaceae > Ornithinicoccus. Next base: position 10,386 of record JBGTGC010000350.1, read on the forward strand.
AGCAAGGTGCAGATCCAAGTCTTTGCCGCGCCTCGATCCGCCGGAATCTGGGATGACATCCGCGGCGAGATCATGGCCGCCATACAGCAAGCTGGGGGAAGCGTCACCGAGCATCACGGCACCATGGGCACCGAGCTGCACACTCGCCTGCCCAGCCGCACACCCAATGGTGAGACTGTCTACCAGCCGGCGCGATTCGTGGGCGTCAACGGACCGAAGTGGTTCTTGCGGGCGGTCATTCACGGCCCTGCGGCGGTCAACGAGGAGCAGGCCGCAGCGATGCTGGCCTTCGTGCGCCAGATCATCGTTGACCGCGGCGACGAGCCCAGACCTCCGCGGGAGTTGCTGGCGCTGACACCTCCCAAGGCAGCTCCGGCTCCCAACGGCGAAGCACACGCCCCTGCCCAAGAGACCCGTGAGGCTGGGCAGCAGCCCGAGTCCAGCGGCTCGGAGCCATCGTGAGCGGTTTCGCCGACCTCATGTCCGGTTTGCTGCGCAGCCAGGGCGATGTCGAAGCCGAGGAGATTGCGGCAGAGTGTGCCCGCCCCGGCTGCGCGACGATCGGCACTATCAGCCGCAGAGATCGAGCCACCGTCACCGGGACGGTGCACAGTGTCGCCGTGCCGCCCAAGTCACAACGCCCGGAAATTCGCGTCGAGCTCTACGACGGCAGCGGCATCTTGGAGCTCATCTGGCTCGGTCGTCGGTCCATCGTGGGTGTGGAGCCTGGGGCCTACCTCACGGTGCACGGTCGGGTGGCCTGCGTGGGCGGCAACGACCGCCTCGTGATGTACAACCCTTCCTACGATCTGTTGCCGCACCGTGGCTGACGTGCCCGAAGCACCGGCGGAGGTCCACGCCGAGAAGACGGTCGAGACGGTCATCAAGGCCCGCCTGGCCGAGTTGCTAGGCGGGTGGTACGGATCGATCGAAACGGCGTTGCCGACCGTCGCCTTCGTGGTCATGTATGTCGTCCGTGACGACGTCCGCCTGGCCGTGCTGTGCGCGGTCGGCGTGACGTTCATCCTGCTGGGTGTCCGGATGTATATCGGCGGCTCCGTGCGCTACGTTCTGTCCTCGCTGGCTGCTATCGCGATCGCGGCCTTCTTCGCGCTGCGCAGCGGCCAGGCCGAAGACGCCTTCTTGCCCGGGATTCTGTTCAGCGGCGGATACGGCGTCCTCGCGGTGGCCTCGATCCTCGGGCGGTGGCCCATCATCGGATTCCTGGTGGCTGCGGCCGACCCGAACTACGCCAAAGACCCCACAGGTTGGCGCAAAGACCGTCCTTTGGTGCGGGTATGCAGTCGGTTGACGTGGGTGTTGGTAGGACTCTTCGTGATCCGAGTGGCCCTGATGTTCCCGCTATACCTAGCCGGTGAAGTCGTCTGGTTGGGCGTGGCCAAAATCGCGCTGGGGTGGCCGGCATACCTGCTCGCGGTGCTCATCATGGGCGTCATGCTCAACACCGGGTCTACGCCGCTGCAAGACGTGCTGAGCTCGCCAGAGCAGGACTTAGATCCCCCGGACTGACGAGCATCAGCCGTTCTCGTCGCCATCGTCGTTCGGACGCCGCTGAGCATCTGGGTTGAGCGTGAACGCCAGCTCTTCCTCGGCCTCGGGGGGACACATGAAAATCGCCTCGTCGTTGACTTCCAACTGCTCATCCGGCAGTGGCATCAGCGCCCGGCCATCTCGCAGAATTGCGATCATGGCGGTGTCTGAGGGCATCGGGATATCACCGACGCGGCGGCCCACGTAGGGGCTGGACTCCGGCATCGTCAGCTCGACCATCTGCACGCTGCCCTGCTGGAATTCGAAGAGCCGCACCAAGTCCCCGACTGCCACCGCCTCTTCGACCAGGGCGGTCATCAGCCGTGGCGTCGAGACCGCGACGTCGACCCCCCACGCGTCGGTGAACAGCCACTCGTTGCGTGGGTTGTTGACGCGGGCCACTGTCCTGCTCACCGCAAACTCGGTCTTGGCCAGGAACGACACGACCAGATTGACCTTGTCGTCGCCGCTGGCGCAGACCACGTGGTCATAACTCTCCAGGTCGGCTTCGGCCAGGGTGCTCAGCTCGCAGGCATCGCCCACGATCCAGTCGGCCGCCGGCACCCGAGCCGTCTCCTCCGGCGTCGCGTTTTGGTCGATGAGCAATACGTCGTGGTTGTTGTGAATAAGTTCGCGGGCGATGGAGCGTCCGACGCTCCCGGCTCCGATGACGGCGACGCGCATGATCAGTCCTGCTGCGGGGGGTTGTCGAGACGCTGCTCGATCTCGGGCAGCGTCGCGCGCTCGGTGATCAGATGCACTTCATCGCCCTCTTGATAGACGGTCTGCGCGCTCGGCAGTTGGGCGTCGCCGAGTCGAGTGACGAACGCAACCCGAGAGTCAGCGAATTCTTCGATCTCGCCCAGCCGTCGTCCGATCCATCCCTGGTGCACGTGCACCTGAGCCAGCACCAGCTTGCCAGTGGGGTCGAAGTAGTCCGGTGTCGAGCCTTGGGGCAGCACGTGATGCAGTGTTTGGTCCGCGGCCCAGCGCACCGTCGCCACGGTGGGTATGCCGAGGCGCTCGAAGATCTCGGCGCGACCGGGGTCGTAGATGCGCGCGACGACCCGCTTGACGCCGAACGTTTCCCGGGCCACCCGGGCGGCGATGATGTTGGAGTTGTCTCCGCTACTGACCGCGGCGAATGCGTAGGCGTCAGGCACCCCAGCGCGGCGCATCACGTCACGATCAAAGCCCACTCCCTTGATGCGGTGACCGGAAAAGTTCTTCGCCAGCCGCCGAAACGCCGTCTCGTCACGATCGATAATGGCGACGTCATGGCCGCGTGCTTCCAGGCTGCTGGCCAACGTCGAACCCACTCGCCCGCAGCCCATGATCACGAAGTGCACCCCCCGACGCTAGCGTGCCGGAGGCGGTATGGGGAGTCGACTCTTAGAATCGGTCACCATGGGTCTGTCGCGGCGGTTGTTGTCGCGTGTCTTCGTCGGACGCGCGCTGCGCACCGACCGCCTGAGTGAGACCCTGCTGCCCAAAAAACTGGGTATGCCGGTCTTCGCCAGCGACGCGTTGTCATCCGTGGCCTACGCACCGGACGAGATCGTCTTGACCTTGGCTTTGGCCGGTGGGGCGGCGGTGTTTTTCAATGCGTGGGAGGTCACCTTGGCCGTGACCGTGGTGATGATGATCATCGTGATGTCGTACCGGCAGAACGTGTACGCCTATCCCAGCGGCGGGGGCGACTACGAGGTGGCCTCGGTCAACCTCGGTTCCACCGCCGGGTTGGGGGTAGGCGCGGCCCTGATGGTCGACTACGTCCTGACCGTAGCCGTGTCGGTGTCCGCTGGAGTGCAGAACGCCGCCAGTGCCCTGGAGTTCCTTCGTGGCTATGAACCGGCCGCCGCGACCGCCTTGATCGTGCTGCTCACCCTGATCAATCTGCGCGGTGTGCGAGAGTCGGGCCGAGCCCTGGCGGTCCCGGTGTACGCGTTCCTGGCGGCGATGGCCACGTTGATCGCGGTCGGGCTCTTCCAATGGTTGACCGGGACGTTGGGCCGGGCGGCCAGCTCGCAGTTGGAGCTGCGCCCCGCTGAAGGGTTCGAGGCGATGAGTGCCCTCGGTCTCGGGGTGTTGCTGTTGCGCTCGTTCGCCTCGGGCACCGTGGCCCTGACCGGTGTGCAGGGGGTGGCCAACGGCGTCCCGGCCTTTCAACGTCCCAAGAGCCAGAACGCCGCCACCGTGCTGCTCGTCATGGCCAGCCTGTCGATCACCATCCTGCTCAGCGTTATCTTCTTGACACGGGAGACGGGCATACAGATGGCGATCGACCCGCAGGAGCAGATGAGCTTCGAGGGCGCTCCCGTGGGTGAGGACTTCGTGCAGGATCCGGTGCTGGGCCAACTGTCGAAGGTGATTTTCGGCGCGGACAGCCTCGGCGTCCTGCTCGTTTCGATCGCCACCGGCATCATGCTCATCGTGGCGGCCAACACGGCCTTCAACGGCTTCCCGGTTTTGGCCTCCCGGCTGGCTCGCGACGGGTTCCTGCCCAGCGTGCTGCTCAGTCGTGGGGTCCGCTTGGCCTACTCCAACGGCATACTGCTGCTGGCCGCTGGTGCCGCCGCCTTGGTGTTGGTGTACCAGGCCACGGTCACCGAGTTGATTCAGATGTATCTCGTCGGGGTGTTCATTTCCTTCACGCTCAGCCAGCTCGGCATGATCCGGCACTGGAATCGCCAGATGCGCCTGGAGCTCAGCCTGCCGCAGCGTCGAGCCAAGCTGCGCAGTCGTTCGATCAACATCGTGGGGGCCATCGTGTCTGCAACGGTGCTGGTCGTGGTGATCTTGACCCGCTTTACTAATGGGGCCGGACTCTCCCTGCTCTTTATTGCCCTGCTCTGGATGGTGATGACTATGGTTGACCGTTACCACCGTCAGGTGCGCGAAGAGACGGCGCTGCCCTCAGGTGAGACGCCGAGGCAGCCGGTGCCGGCCCGAGTCCATGCGTTGGTCTACGTGGAGAAGTTGGACCGGCCGACTCTGCAGGCCGTGGCCTTCGCCCGGGCGGCACGCCCTCAGGTGTTGGAGGCAGTTGTCGTTGATACCGTGCCAGAGCGCACCCAAGCGCTGCGGCAGGAGTGGGACCAGCGCGAGATACCGATCTCGTTGCGGATCCTGGAGGCCCCCTACCGCGAGCAGATTCGTCCGGTCATGGACTACGTCGGTCGGCTGCACCGCGATCGGCCCCGCGATGTCATCGTGGTCTACGTGCCCGAATACATCGGCAACAGTCGGTTTCGGGCGCTCGCCCGGGACCGGGTTCGCGACCGGTTGCGCACAGAACTCTTGCGGACCCAAGGAGTCATGGTGGTCACCGTGCCGTGGCAAGGCAAGGGAGTGCGGCCAGCCGATAGCAATCCGCACGACCACCCCGTCGGCGATGGGATAAGCCGTGGGTGAGCAGATGGACTGGGACGTCGGCGATGTTTTCGAGGTGACCGTCGGCTCGGTCGCGCACGGCGGACACTTCGTCGCACGGCACGAGGGACGCGTCATGTTTGTCCGGCACGCGTTGCCAGGCGAGCGTGTGCTCGCTCGGATCACCGCCATTGGCAAGGGCGGCCGGTTTGTGCAGGCCGACACAGAGTCAGTCCTTCAAAAGTCCACCGATCGCGTTGAGCCCCCGTGCCGGTATGCCGGTCCGGGCCTGTGCGGGGGATGCGACTTCCAGCACGTGGCTTTGGCTGCGCAGCGCAAGCTCAAGACCTCCGTGGTGCGCGAGCAGTTCGAGCGACTCGCCGGGATCGATCTCGATGCTCACCTCGGGCGAGAGGTGGCCTGTGAGCCGATGCCGAGCGAGGTCGACGGGCTGGGCTGGCGGACCCGAGTGGAGTTCGCCATCGACCCGAGCGGGCACGCTGGCCTGCGGCGGCACCACTCTCGTGACGTGATCCCCCTCGATGACTGCCTGATCGCCCATCAGAGTCTGAATGCACCGACGGTGCTCGCGCGTCGGTATCCGCGAACCGAGGCTGTTGACGTGGTGAGTGCCAGCAGTGGAGTGGCCCGAGTCACGATTGCGAGCCGCGAGGCCTCGCACGCTGACGCGGCCGAGGTGCCCACGGTGACCGAGAAGGTCACGTTGCCGGGAGGTGAGGCCTCCTTCGGGCTGAGTGCCCGAGGGTTTTGGCAAGTGCACCCTGACGCCGCGCAGACGTTTGCGCAGACGGCGATGGCTTTTCTCGACCCGCAGGCGGGAGAGCGTGCCCTGGATCTGTATGCAGGAGTGGGACTCTTCACCGCTGCGCTGGCTCAAGCGGTGGGCCGCCGCGGTTGCGTGATTGCCGTCGAAGCAGATCCCCGAGCGGTGCAGGATGCACGCGGCAATCTCGCGAGTTGGCCGCACGCTCGGGTGCGTGCTGGCCGGGTCGACCGGGCGGTTCGGGATATGGCGCGCAGTCACACCAAAGCCGATGTCGTCGTGCTCGACCCTCCTCGGGTAGGCGCGGGCAAGGCGGTGCTGCGTGACGTTGCGTTGCTCGGACCTAGGGCAGTGGTCTACGTAGCGTGCGACCCTGCAGCGCTCGCAAGGGACACGGCATACCTGAAGGAGCTTGGATGGTCACTGGTGGATTTCCGCGTCTTCGACGCCTTCCCGATGACGCACCACGTGGAATGTCTGGCCCACTTCGAGCCGGTGAGAGACACTGGAAATGTCGAGTGAAGTCAGTTATCTTGACGTCAAGATAAATACGAAACCAATGAAGGAGTCGGCGTGAGCAACAACGACACCACCCAAAGCAACAGTTTCGACGCACGGGGCACCCTTGAGGTGGGCGATGCGAGTTATGAGATCTATCGGATCGGCGGCATCGACGGGTCGCAATCCTTGCCCTATAGCTTGAAGGTGCTCCTGGAAAACCTGGTCCGCACCGAGGACGGCGCCAACATCACCGCAGACCACGTCAACGCGCTCGCGCAGTGGGACGAGAACGCGCAGCCGGACACCGAGATCCAGTTCACGCCGGCGCGGGTGATCATGCAGGACTTCACCGGGGTGCCCTGCATCGTCGACCTGGCCACGATGCGTGAGGCTATGGCCGATCTGGGCGGCGACCCGGGCAAGATCAACCCGTTGGCTCCCGCCGAGCTGGTCATCGACCATTCGGTGATCGTGGATGTGTTCGGGCGCGCGGACGCCTTCGAGCGCAACGTCGAGATGGAATACGAGCGCAACGGCGAGCGCTACCAATTCCTGCGCTGGGGGCAGAAAGCGTTCGAAGACTTCCTGGTCGTGCCGCCCGGCACGGGCATCGTTCATCAGGTCAACATTGAGCACTTGGCCCGGACTGTGATGACCCGTCCCAGCACGTCGGACCCGGATACGACGGTGGCCTATCCGGACTCCTGTGTGGGCACCGACAGTCACACCACGATGGTCAATGGTCTCGGGGTGCTGGGCTGGGGCGTCGGCGGCATCGAAGCCGAGGCCGCGATGCTCGGGCAGCCGGTGTCGATGCTCATTCCGCGGGTGGTGGGCTTCAAACTCTCCGGCGAGATCCCGGCTGGTGCCACCGCCACCGACGTTGTGCTGACCATCACCGAGAAGTTGCGCGAGCACGGCGTGGTGGGCAAGTTCGTGGAGTTCTACGGCGCTGGCGTCTCCGCTGTGCCGCTGGCTAACCGCGCCACGATCGGCAACATGAGCCCGGAATTCGGCTCCACGTGCGCCATCTTTCCCATCGACGAGGTCACGTTGGACTACTTGCGCCTGACTGGGCGTGCCGACGAGCAGGTGGCGTTGGTTGAGGCCTACGCCAAAGAACAGGGCATGTGGCTGGAGGCCGGAGACTCGGGCGAGGCTAGATACAGCGAGTACCTGGAGTTGGATCTGTCCACCGTGGTGCCCTCGATCGCCGGCCCGAAGCGTCCGCAGGACCGTATCGAGGTGTCCCGTTCCAAGGAGCAGTTCCGCTCCGACCTGCGCAACTATGTCGATCACGACGAGGTTTCGGGCCCAGATGGGGCTTCCGGCAACGGAGCCTCAGCGTTGGACGACGAGCTCGACTCCACCTTCCCCGCCTCGGATTCGCCGTCGAACGACGCCACTGACTCGGCCAGCGAAGGCTCGAAGCCGCATCGCTCGGCGCGGCCGGCTGGCGGCACGGGTGACCGGGCCAGTAAGCCGGTCACGGTCACCGTGGATGGCGAGAGCTTTGAGATCGACCACGGCATCGTGGCGGTCGCCGCAGTGACGAGTTGCACCAACACCTCCAACCCCTCGGTCATGATGGCCGCGGCTTTGCTGGCCAAGAACGCGGTGGATCGCGGCTTGACCGTGCCGCCGTGGGTGAAGACGTCCATGGCACCTGGATCCAAGGTCGTCACCGGCTACTTCGAGAAAGCCGGCATGTGGCCCTACCTGGAGAAATTGGGCTTCCACCTCGTCGGCTACGGCTGCACGACCTGCATCGGCAACTCGGGACCGCTGGCCCCGGAGATCTCCACAGCCATCAACGACAATGACCTCGCGGTGACCGCGGTGCTGTCCGGCAACCGGAACTTTGAGGGCCGCATCCAGCCCGACGTCCAGATGAACTACTTGGCTTCACCGCCACTGGTCATCGCGTATGCGTTGGCGGGTTCGATGGACTTCGACTTCGAGAGCCAGCCGCTGGGCACCGACACCGACGGTGCCGAGGTGTTCCTGAAGGACATCTGGCCCGACGCTGCGACGGTCGAGCAGACCATCGCCTCCTCGATCTCGCGCGAGATGTTCACGCAGGACTACGCGGACGTGTTCGCCGGCGACGAGCGCTGGACGTCCCTGCCCACACCGGAGGGTGACACCTTCGAGTGGGCAGATGAGTCGACATACGTGCGCAAGCCTCCGTACTTCGACGGGATGGGTGCCGAGCCCGACCCGCTGAGCGACATCGACGGGGCTCGCGTGCTGGCGCTGCTGGGTGACTCGGTCACCACTGACCACATCAGCCCAGCGGGTGCCATCAAGACAGACAGCCCGGCAGGGAAGTACTTGTCCGAGCACGGCATCGAGCGCAAGGACTTCAACTCCTACGGCTCCCGGCGTGGCAACCACGAAGTCATGATCCGCGGCACCTTCGCGAACATCCGACTCCGCAATCAGCTCTTGGACGACGTCCAGGGCGGATTCACCCGCAACTTCTTGGCCGACGGTGAGCAGACCACGATCTACGACGCGGCCCAGGGGTATGCCGAGGCTGACGTGCCGTTGGTCGTGCTCGCGGGCAAGGAATACGGATCGGGTTCTTCGCGCGACTGGGCAGCCAAGGGCACGCGGTTGTTGGGCGTGAAGGCCGTCATCGCCGTGTCGTACGAGCGGATCCACCGCTCCAACCTGATCGGGATGGGCGTGCTGCCCTTGCAGTTCCCCGAGGGCGAGAGCGCCGAGTCGTTGGGTCTGGATGGCACCGAGACGTTCGCCATCTCCGGGATCACCGCGATGAACGACGGCGGGGCCGTGCCGAACACGGTGTCGGTCACGGCGTCGCGTGAGGGTGGCGACAACGTGCAGTTCGACGCGGTGGTGCGTATCGATACCCCCGGCGAAGCGGCATACTTCCGCAACGATGGGATCTTGCAGTACGTCCTTCGCTCGCTCGTCTAACCTCACCTGCCCGCACCCATTGACTGAGCACTCACTCGCTAGCCGGGATGAGCGCCTGCACCCAGACATGCAAAAGTTTGGCTGACCAGGGACTCTGCGGCCACGCGGCCGGTTTTGCACGTCTGGGTGCTCGCGGGGCCGGGTGAACTCGGCACGGTCAACGCGCGCCCGTTGAAGTCGTACACTTGTTCGTATGTCGTCAGGACCGCCCGGGTGGCCGGAACGTGTGCCACCGGCCGGAGTTTCCGGTTGGGAGCAGGCTGCCGTCTCGTGGCTGCTTGACCAATGCCCGGCCGACTACCGGGGGTATGCAGCGTGGCGCCGTCACCCGGTCGCCCTGGCCTGGGTCACGGTGCGGCATCTGCAGGCTGAGTTGTCTGCGATGCGCGGAGCCTGGCGCGATGTGCGCCCAGAACTCGGCCCGGTCCTGCCCACCGGCAGTCTCGGTGACGTGCTGGAGGCGCTTACGGCGGAGGGGCTGAGGCTTCGATCCGCCTTGCGCAGTGCCGAATTGATGCTGGAGGCGTTGTCGGTGCGAGCACCCATCAGCAAACGTTGAGTCACACCTGAGATGCTGAGTAACCTCGACCCGTAGACTCAGGGTCTTTCCTTCACTGCCGAAAGGGTGCAGGCTTCGTGGGTTTGCTCAGCACGATCAATGGCCCCGCCGACCTCAAGTTGCTCCAGCGGCAACAACTCGGCGACCTGGCCGACGAGATCCGGGACTACCTCGTCGAGTCGGTCTCGCGCACCGGGGGACATCTCGGGCCCAACCTGGGCGTCGTCGAGGTCACGATGGCGATCCACCGTGTCTTCAACTCTCCGCGCGACACCGTGGTCTTCGACACCGGTCACCAGTCTTACGTGCACAAACTGCTGACGGGGCGCCAGGATTTTTCGACGCTGCGCAAGGAGGGCGGTTTGTCGGGATATCCCAGTCGGTTCGAGTCCGAGCACGACGTGGTCGAAAACTCCCACGCCTCGACCTCGCTGTCTTGGGCGATCGGCATCGCCACGGGACGGCGACTGCGCGGTGAGAGTGATCGGCATACGGTCGCGGTCATCGGAGACGGGGCGCTCACCGGGGGGATGGCCTGGGAGGCGTTGAACAACATCGCGGCCAACCCCGACCTACCCCTGGTCATCGTGATCAACGACAACGAGCGCTCCTACGCCCCGACTCTCGGCGGGATGGCCGATTACCTGGCCTCGCTGAGGGCGACCCGCAGTTACGAAAACATGCTGGGCTGGGGCAAACGCAACATCAGCCGGGCTCCCGTGGTCGGGCAGCGGATGTATGACGCACTGCACGGGGTGAAGAAGGGCCTGAAGGACATCGTCAGCCCGCAGGGCATGTTTGAGGACCTCGGCCTGAAGTACCTCGGGCCGGTCAACGGGCACGACCTGGACGCCATGGAAACCGCGCTCCGCAGGGCCCGCGACTTCAACGGCGTCGTGCTCGTCCACGCACTAACCGAGAAGGGCCACGGATATCGGCCCGCTACGGTGCACGAGGCCGACCGATTTCACGCCGTCGGCGTCATCAATCCCGAGACCGGGCTGCCGCTGGAGGTGTCCGGTCGCGGTTGGACGGATGAGTTCAGCGACGAATTGGTGTTGTTGGGACAGCAGCGCGACGACATCGTGGCCATCACCGCGTCCATGCTCATCCCCGTCGGCCTGGCCGCGTTCGCCGACCGTTTCCCGGATCGTGTCTTCGACGTCGGCATCGCCGAACAACACGCCGTCACGATGGCCTCGGGCCTCTCCTTCGCGGGCCTGCACCCCGTCGTCGCGGTCTACGCCACATTCTTGAACCGCGCCTTCGACCAGTTGCTCCTGGATTGTGCCCTGCACAAACAGGGAGTCACCTTTGTGCTGGACCGTGCCGGCATCACCGGCACCGACGGGGCCAGCCACAACGGGATGTGGGACATGTCGGTGGCGGCGATCGTGCCCGGCCTGCGACTGGCGGCTCCTCGCGACGGCGACCAGGTGGCTGTAGCGCTGCGGGAGTCGGTCAACATCGACGACGGGCCGAGCATGATCCGCTTCCCCAAGGGCAGCGTTCCCGAGACGATTTCCGCGCTTCGTATCCAGGGCGATGTCGACATTCTCTCCGAGGATGGCGACCCCGAGACAGCCTGTGAACTGCTGATCGTCGGGATTGGCTCGATGGTGCCGGCTGCCCTAGAGGTGGCCGACAAACTGCGCGCCGACGGAGTGAGCGTGCGCGTCGTCGATCCGCGGTGGGTCCTTCCCGTTTCGTCTCACCTGGTGTCCTTGGGCGCTCGCGCCAATGCCGTGGCAGTGATCGAGGACAACGTCGTCGGCAGTGGTGTGGGCGCGGCCATCAGTCACGCGATGTCTGCCAGTCAGGGCCCTCACCGTCCGGTCTGGTGCTTCGGCGTGCGTCAAGAGTTCCTTGATCACGGCTCGCGCGGGCAGGTGCTCGAGCGGGTCGGTCTGACCCCAGACAGCATCGCCACCACGCTCATCTCTCGCTTAGGCAACCAGACGCGTTCCCTATGAGGTCAGTCGGGATGATGCTGCCGCGCCACGTTCCGCCGGCCAATATCGCCGACGTCGCCCGGACCTGCGAGGACGGAGGGTTCGATGAGGTGTGGGTGGTCGAGGACTGCTTCTTCTCCGGCGGCTTGACGAGCGCCGCCATCGCTCTTGGCGCGACGTCGACCATCACCGTCGGGATCGGCATCTTGCCGGCGGTCGTGCGCAACGCCGCCTTCACGGCCATGGAGGCAGCAACACTGGCCGGTGCCTTCCCAGGGCGGGTTCATCTCGGCATCGGCCACGGGGTGGGGGACTGGATGATCATGGTGGGTGCCAAGCCGGCGTCGTGGCTGACCTCGTTGGAGGAGACGACGCAAGCCGTGCGAGATCTCTTGCACGGTCGTTCGGTGACCACGACGGGCGACTACGTGCAGTTGGATGCCGTGCAGCTCGAGTTCCCTCCGCGGCGGCCACCGTTCGTCAGCCTCGGCGTGCGTGGACCCAAGTCGGTGTCGCTGACTGGCCGGATCGCGGACGGGCTGATCCTCGCGGAGCCGACGTCACCGGAATACATCGCTGCCGCACGCGCCAATTTCGATGAGCAACGCCGCGGCACCGACTGGACCACCCCGGCGCGGTTGACGGCATACAGCTGGGCTGGTCTGGGCACAGGCAGCGACGACGCCTTGCTCGACCTCGTGACCGGGGCGATCCGGTCGGGCACCTCGCAGGCGCATGCGGCCGGTTTGGACGAGGACGCGAAAGACCAGTGGCATGCAGTGGCGCAAGGTCAGTCTGAAGTAGGCATGGATATGCTCGACCGCTTGGTGCTGCGCGGCGATGAGCAAGCCCTGCGTTCGGGAGTGGACGTTCGCCATGAGGCCGGGGCGGACTGCGTCGTCCTGGTGTCGACCCAAAGCGATCCGGATCCCCTGATGGCGGAGATTCGGCAGTTCGGCGCAGCGGTCGCCGCGTAAGCGCTCAGGTGGATAGGGCCGACCAGGCCTGATCGAAGACGTCCTGTGGATCGACGGCGAGTCCGCGGGCGGTGAACCACGAGCACATGTTGCGACAGTCCCGCATCAGGAAGTCCGACCCCCGTGGGTTGCCTGCCAGATCGATGACCTGGGGTAGGTCGATGATCACGATGTCGTCGCCGTCGGCCAGCACGTTGTATGCCGACAGGTCGCCGTGCGCAGCTCCGCTGGCCGCCATCATCGTCACCGCGCGCACGAATTGGTCGTAGTAGCGCTCGAGCACCTCGCTCTCGGGTCGCACCTCCGCCAGACGCGGAGCGGCAACACCGTCGGCGTCCCCAATGAACTCCATCAGGATCTCGGTGCCGTCGAGCTGCACGGGATAGGGCACCGGAAGGCTCGCGCACCAGTAGCGATTCAGTGCCTCCCACTCGGCATACGCCCACTGGCCAGCGGCCAGCTCGCGGCCGTAGCGCGAACCGCGCTCGAGCGCTCGGGTGTCACGGCTCTTCTTCATCCGGCGGCCATCGGTGTATGCCGTGCTGCGGTGAAAGGCGCAATGCTCGGCCGACCGGTATCGCTTGGCCGCCATCAGGGTCCTCGGGCCGGCAGCGCGTGTGGCCGTTGCGGGAACGGCACGCTCGAGCACGTGGACGTCAGCCTCCTTGCCGGTCTTCAGAATGCCGAGATCGGTGTCGACCGCCCCGGCATCGGTAACCACCCAGTCCGGTAGCGGCTGCGGCCCGCGGTTGCTCTTGACGACATCCCAGTAATTGCTCAACCGGGTCGGTGGGGTATCAGCGGTTTGGGGCTCGCTGTCATCAACGGGGTGGTAGTCGAAGACAAAGAACGGGTCGAGGTCGCGGGTTGGGATCGGGGAAGTCATCAGACATTCAGGGTGCAGCGAGCCAACCGGCGCGCGCAATCCATTTATGGTCCGCCGGCGAATCACTGCTCACCCGCTGAGTCCTGCGGCCCTGCGGGCCTGCGGGCCTGCCACAGTCGTGTCACAGCCACGCGGCATACCCTGCTCACACCGACCACAGGAGAGCACCATGATCGACGGCTTACCCCTTCACCCGCTGCTCGTCCACGCTGCTGTTGTCCTGCTCGCGCTGAACGGGGGAGCCCTCATAGGGTGCGTTGCGCTGCCTCGGTTTCGGCGTTGGTTGGGGTGGGGCTTGCCCGTGCTTGGGGTTGTGACCGCGGTGACGACTTTGCTCACCAAGGAGGCGGGGGAGGACCTGCTCGGAGAGCGCGAACAGCTGAGCGGCGCGCTGGCTGATCACGCGCACTGGGGAGGGTGGGCCGGTGTATTCGCTGTGGTGTTGGGAGTGACGACGCTGGTCTATTGGTCCATGTATGCCGCACCGGTGGTCGCTCGCGCTCCGTGGCTAAGACACCGCGCAGTGCGGATCAGCGTGGCGACCATCAGTGTCGGGGTGGGGATCGCGGCGCTCGTGCTGGATTTCTTGGCCGGACACAGCGGCGCTACCTCAGTATGGGGGCTGGGGTAGCGCCGGTTTAGCTTAGAGTTATTCGACGCTGAACGGCATGCGGATGGGTTCCAGTTCGCCGGACTGAAAGGTCAGCGTGTAGTCACCAGGTGCGTCCAGGGAAGCGTTGAAAGCCAGGGAGACTTCACCGCTGGATTGTCCTGCCGCGACAACTTCGTTAACGCCGGGATAGCCGCCACCGGGGATGGCTGCCGTGGTGCCATCGGGCAGAGTCAGCGCGAAGTCGCCGCTGCTCAGATTCAGTGATCGCGTGTCTGGTTCGGTCAACGTGCCGCTCATGTCGACGACCAGGAAGGCTTCGCCCTGCTCGACCGGGCCGCCGCTCCACATGTCTTGGGGGTAGAGGGTTACTGCTGAGGGAGTGATGGTCCACATCTCGTTGGATCCGCCTTGGGGCGGTGACACCTCCTGGTGCTCCAGGGTGGTGACCGGATCTCCGTTCAGCGGGACCGTGGAGTAGTTGTCGGTCAGCTCCCCGAAGTTCAGCACGGCGCTGTCCATATCGAAGTCGTTGCCGACGAACCACTCGAGATCACCGGCGACCTTGGCTTTCGGCGGGGTCGGGTCAAGGTTATCGGCGGAGTAGCCACCGGCCAGTCCGTCTTGGGCCAACCAGACGTCACCTCCGGACGGGTCGAAGGACTCCTCGCTGAGATTCTCGGCCACGACATCGACTCGCAGATATCCGCCTCCATCGGCGGGTTCGAGCGTTGCGGCGCCAAGGTCGAATCGGTGCGCTCCCCAAAACACCGATGAATCCAGCGTCACCTCCTGCGCGGTGAGCGCTGAGTCTGCCTCGGTTGGTGTGGCTGACACGGCATCCGGCTCAGTGACTGAAGGTTCATCGGCGGCTTCCGGTGTGGTGGGTGCCGCAGCGGTGACTTCTTGGTCATCTGAGCCACAACCAGCCAGAAGGGCCACAACAACCGCAACGGGGATGGCACGAGAGGTGGGCACGATTATCGGCATGGTGACTCCTGAGACGGGGTGAGATGGTCACTGGTTCAGAGCCTGCGATGGCCGACCTGATACGTCGCCGGTCAATAGCGCTCCAGGCCAGGGTGCCTACCCCCTCGGCCGTGAGGCGCCGGTGCCCGCTGCTTCAATCTCTCCGTAGGCTGAGCGGGTGGACACCGACGCTGTGCTGACGTTGATCCAAGAGGTCGCCGCGGAATTCATCAATCCGCGCTTCCAATCCCTGGCGGCCGAGCAGGTCATCGAGAAAGGTCCGGGGGACCTGGTGACCGTGGCTGATCGTGAAGCCGAGGTCTCCATCACGCACGCGTTGCGGTCGGCATACCCGGAGGCGGTGATCCTGGGTGAAGAGGCCAGCGGTGCGGATGCCTCGATCGTGGACCGTTATCGAGCGGCGGATCATGCCTTCACCATCGACCCGATCGACGGCACCAAAAACTTCGTCCACGGCTCGCCCGACCATGCGGTGATGGTGGCCGAGTTGCGGGGTGGGCAGTGTGTGCGCTCGTGGATCTGGCAGCCGCAGCACCGTCGGGCTTACGTTGCCGAGAAGGGCGCGGGTATGTGGCGTGATGGAGGACGGCTCGATCGCGCCGGTGTCTCGGCGAACCCAGGGGCATTACGCGCGGTGACCTCGATGCGCCCCTGGCTAGGAGCGAAACTTGGCGACATCCCACCGCTGGAGCTCACCTGGGTGTGCTGTGGCGTCGACTATCCGAGGCTCATCGAGGGCGCGGCCGACATCATCCTGTACGGCGGCACGTTCCCCTGGGACCACGCACCCGGCACGCTGATGGTCACCGAAGCGGGCGGATACGTCGGCACCTTCGAGGGCACTGCCTACGACCCGCGCGAGCAACCACGCGGCATCCTGGTGTGCGGCGACCGATCTGCATACGACATGGTCTTGCCGCTGGTGGCCGATCTGCCCGCCCGCTGACCGACCCGCTGACCGATGTGCGCGCCGATGCACGTGGCCAAGCGCGGGAGAGCGCGCTTACCGGTCATTAGGTGGCCATCAGCCGGCTAGACGGTGGGGTCCATGGGGTGGTCGGGGCGCTGATCACGCAGAGCCTCACGCAAGGCTGTTTCGCGAGCCAGTGTCGTCACTTGCATCTCCATCTGGCGCAGCCGCCGATAACTGGCCGCGACGTAGCCCAAGAACGTGACGGTCAACCCGTAGAGCAAGAGGTCCGCGCCGCGGCCCACGCCGACCGTCTGCGCGACCTGAGTCAGGAACGGGGGAAAGAGCACGGCCACGACCGCTAGCAGCACGAAGGCGATCAGCATCAGCCGCCGCACCGCCTGGTGCCGGGCCCCTGAGGTCGAGCGCGTCAACATCACGGTCACGATGACGATGGCGGCGATCAGAATCGTCTTGATCAGCGGTTGATCCAACATCAGCGGCACCTCCCGTCAGTTGTCGTCACTTCTGTTGGTGTCACTTCTGTTGGTGTCACTTCAGGATCGAATCGATCAGGACATTGACCGAGTTGATCAGCGACTGGCCCTTGGACCGAGAATAATCCGTGTAGAGAACGTGAACGGGGTATTCGCCCCACGGCAGCTTCGTCCGACCGAGTTGAAGGACGATCTCGGTGGCGTGGGCCATCCGGTTCTGTCGCAGATCCAGACCAGCGGCTGCGTCTCGCCGGATCACGCGCAAGCCGTTGTGGGCATCGGAGAGACGCATCCCGGTCTGCTGGTTGGTGATCCACACGGCGGTCTTCAGCACGATCTTGCGCAGCACCCCGGGCTTGGTCCGTTTGTCCATGAACCGCGAGCCGAACACGATCGCTAGGTCCTTCGCGCGTGCGTGCTCCACCATGGCGTAGGCATCGACGACCTGGTGTTGACCATCGGC
The DNA here is from genome assembly GCA_041746935.1 of Dermatophilaceae bacterium. Lineage (GTDB taxonomy): Bacteria > Actinomycetota > Actinomycetes > Actinomycetales > Dermatophilaceae > Ornithinicoccus. Next base: position 27,384 of record JBGTGC010000350.1, read on the forward strand.
ATCGAACGTCACGAGGTATGCCGCGTCGCCAGCTCGCAGGGCAAACTCGACGCCCGTTTGCAGCGCCGCACCCTGCCCGAGATTGAAAGGATGCCGCACCACTACGGCACCAGCAACTTCGGCCCGCTCCGCTGAGCCGTCCGTTGACGCATCGTCAACGCAGATGATGGTCGGGAAGACTTGCAGCGCCTCGGTCAATACCTCGCCGATGATCGAGGCTTCGTTGAAAAGCGGTATCACCAGCACGGCATCTTCGGCCTGGGGCGATACAGTCATGCGTGCATTCTCACCCACCGCACAGCCTCTAGCATCTATCGACGACAGCGTAATCACCACGGCATCTTTCAACCATGACTAGTGAGGAGCGTCAGCCTGTGTCGACGGCACGCATCATCGACAGTGCCGACGTCGCGGCCAGCGCGACCATCGGTGATGGCAGCTCGGTCTGGCATTTGGCTCAAGTGCGCGAAGACGCCGTGTTGGGCCAAGGATGCGTCGTCGGGCGCGGGGCCTACATCGGCCCTGGGGTGCGGATGGGGGCGAACTGCAAAGTGCAAAATTACGCCTTGGTCTACGAGCCGGCGCAGTTGGCCGACGGCGTGTTCATCGGCCCGGCGGCAGTGCTGACCAACGACGAGTTCCCGCGAGCGATCAACGCCGATGGCAGCGCCAAGAGCGCGGACGACTGGTCAGCGGTGGGAGTCACCATCGAGCGTGGCGCATCGATCGGTGCGCGGGCGGTATGCGTCGCCCCGGTGACGATCGGGGCCTGGGCCACAGTGGGTGCGGGGGCCGTCGTCACTAAGGACGTGCCGGCATACGCGCTGGTCGTGGGAGTGCCTGCTCGCCAGATCGGGTGGGTCGGACAAGCCGGTGCGCCGCTGCACCAAAGCGGAGAGCTGGAGTGGACGTGCCCGAGCAGCGGCACGACATACCAAGAAGACCAGGGCACGCTGCACATCGCGGAGCCAATCAATGACCCATCATCAACGCCATCGTCCGCACGACAGGGAGTCGACAGCAGTGAGTGAACGAGCCATGATCCCGCCCGCCAAGCCGCTGATCGGCGACGACGAACGGGCCGCCGTCGACGCGGTCTTGCGCTCCGGGATGATCGCCCAGGGGCCCGAGGTGGCCGCCTTCGAGATCGAGTTCGCCGATCGTCTCGTGGGCGGTCGGACGTGCGTGGCCGTCAACTCGGGCACCTCGGGGTTGCATCTGGGGCTGATCGCCGCGGGGATCGGTCACGGCGACGAAGTCATCGTGCCGTCGTTCACCTTCGCCGCCACCGCCAACTCGGTCGCGCTCACCGGAGCCACCCCTGTCTTCGCCGACATCGAGCCGGACACCTTCACCCTCGATCCGGCCTCGGTCGCGCAGATGATGACCGACCGGACGGCCGCGATCATGCCGGTGCACCTCTACGGCCACCCGGCCGACCTGGACGGTCTGGCTGCGGTGGCCGTGCAGGCCGGTGTGCAGATCTTCGAGGACGCTGCCCAAGCCCACGGCGCGAAGTATCACGGAGGACCGGTCGGCTCGTTCGGGACTTTCGGGATGTTCAGCCTGTATCCGACCAAGAACATGACCTCCGGTGAGGGCGGGATGGTCTCGTGCGCCGACGTTGAGATCGCCCGTGGAGTGCGGCTGCTGCGCAACCAGGGCATGGAGAAGCAATACGCTAACGAGATCGTCGGTCTGAACAACCGGATGACCGACCTGCACGCAGCCATCGGCCGGGTGCAACTCACCAAGATCGACGCCTGGACGGCCAAGCGCCAATCCAACGCAGCGTTCCTGACCGAACACCTCCGGGGGGTGACGACTCCTATCGTGCGGGAGGACTGCATCCACGTTTACCACCAATACACGATCCGCATCCCCGGAGCTTCCGGTCCGGACCGCGACCAGGTGATGGTGGCCCTGCGCGAGGAGCACCAGGTCGGATCGGGCGTGTACTACCCGGTCCCCAACCACGAGTTGGTGTCGCTGGCTCGGTTTGCCCCCGAGGGTGAACTGGTGCAGACGCGCCGGGCGGCCGACGAAGTCATCTCGCTGCCGGTGCACCCCTCGCTCAGCGATGAGGACCTGGAGCGCATCGTTGAGGCCGTCAACACCGTGGTTTCCGCGGGCGCGGACACCTCGGCATGAGCGTCGCTGTGAGCGCGGAGCGACCCATCCGGATAGGTTTGATCGGACTCGGCTCGATGGGCCGACACCACGCGAGGGTGATCCGCGAGGTCGAGGGCATGGACCTGGTGGCGGTGGCCGACCCGTATGGCGACAAGCACGCCGTTGCGCAGGGTCTGGACGTCTTGCCTGATGTGGGTTCGCTGATCGACGCGGGGATCGACGCCGCCATGGTGGCCGTCCCGACCTATCTGCACGAGGAGGTGGGCCTCGCGCTCGCCGCCGCCGGGGTGCACACGATGGTGGAGAAGCCTATCGCGGCCACCGCCAAGTCAGGGAGACGAGTTGCCAGGGCCTTCTCCGATGCCGGCCTCATCGGGTGTGTGGGCTACGTCGAGCGCTGCAACCCGGCCCTGCTGGAGATGCGGCGGCGGATTGAGCTAGGCGAGCTGGGCGAGGTCTACCAGATCTCGACGTCGCGGCAGGGACCCTTCCCTGCCCGCATCGCCGACGTCGGAGTGGTCAAGGATCTGGCCACCCACGACATCGACCTTGCCGCGTGGATCGCCCAGAGCCCGTATGCCGTGGTGTCCGGTCAGGTGGCTCACCGCTCCGGCCGCGAGCACGAAGACATGGTGGTGGCCTCGGGCCGACTGACCAACGGCATCATCGTGACCCACACGGTGAACTGGCTGTCGCCGATGAAGGTCCGCACCACCATCGCGACGGGGGAGAAGGGCGCGCTGGTCGCCGACACCTTGACCTCGGATCTGACCTTCTTCGCCAACGGCGACGTGTCCTCGGATTGGGATCAGGCAGCGGCCTTCCGTGGAGTGTCCGAGGGAGACTCGATCCGCTACGCCATTGCCAAGCGTGAGCCGTTGCGGGTGGAGCAGGAGAACTTCCGCGACGTGCTGCGCGGCGAGCCGACCGCGCAGTCGCTGGTGGTCTCGATGGATGAGGGCGTGCATACGCTCACCGTGGTTGAAGCCGTGTTGGAGTCGGCGGCGACCGACCGCACCATCGCGGTCTGAGCTGTGTCAGCCGCGGTGCACGCCAGGCCTCTGCGCGTGGTGGTGGCGTCCCGCATCTTCTCTCCCGACCGGGCCGCGGCCGCCTTTCGGCTGCAGGCTCTGGTGGGTGCGCTCGCCGAACGTGCATCTCGGGTCGAGGTGCTGACGACTCGAGCGTCACCTGATTCAGCCACTGAGTTCCTCATGGTTTTTGGCGATGACGAAATTCTGCGGGTCCGGCGTTGGCCCGTGCTGCGCGATAGTTCCGGCTACGTCCGTGGCTATCTGCCGTATATGAGCTTCGACGTCCCCTTGGCTATCCGACTGCTGATGGCCCGTCGGCCCGATGTCGTGGTGGTCGAGCCGCCGCCGACCACGGGCGCTGTGGTCCGGGCGGTCACGATCGTGCGTTCGGCGCTTTCGCGAAGGCCCTTGCCGTACGTGTACTACGCCGCCGACGTCTGGTCCGACGCCAGTGAGTCGACCGGAGCACCTGACATTGTCGTGCGGCTCGTCCGGAGGCTGGAGCAGTACGCGCTGCGTGGGGCAGCCGAGGTCGTCGCCGTGTCAGACGGGGTGGCCGAAAGGGTGCGCCAACTGGGCGCTCAGTCGGTCCAGGTCGTGCCCAACGGCATCGACACCGACATCTTCTGCGTCGACGATCCAACTCCGCCCGGTGCCCGCTCGGCTCGTGAGCGGTACGGCATACCCGATGGACCGTTCCTTCTGTATGCCGGGACGGCCTCTGAGTGGCAAGGTGCCGAAGTCTTTGCCGAGGCGATGCGTCAGGTCACCGAGGAGATGCCGTCGGCCAAGTTGGTCTTCCTGGGGCAGGGAAGCTCGTGGTCGGCGCTCCGCCGGATCGCCGATGACCTCCCGGTCGGTGTGATCGAGTTGCGCGCCCTGGTGGGGCCCCTCGAGGCTGCGGCGTGGCATCGGGCCGCCTCCGGCGCGGTTGTGAGCGTCAAACCTGGATTGGGCTACGACTTTGCCTACCCGACGAAGGTTCTGGCTGCGCTGGCCTGCGGCACCCCGGTGGTCTACGCCGGCCCTGGCCCGGCCGCAGCGGACATCACCGCCAACAATCTGGGCGAGGCCGTGGCCTACGACGCCGAGCGCGTGGCCTCAGCGATGGTCGCCGCGCTTAGCGCCGATTTTTACGAACCGGCGCAGCGACGCAAGGCACAGTGGGTGCAGGACCATCGCTCGATCCAAGCCACTGGGCGCGCCGCGGCCGACGTCGTCCTCGACGCGATTGGCAGATAGATTGTCGGTCGCCGGGTGTGCATCAGTGGCTGGTGACCATCTCGTCGAACAGGCTCTCTAACTGAGCCTGGACGAAGGCGGACGAGTCGTTCATCATCCAGTCGAGGTGGCCAGCGACTTCGACGCTGACCATGCCGAGCAGTCGGTGCCAGCCCACCGCGAATTGGTATGCCGCCTCGGCCGGTAGTTGATGATCGCCGGGCAAGGGCCTGGACTCCAGCGTGTCGATGAGCTCTGGGGCGAGCGTTGCTCGATCGACCAACCGCAGGCGACCGGTGGACAACAGCCCCAAGTAGATCCCGGCGAAGACTGCTCCGAAGCGTTGCGAGCTCTGCGTGGTCGGCCCCTCGGCTGGGGCCTCGTAGCCCACGATCGGCGTGCCGTAGATCAGCCCGAACTCGGCTCGATTGGCCAAGGCCCAGCCTCGGAAGGCCTCGGTTGCAGCACGCAGTTGGCCTGGATGGTCCCCGGGTTCACACGAATCGCGAGCGGTGCTGCATACGTCGGCGACCTCGTTGCCGCAGGCGGCGATGAGTAACGTCAACAGTTCGTCGCGCCCCTCGACGTGCTTGTAGAGCGCCGGTGCGGTCACCTCTAGACGGCGAGCGACCTCACGCACCACGACGGCCTCGGGTCCTCCCTCGTTGAGCAACGCTCGGCATACGCCGACGAGCGAATGAGAAGTCAGCGGTACCCGAGTCGCTTGCATAGTGAACGATGTTAACCTATCGTTCTTGTTAGTAAACACCGTTAACTCATCGGGAGATCCATCATGGTCATCGCATACGCAGTTCTGGCCCTGCTCGGCGGAGCTGGCACGTGGTACTTCAACATCCAGTCGGCCCGAGCTGGCGAGGACTACCTGGCCGGCTGGTTCGCCAACTCAGCGTCCTCCTCCGCCGCTGTCGACGTGATCGTCGTGGCGGTCGCGGCCTGCATCTTCATCGTGCTGGAGGCTCGGCGGCAGCGCATGAACCCCTGGATCGCGGCAGCCCTCGTCCCGCTCTCATTCATCGTGGCCATCGCCTTCACCTTCCCAGCCTTCCTTGCCTGGCGGACCTGGCACCTCGACCGACCCGACCAGGGCACCAGCGTCCGAGCTGATGCGGCGATGGCGTCATGAAGAGGCTCACCAAAGCAGGTTGGGCCGTCAGCCCTGCCATCACCATCCTCTTCTTCGTCAATGCCGCCATCCTCCTGTTGGCCGTCGCGATGGGACTCCTGGATGACACCGTCGTCAACGGTGCGCCGGTGTGGAACAAGCCGCTGAAGTTTGCGTTGTCGTTCCTCGCATTTGCGCCGACGCTGCTGTGGATCTATCACCACATAGAGCGGGGCCGGTTCCTGCGGCTGATGCTCGAGACCATCGGCTGGGCCATGATCATCGAAGTGCTGGTGGTCTCGCTACAGGCGACCCGAGGGGTGGCTTCCCACTTCAACGTCGCTACACCATTAGATTCCGCTCTCTTCTCGGTCATGGGGGCTGGAGTGGGCATCTTCAGCGCGGTTGCCGCTGTGGCGGGGATCATCCTGGCTCGGCAACGCCTGGCTGGGCCACTTGGCCTCGCGATGACGTTGGCCGTGCCGATGATGGTGCTGGGAGCGGTCAGTGGATTCTCCATGACGTCTCCCAAGCCAGGCCAGATCGAGGCTGGGGCTATGACTCTGGGTGCTCACAGCGTCGGTGCGCTCGACGGGGGACTCGGGCTCCCGTTGCTGGGTTGGTCCACCGAGGTGGGTGACCTTCGGGTCGCGCACTTCATCGGCCTGCACGCTCTTCAGGCCATCCCCGCGATTGCCTTGGCGGTGGGCTGGCTCGCCGCGACCGATCGTCTGCTGATGTCGCAAGCGATGCAGCGGCGGATCGTGTGGGTGTCGGCCGCGGGCTACCTCGGCCTGATGATCACCGCATTCGTTCAAGCCCAACGAGGTCAATCCGTGGTCGCCCCCGACCTGCTGACGCTCGTGATGCTGGCTGGGCTGGTCGGCATACCCGCGCTGTATGCCGGGTGGCTCGTGCTGAGCACCCACAGCGTTCCGCATCGGAACCAGGACCGCGAACTAATCAGTGCCGCAGAGTGATCGAGGTCCTCACCCGTTGTGGGACGGGGAGTTTGCTGCGAGTTTGGTCGCATCTATTGTTGCCGGATCTTTATGGTTCTACGATCGAAAGTCCCCAACAGAGGCTGCAACGCTGCGGACTCCCCGGTCAGTGTCGGCGGTCTAGATCGTGAGATGCATGATGCCAAGCAATAGCGGTGTCGCCTATATGGGACCTGGCAAGACCGAGGTCCAAGACCTCGCATATCCGTCGTTCGAACTGCAAGACGGTCCCGGCGTGAACCCGGACAACGTCGGGCGCAGCCTCCCCCACGCCGCCATCCTCAAGGTCGTCACCACGAACATCTGTGGCTCGGACCAGCACATGGTCCGCGGACGGACGACCGCTCCGGAGGGTCTGATCCTGGGCCACGAAATCACCGGCCAGGTGGTGGAGGTCGGTCCGGGCGTGGAGTTCATCAAAGAGGGCGACATCTGCTCGGTGCCGTTCAACATCGCCTGCGGGCGCTGCCGCAACTGCAAGGAGGGTAAAACCGGGATCTGTCTCAACGTCAATCCGGACCGCCCGGGGAGCGCCTACGGCTATGTCGATATGGGGGGATGGGTGGGCGGGCAGGCCGAATACGTCCTGGTGCCCTATGCCGACTGGAACCTGCTGAAGTTCCCCGACAACGACCAGGCGATGGAGAAGATCCTGGATTTAACGATGCTTTCGGACATCTTCCCGACTGGATTCCACGGCGCGGTGACCTCTGGCGTCACGGTCGGGTCGACGGTCTACATCGCAGGTGCAGGCCCGGTCGGTCTTGCCGCCGCTGCCTCGGCGCAACTCCTGGGGGCTGCAGCCGTCATCGTCGGCGACCTGGTCGAGGAGCGGTTGGCCCAGGCCCGCAGCTTCGGATGCGAGACGGTCGACGTGTCCAAGGGGGACCCCGGCGAGCAGATCGAGCAGATCCTCGGCGTGCCCGAAGTCGACTGCGGTGTCGATGCGGTCGGGTTCGAGGCGCGCGGTCACGGTGAAGCGTCCTCGGGAGAAGCCCCGGCGACGGTTCTGAACTCGCTGATGACGATCACCCGCGCGGGCGGCGGGCTCGGCATACCCGGGTTGTACGTCACGGGCGACCCGGGTGCCGTTGACGACGACGCCAAGGTCGGCTCGCTGTCGGTGCGGCTGGGGCTCGGGTGGGCGAAATCCCATTCGTTCATGACGGGGCAGTGCCCGGTGATGAAGTATCACCGCGGCTTGATGATGGCGATCCTGCACGACCGGGTGCAGATCGCCAAGGCCGTGAACGCGACGACGGTCTCGCTGGCTGGAGCGCCCGAGGCCTACCAGGAGTTCGACTCCGGGGTGGCCAAGAAGTACGTCATCGACCCCCACGGCATGGTGGCGTGAGACGTTTTTGGGCCTGAGGTGAGGTGAACGGGCGGGCGCGTTGGTGAATGGCCAGCGCGTTCGCCCGAGTGTTGCTTCGAGCGGAATAGCGTCTCGCTCGAATCACGAGAGCGCGACAGATCGCGGCCAGCTCTTCCATGTTGATCGCCACAGCGCGAGACTGTGGTGATGGATTTGCCAGGTCAGGACGCGATACGCAGGGGACAAGTCACGCGGTCCGCCGCACACACTTACGAAGAGTTCTTCGTCCCAGCGTTGTTCGCTCAGTGGCCACCACGCGTGTTGGAAGCGGCTGACGTTCGGGCTGGGCACGATGTCCTCGATGTTGGCTGCGGCACTGGTGTGCTCGCCACTGCGTCTGCGGCGGTGGTGGGCGATGCGGGCTCCGTCACTGGCATTGATGTCAACGACGGCATGCTCGAGGTCGCCCGCTTGGCTGAGGCAGATGTGTCCTGGGTGTTGGGGGCTGCCGAATCGCTGCCGTTTGACGATGCGTCCTTCGATCGTGTGGTCAGCCAGTTTGCCGCTGATGTTCTTCGTTGATCCGCGCGCCGCTATCGGCGAAATGTCACGCGTCCTAAGGCCGGAGGGGAAGGTCGCCATAGCCACCTGGGCAGCACTGGAACGAACCCCCGGGTATGCGGCCATGGTCGAACTCATCAGAGGTCTCTTCGGCCCAACGCATGCCGAAGCCCTGATCGCGCCCTACTCGATGGGTTCACCGCATGAGCTCGAAGCGCTGTTCGACGTGGACTTCGGGTCGGTCACCGTCGAGGAGCGCATCGGACTTGCTCGATTCAGCTCCCTTAAGGACTGGATTCACACCGACGTGCGGGGCTGGACGCTATCGGACATGATTGACGATCAGCAGTATCAGCAACTTTTGCGGCATGCCAGCACCGAACTTTCGGAGTTCGTCATGGACGATGGGCGCGTTGAGTTCGCTGCGCCTGCTCTGATTGCCGTGGCCAGGCGGTAGCCCTGATGGGGGATGATTCTCACGAGAGGTCTCGTCGTGCCGACGGCGAGAAACCGATGACGCCAGAGCAGATTGACAGTTGGGTCGAGCACTCGATCAAGGCCGCACAACGGCGCGGGGATTTCGACAACCTGCCGGGAGCGGGGAAGCCGTTGCCCTCGCTCGAAGGTCCGGGAGAGACCGACTGGTGGCTGCGCGGGCTGGTCCAACGGGAGAAACTCGACCTGACTGCTGCCCTTCCGGGGCCGATGGCGCTGCGGCGTGAGCGGTCGGCATACCCGGAGTCGTTGGTCGATGTTGCTGACGAGGCCAGAGTGCGTGAACTGCTGTTGGACTTCAACGAGCGAGTCTTGGCAGATCGGCGGCGTCCGGTGGCGACGGTCCACTCTCCGGTGGTGGTGGGGCGTGTCGATGTCGAAGACATGGTCAATCGCTGGCGAGACCTGCGAGCCCAACGCCCGGTCGATGAATCCCCGAATCCGAGGGCACCGCCACCGCCTAAGTCCTCACGGGACGGCCGACGTGGCTGGTGGAGGGGGAATAACGGCTGAGAGCGGGAGAAATGGACAGACGGCCTAACAGCCGTCGTTCGATAGCCGCTTGATATAGGTGCCTTGGTTGGGGTCCTCGGTCCACCGGGTCCATTCGCTGCGGCCGCGGAGTGCGGACTTGAAGTAGCCGTTGGTGTTGGGGGCGACCACGTCGTCACGGCTGATGGCCAGCGCCATCATCTCCTCCAGCGTCATGCCTTCCTCGAGTCGGCCAACGTCGGACCGCCGCTGTCCAGGTGTGGCACGAACTCGAAGTGTTTGGGTTCAACGACCACGCGGCCCACGTTCAGGAAGTCGTCGATTGTGCCGACATCGTCATAACCCGTCCGTCTACACGACCCCACTGGGGTAAGAGTAAGACGAGTATGATTCTTACATGATGATCACAGAAAAGGGCCAAGTCACGATTCCTAAGCCCCTGAGAGAGGCCTTGGGCATTGGGCCGGGCACGGAAGTCTCATTTGAAGCAGACGGCGAGACGCTGATCGTGCGCAAACTCAGCAGGTCACCAAGCCGAGGTCGAGCGATTGCCGAACGGTTGCGCGGTCGCGGAGACGTCGCCGTGACCACGGATGAGCTGATGGCGCTGACACGTGGGGAGTGAGGATCGACCAGCGCGGGCCACGTTGGTCGATTCGAATGTCCTGCTCGATATCTTCAGTGAGGACCCTGTGTGGGGTCGATGGTCAGCCGACTCTCTCGCCGAGGCAGCGGATCACGGGATTCTGGTGATCAATCCGCTGATCTATGCCGAGGTGTCGCCGCGCTTCACGCGGATGGAAGATCTGGACGAGGCACTAGATGACGCGGGCTTCCGCCGCGATCCGCTGCCCTGGCCTGCCGCGTTTCTTGCCGCGAAGGCACACCACATTTACCGCAAGCGTGTCGGCACACGAGTCTCGACGCTGCCGGATTTCGTCATCGGGGCACACGCGGCTGTCGCCGGCATGCGGTTGTTGACCAGGGACGCGTCCCCCTATCGCACCGCCTTCCCGTCGCTGATGGTGCTGAGTCCGTAGTCCAGACGGCGCGAGCCAAGACATTGCCTGTGTTGTGTCATGGTGCTGGCGAACGATCAATGCGCAGAACTCTTGGGCACCTGGTCGCGGTCCCGCCACACGGTGATCCCGAGGGAGATGCAGAGCCCGATGAGGATCACGGTGAACGGCACGGCGGCGACGACCGCAGCGCTGCGCAAAGCCGTGGCCCCTCCGCTCAGCAGCAACACCGCGGAGAAGGCAGCCGCAAAGGACCACATGACGAATCGGCCGTTTTGGCATCAGGCTGCCGCCAGTGGTGCTGCTGCCCAGCATGAACGAGGCCGAGTCGGCCGAGGTGATGAACAACAGGGCGAGCGCCGGCACCAGCAACGCCATGCCAAACGTAGGGAACGGCAGGGTCTGGAGCACGCTCACGGTGGCGACCGATGTGGCCTCAGTGGCGATCTCGGCGACCTGCGTGACGCCTGTGGTTTCCCGGTGTAGCGCGGTCCCGCCGAGCACCGAAAACCACACGACGCTCACCGCGCTCGGGACCAGGACCACCCCCCGGTGACCACACCCCGGATCGAGCGGCCGCGGGATATCCGAGCGATGAAGGTCCCGACGAACGGGCCCCAGGCGATCCACCACGCCCAGAAGAAGTAGATCCGGTCGGCGGTCCAGGGGTCGCCGTCCGGTCCCTCGGTGGCCAAACTCATCGGCACCAAGGCCCGGCCGAAGTCCACCAGACCCGTGCGCTTCGTGGACGCGACCGCCATCGTGGGGCCAAGGACGGGGACGTAAGGAGCAGCACGCCGAAGATCGCGATATTCGACAGGCTCAGCCAGCGGATTCCTCGGCCCAGGCCGGTCATGGCCGAGATGGTGCTGACCGTCATCAGAGAGACGATGATGATGACCTTGGCGGTGTAGGACTCGGGTATGCCGGCCACCTCGGCGAGCCGGCGTTGAGCTCTCCGGTGCCGAGACCGAGCGAGGTCGCAACGCCGAACAGGATGGCGATGACCGCGAGCACGTCGACCAGGTCACCGAGCCGCCCGTCGGCGTGTCGTCCCAGGATCGGGCGCAGCGCGGCACTGAAGAGCATTGGCCGGTGGTGGGTGTAGCTGGAGTAGCCGATGCTGATTGCCACCACTGCGTAGATCGCCCACGCGTGCGGCCCCCAGAACAAGAACGAGTAGCGCATCGCCAGATGTGCGGCCTCGGTGGAGCCAGGCTCTGCGGCACCGTGGGGTGGGCCGGCCAGGTGAATGAGTGGCTCCGCAGTGCCCCAGAACAGGGAGCTCAGTCCCACCCCAGCGCTGAGTAGCATGGCCACCCAGGAGAGGCTGCCGAATTCTGGTTTTGCGGCGTGGGCCACCGAGGCGCAGACGGCTCGGGGGGAGACCCACAGGACCAGGACGAGCACCAAGAAACCGATGACGACAAGCGGGTATGCCGGGCCGACCGTGTTGACGACTTGGTCGCGCACCACGAACAGGATGTCGTTCAGGCGCTCGCAAAGCAGGAGGCCGAAGGCCACGAAGGCCAGCGAGAACGCGCATGAGGTGTAGAAGACGAACCCAAAACGACCCTGCTCTGACACGGTGGGGTCGGGCTGGCGGTCCATGCCGATCGATAGAAGGCCCTGGCCAAGATCGTGCGAACAGCCTGGCGATGGCGCGCATTAGGCTTGCCGGGCAGTCAATGCCCTGAGGCTCAGGTGAGAACGGAGGACGCAATGCGGCAGCTGGTCAGCACCGTCCGCGCGCTCCTGACCGTTCTGCCCGACGGCAGTCGACGCTTCATCCTGATCTTTGCGGTGCTGCAGAGTTCACTGGCCGCCCTGGACGTGCTGGCTTTGGGTTTGCTCGCGGTGATCTTGACGCCGATGCTGACTGGTGCCGAGATCGACCTGCCGGTCCTGGGCACGCTGAGTGAGGCGGCGGACTTCCGCAACATCCTGATCGCGGTGGGGCTGCTGATCATCAGCAAGAGCGCACTGGCCATTGCCCTGCAGTATTGGGCGACGCGTCGGTTCGCCCGCTTCGAGCAGGCTTTGGGGGCTCAACTGCTCGCCACGACGTTCAAAGCGCCGTGGACGGAGCGGCTGCAGCGCAACTCCACTGACATTGTGCGCTCGACCGACGTCGGGGTCGGTGCCACGGTGGCTGGGGTCCTGATCCCGTTTGCACAGCTGTCCGGCGAGATCTTCACCTTCATCGCCGTCATGGTGGTGTTGGTCGTGGCGCAGCCGCTGCTGGCCACCGCAACGTTGCTCTACTTCGGTCTCGTGGGTGCCGTGCTCTATCGCTGGGTGCTGCAGAAGGCGGTGCAGGCGGGTCGCGACAACCGCACATACTCAACGAAGGCGGTGCGGTTGATCAGCGAGATGATTCATTCGCTGAAAGAGATCACCCTGCGCAACAAGTCCGCCGAGGTGGCCGAGGTGGTGCTAGGGGTGCGAGTGAAGGCGTCGCAGGCTCGGGCCAACCAATCGTTCTTGGGGGCGATCCCGCGCTACGTGCTGGAGGCTGGCTTGATCGGGGGGCTCGGGCTGGGTGCCTCGATCGGCTACTGGCAGGGGGGCAGCACAGGCGCGCTGGCTGCGGTGGCGTTGTTCGGCGTCGCGGGCTTCCGGATCATCCCGTCGTTGACGCGGTTTCAGACGATCATGGCCCAAACCGGCGCCAACCTGCCGTTTGCCCTGCAGGTCCTGGACGAGATCCATCGCGGCGAAGCCTACGTCGAGGCCGAGCGGATCGCTGGCTCGACCGAACTGCCAGACGACGCGGTGTCCCTGAGGCTGGATGCGGTGACCTTCAGTTATCCGGACGCGACGATCCCGGCCGTGCGGGAGGTGTCCTTCGAGTTGCCGTTTGGTCAGACGTTGGCCTTGGTCGGGGCCTCGGGGTCGGGCAAATCGACTCTGGTCGATATTGTCCTGGGGCTGTTAGAGCCTCAGTCCGGCCAGGTGCTGATCGGGGAGCGGCCGTTGGCTGAGGGGCTGCAGGGCTGGCGGCGTCGGGTCGGCTATGTGCCGCAGGACGTATCGCTGTTCGACGCTTCGGTGGCTCGCAATGTGGCGCTGACCTGGAAGGACGACGGCGTCGACGAGGACCGTGTGCGCCAAGCTCTGCGCCGCGCGCAACTGCTCGATGTGATCGTTGCCCGGCCCGACGGAATACACGGCAAGGTCGGCGAGCGAGGGCTCAATCTGTCGGGAGGGCAGCGACAACGGCTCGGGGTTGCGCGAGCGTTGTACAACGACCCTTTGGTGTTGGTGATGGACGAGGCGACGTCGGCTCTGGACACCAGCACGGAGGCTGCGGTGACCGCCGCGATCCGTGAATTGCGCGGCCAAGTGTCCGTGATCGTCGTCGCCCACCGGTTGGCCACCATCCGACACAGCGAGCAGGTGTGCTTCATGCGGGAGGGGCAGATGATCGCGACGGGCACCTTCGAGGAGGTCGTGGCTGCACAGCCAGATTTTGCCGCTCAGGCGGCGCTGGCCGGTCTTGGGGGCGCAGAAGCGGCGAGGGAATTGCGTGGTTGACGGGCCGGAGTTGATGCGCGATGGCCGTGCGGTGCGGGTGGCTCTGTTGGTCTACAACGACGCTCGCAACGACTCTCGGGTGCTCAAGACGGCCGCCAGTTTGCGATCTGCAGGCGCGCAGGTCCGCATCTTCGCGGTGGCTCGGGGACGCGCGGGGTGTGCCGAAGGCCCGGATCTCGTCGGTGACGGCATCGAGGTGGATCGCGCACCGGAGTTCGAATTCGTGCGCTATGCACCCTGGGCGTTGAATCTCGCTCGACGAGTGACCGGTCGGCCCATCCCGCCCACGGGCGGTTCGGGGCCTGCTAAACCCGTCGCCACCGGCGCGCCGAAGCGTGCCATGCCTGCTTCTTCACCTGTGCCAGCTTCCGGACCTGCGGCGGCTAGCACAGTGCATCGGCTCGTCAACGACCTGTGGCTACGGACCTATCGTGTGGTGAGTCTCTCGCTCTATTGGGTTGAATCGGCACGGGCCGCGGCGGCGTGGAAGCCCGACATCGTGCACGCCAACGACGGCAACACGTTGGCCCCAGCCGTCTGGATCTCACGTGCTTGCGGCGCAGAGATCGTCTACGACGCGCACGAGTTGTGGCGGCACCGCAACGTCCGCCGCGATCGTCCCATTGCTCCGCTGGTCGAAGGCGCGATCGAGTCGTGGGCTATTCGCCGGGCCGGTGGGGTGATCACGGTCAGCCCGTCCATCGCCACCTGGTTGCACGAGACGTATGACCTCTGCGAGGTGCCGACCCTGGTGCGCAACATCCCGCGCCGACCTGAAGAGACGGCTCAAGAGCGCGGCGGACAGTTGCGGGCCATGGCCGGATTGACCCCAGAGACGAAGGTCATCGCCTACGGGGGCCGCATCACGACCTCCCGAGGGATCGAGGAGACGTTGGATGCGCTCGCGCTGATGCCCGCCTCGACTCACTTCGTGCTGCTCGGATACGGCGAGGTGGACTATCTCGCCACGCTGCATACCCGGATTGGGGCCCTCGGTATTGCCACACGGGTGCACTTCGTCGGGGCCGTGGCATCGGACCAGGTCTCATCGGCGCTCGCAGACGCCGACCTATCGGTGGTGTTCGTTCGACCGATCTGCCTCAGCTACGAGTTCAGCCTGCCCAACAAGCTCTTCGAATCGATCCACGCTGGCTTGCCGATCGCCGCCGCGGACCTGCCGGACACGGCCGCGATCGTCCGCGACTACGGGGTGGGCGAGATCTTCCAGGCACATGACCCGAACCAGATCGCCATGTCCATGGCCTCCACGATGGCCGCTGTCCTCGCGGACCCGCAGCGCTATCGCGATGCTGCCCGCGTCGCCGCGACCCACCTGACCTGGCAGGGCGAAGAGCAGGCGTTGCTCGCGTTGTACGCCCAGGTGCTGGCGCGGTGAACCGCCCTTCGCTGCTGATCCTGGCGTTCAGTCCGTTGCTCAGCGACGCCCGGGTGCTGCGGCAGATTCGGTTGTTGAGTGAGGACTACGCCATCACCACGGTCGGTTACGGCGATGCTCCACCCGGGGTGGTCGAGCACATTCGCATTCCCGACGACATCGTGGCGTGGCACAAGGACCGGCGCATGCTCATCGCCCGGCGCTACCAGCGCGTCTACGACACCATGCCCGTCATCCGCTACCTTCGATCCGTGCTGGATCCTGGCCGATGGGATGTGGTGCTGGCTGACGATGTCGAGACCGTGCCGCTGGCTCTCACCGTGGGGGCCCAGGGAGTGCACGCTGACCTGCACGAATACGCCTCGCGGCAAAACGAGGAGTCGTGGCGGTGGCGGTGGTTCGTCGCGCCGTATCAGCGCTGGACTGTCCGCCGTTGGGTGAGCAAAGCCGATTCGGTCACCACGGTCGGAGCCGAGCTCGCTGCCGAATATCGCCGCGAGTTCGGGATCGACGCCCGGGTCGTGGTCAACGCTGCACCGTATGCCGACCGCGCGCCGACCCCGGTCGGGTCACCTCTGCGGTTGGTGCACTCGGGTCTTGCGCGCCGAAACCGGTCGCTGGAGGTGATGATCGATGCCCTTCGTGCCACCACGCGTGAAGTCACACTCGACCTCTACCTCATGCCCAACGATCCGGCATACCTCGCGGAGCTGGTCGAGATGGCGGCCGATCTGCCGCAGGTGAGGTTCCACGAGCCGGTGTCGCCGGGGGAGTTGGGGGAGCGTTTGGCTCAGTGCGACGTGGGGGTCTTCGTGCTGCCGCCGCTGACGTTCAACTACCGCTACACGCTGCCCAATAAGTTCTTCGACTTCATCCAGGCTCGCCTCGGCATCATCGTCGGGCCGAGCCCGGAGATGGCCGGGTTGATCGATCGACATGGGCTGGGGATCGTGCTGGATGATTTCTCGGCCGACGGTTTGGTTGCCGCTCTCGACGCGATCACCGATGAGCAGGTGGAAGCCTTCAAGGTGGCCAGCCATCGGGTGGCCGACGAGCTCAGCGCTGAACGCCAAATCCAGGGCTGGGCGGACGCGATCGCCGCCATTGCCACGTCGACCCCCTGACCTCCATTGGCAGGAAATTCACCGAATCGGGCAAACCTCGGTGACTTTGCCGCCAGTCGATGAAGGGTCAAAGCGAGCCAGCAACCCGGCGTCCTCGGAAAATGTGTTTCGCACAGCCACCGGGTCACGCGAGGTTTGAGGATGCCTACAGCCCACAGGACATCTGAATCGACCTGGGAAGTCAGCGATGACACCGGGCCAGCCGTTGCCCAGGCGTTCGCTGGACCCGACGGTCGGCACCTCGTCACATTCCCGGTGGCTCCGTATGCGGTCTGGGCCGATCTGGCAGACGCCATCGGATGGAAGGCGTCACGCGCGGATATGGCCGCGATGCTGAATGACGCAGAACTCGACCCGGAGTGCTACCTCGTGGCCAGGAACCGGCATAGTGACGACTATGACGGGATCATCCGGGTCTGGATGGCTACGCCGATGCCCAAGATCGGCTTCGTCGCCGTGGTCGAGTCGCAGCGCCGGTGCCGCCTCGCAGCGATGATGATCGAGGCCGCCGCCGGACGGCTGCGTGACCGAGGGGTCGGGCACGTCAGCGCGCGCACCGATGTCGACAATCGGGCCGCGCACACGATGGCTCTGTGACACGGCGGTGCACCAGCGGCGGTGATGGTCGAGTATGCGCGCGCCTGGTGAGGTCGTGCTCTGAAACACTGACCGGATGCCGAGCCGTATTGCTGTGATCGCCATCGACGCCGTGAATCCACAAGCGATAGCCGACTTCTGGTGCGCCGTGCTCGACTGGCAGGTCATCGAGGAAGACGACGGCATCATCAGCATCGGGGGGAGCGACGCCGCGTGGCCCACGATCGACGTGCTGCAGGTGCCCGAGGTCAAGACGATCAAGAATCGTCTCCACCTCGACCTGCGCGCTGATCGCGTCTCAACGGCCCAGGAGTTGGAACGCCTGCGCGGCCTTGGCGCACGCCCGGTCGACATCGGCCAAGGACCGGGCGTGAGTTGGGTGGTGCTGGCCGACCCCGAAGGCAACGAGTTCTGCTTGTTGTCCCGGACCGTTCAGGACCTCTCGCTCAACGGCTGAGGGCGTCCAGCACTGCGGATGCCGCATGACCGGTGCCGTACGGAGCAGCATGAGTCTCCGCCGGCCGCGGGCGGGACGCGGCTCGCGCCACATCGGGTCCCGGCTCGACAAGCACGTTCCAGCCCAGCTCCACGGTCTCGACCCACTCGGTTTCCGTCCGCACGGTCGTGCATGGAACGCGCAGCACGAACGCTTCCTTCTGTAGACCTCCGGAGTCGGTGATCACCCCGCGAGAGGCAGACAGGGCCGCCACCAAGTCGGGGTAGGCAAGGGGATCGCGGCTGGTGAGCGACCCGCGATCCAGAGGTATGCCGTGTTGCGCGGCCCGAGCACGCACCCGGGGGTGGGCGAGCAGCACCACCGTATGGTCAACCTCAGCTAACGCCTTGACGATGGCACCCAACCGCTGCGGATCGTCGGTGTTCTCCGCGCGGTGGATCGTGGCCACGGAGAAGCTGCCGCTCATCATACCGAGGCGGGCGAGCACGTCATTGGTGTCGGCCAGCTCGGACTGAACCTTCATCAGGACATCGACCATGACGTCGCCGACATGGACCGCCCGTGCGGCAAGACCCTCACGGGCGAGGTGGGCCATCGCGACTTGGGTCGGGGCTAGTAGAAGATCGGCGGCGTGGTCGGTCAGCACGCGATTGTGCTCCTCGGGCATCGCCCGGTTGAAGGACCGCAGTCCAGCCTCGAGGTGCGCCACCCGGCGGTGGAGCTTGACGGCGGACAGGGTGCCGGCAAGCGTCGAGTTGGTGTCGCCATAAACCAAGACCCAGTCGGGTTGTTGCTGCGTCAGGACAGCGTCCATGCGTGCCAAGATCGCGCCAGTCTGCTGGCCGTGCGTGCCGCTGCCGACTCCCAGATGCACGTCGGGTTCGGGGATGCCTAGGTCAGCGAAGAACACATCCGAGAGCATCGGGTCGTAATGCTGACCGGTGTGCACGATGACGTGTTCAACGCCGCGACGCGCGCACTCCGCGGCAACAGGAGCGAGCTTCACGAACTGCGGCCGAGCACCGACCACACTGAGAAGCCTCAACGCTCCGCAACCCATCGAGCCACATCGCGGATGAAGTCTGCGAAGGTCTGGGGAGCGAGTGGTACGACGTCGGCGACCTTCTCCAGATCTATGTCCACGTATTCGTGCACGAGGGCATTGCGCATACCTGCAGCCGATTCGAGCGTGGTGGCCAAAGTCGGCGACAAAATCCCAACCGCCGCCGCAGCACTGAAGGCTTCCCGGTAGGTTCGGGTCGCCTGACCGTTACTGACCACCAGCAGATGATTCAGGACATCTACCGACAATTCGACCAGTTGGGTCAGGGCCCTTTCGATTCCGAGTCTCATCAGGGTGTCGGCACGTAAACGCTCTGCATTGACCGCGCCCACGCCTCGCAATACGGCGATGAGATCGTCCATATGGCGCAACCGGGTGGTGATGACGTCGCGGTCCAAATCCCGTGGGCTCATTGCGCATACACCTCTAGTTGCAGGTCTCGGAAACGCTGCGTGTCCATGAAGTCGCGCATGGCGCGCATCTGCCAGGTCGCGTAGGAACCTGGAACCACCTGAACCAGCAACTCACCACGCGTGAGCGCGCGCTGAGCGGCAACCGGGCCGGCGCGGTGCAAGTCCATTACGTCGACCGAATCGCCCACAACGTCCATCAAACTGCCGATCAGCGCGACCAGATCATGACCGCCGGGCTCTGCCCAGGCCACCGCGAGATCGATATCCCCAGGCTCATCCTCGGTGAGGGCCGAGCCGTGCAGGACGCACAACGCTAGGCCGTGCTCGCGGCATACCTCTGCGAGCCGGCCGTCGGACAGCGCCTCGCGCAAACGCGCCAGATCCTCAACCGCCGAGCTCATGGCAGTACCCTACGGCTCATGCGCGTGCTGGCGGTGACGACGTGGCTGCCCACCGCTTCGCATCCGTCGACCGGCGCGTTTGTGGTCAAGGATGCCCGGGCGATCGCCGATCTCGGCCACGAAGTCGCCATCATCCACCTGGTCCCGCCAGCCCAACTCGCCGGCGCTTCCGCAGCAGGCATTGCCGAAGAGGCCGCCACGATCGAGGGCCTGCCGGTCACGCGGATCGTGATGTCCACCACGAGTCCGCCCCAGATCATCGCCGCCGGGCACCGACTGTCGCGACTGAGCAAGGGTGCCGATGTCGTGCACTCGATGGCCTTCTCGACGCTGCTTGCGATGGCGTGGTGGCGGCCGAGAATGCCGTGGGTGCACACCGAGCACTGGTCGGGGCTGACGGCACCGTACCTGTTGCCCAGGGCCTGGCAGGTCGTTCTGCCCCGACTCAAGGGGCTTCTGACCAGTCCCGACGTGGCGACCGCCGTCTGTGATTACCTCGCCGCCCCGATCCGTGAGGTCCGTGACATTTCGCCGACGGTCGTCGTGCCGTGCATCGTCCCGCGACCCGAGGTCCTGATTCCTCGCCGAGAAGTGGCTCCGGAGATCAGAATCGTTAGTGTCGGTGGACTGATCGAGCGCAAAGACCCGCTCATGGCCGTCCAGACCGTGGCCGAGTTGGCCCGCCGCGGACGTCGGACCACGCTGCGGTTGGTCGGGGACGGTTCGCTAGGCCCGCAGATCACCTCGCTCGCCGAGCAACTCGGGGTCGGAAACCAGGTCACGCTCGTCGGGACGCTCGATCGGGACGGTGTGCTCCAGGAGCTCGCGGATGCCGACCTTTTCCTCGGCCCTACACTCGGCGACAACTTCTTCGTCTCCTGCGCCGAAGCGGTGCTTTCAGGGCGCCCAGTGGTGGTCGGTGCCACCGGTGGTCAAGGCGAATACCTCGACGCGCGGATCGGCATCTGCGTCGACGAACACACCCCGCATGCGTATGCCGACGCGATCGAGCGCGTGCTGGCACAGGCCGAGGGCATGAGCGCGGAGCAGATCAGCAACACGATTGGCGACCGCTTCGCCGCCAGCGAGGTGGCGATGGGCTACCAGCGAGCCTACGACCTGGCCGC
The DNA here is from genome assembly GCA_041746935.1 of Dermatophilaceae bacterium. Classification (GTDB taxonomy): domain Bacteria; phylum Actinomycetota; class Actinomycetes; order Actinomycetales; family Dermatophilaceae; genus Ornithinicoccus. Next base: position 47,893 of record JBGTGC010000350.1, read on the forward strand.
GATTCGCTTTCGTGCCGGTGGTGGGCCATGAGCGCCGTCGTCGACGTCATCATTGCCGTGCATTCGCCGAACCGGCCCATCGCGCGAGCCGTGGCCAGCGTGCTGCATGGCAACGAATCTCAGACCCGATTGACTCTCGTCTGCCACAACGTGTCGGCCGACGTCATCGCCGCCGAACTCCCCGCCGTCCATCACGACCAGGTCACCTGGCTGGAGCATCACGATGGCGTCCCCAGCGCATCGGGGCCGTTCAACGCCGGGATGCGCGCGGCCACTGGGGACTTCGTGTCGATCATGGGCTCTGACGACACCCTCGCTCCGGCCGCAGTGGCCTCGTGGCTACTGCTGGCCCAGCAGTCCGGTGCCGAGTGCGTGATGACCACACTGGCTATCGGTGCTTCGGCTCGCCGGGTGCCGACGCCTCCGGTTCGGCCCATGCGCTCCGGCCGTCGCCACGCCGACCCGGTGCGCGACCGGCTCAGCTATCGCAGCGCACCGTTGGGCCTGGTGTCGACTGGGGCTCGTGATCGTCTCGGCGCAGAGTTGGTGGAGGGTATGCCGGTCGGCGGTGACGTGCCGTACGTGACCCGGCTGTGGTGTGAGACGAAGGTCGCGGTGGACACGAAAGGGCCGGCGTACGTCATCGGGGAAGATGCCCGCGACCGGGTGACCTACGCACCGCGGCCCATCGAGGTCGAGTTGAGTTTCGTCCGCCACCTCATCGAGCAACCCTGGTTCACCGCATACCCCGACGCGGTTCGTACTGCGGTGGCCACCAAGCTGGTGCGGATCCACCTTTTTGGGGTCATCCCGAACCGCGCCGACCCGATGTGGTGGACAACGACCGAGAGGACGGCCTTGGCGGCGGTCCTGGCGGATGTCCTCGGCGTCGCACCCCGGGCCGCCGATCCGCTGTCCCTGGCTGATCATCGGCTTATCGACGCAATGCAGGACACAGCGATTGACGCCGAGACGTTGATCCAGCGTGCGAAGGACCGCCGGCGCCACGGACGCCCGGCGACCCTGATCCCGCGCGATCTGACTCGACTGGCCCAGCGTGAAGCGCCGCCCCGATTCATGGCCGCGTCGTGGTGGGCCAGCCGCTGACGCGTCCTCGTTCCGACATGCGCATGTCGGGCAGGAGGTCAGCGCGTTGATGGATCGTTCCGAACGTGGAAAGCGCGGCTCCGCCCACGGCGCTCGTTCATGATCTTGGCAGGACTGCGACGTATCCTCTCACGGGCGGTCTCGTGTGCCGTCGGGGTACGAAGCAGACCAGAGCCAGGCTAGGAGCAATATGCAGATCGCGGTCGTCGCGTTGGGCAAGATCGGGTTGCCGTTGGCGGTGCAGTTCGCTGATGCCGGTCATCACGTCATCGGGGTGGACGTCAACGCCACGGTGGTGGACCTGGTCAACCGTGGGCTCGAGCCGTTTCCGGGGGAGGATCACCTCGCTGAAAAGTTGGCTGCGTTGGTGCCTGCGGGTCGCCTCAAAGCCACCACGGAGTATGCCGAGGCGATCCCGAGCGCCAATGCTGTGGTCCTGGTGGTGCCGCTGTTCGTCGACGAGGAGAGCGGCCAACCTGACTTCGGATGGATGGATGACGCGACCCAGAGCCTCGCGCAGCACATGACGCCCGGCACACTGGTTTCCTACGAGACGACCCTGCCCGTGGGCACCACCCGCAACCGCTGGAAGCCGACGATCGAGCAGATCAGCGGACTGCGTGAGGGCTTGGATGGCTTCCACTTGGTGTTTTCGCCTGAGCGGGTCCTGACCGGAAGGGTCTTGGCCGACCTCAAGCGCTACCCGAAGCTGGTGGGTGGGCTGACCGAGGCCGGCACCCAGCGCGCCATCGACTTCTACAACTCCGTGCTGACCTTCGATGAGCGCAGCGACTTACCCCGGCCCAACGGTGTCTGGGACATGGGCAGTGCGGAGGCCGCCGAGATGGCCAAACTGGCGGAGACGACATACCGCGATGTCAACATCGGCCTCGCCAACCAGTTCGCCCGATTTGCCGACCAGACCGGGATCGACGTGCAGCGAGTCATCGAAGCATGCAACTCTCAGCCCTATAGCCACATCCATAACCCCGGCATCGCCGTCGGCGGACACTGCATCCCGGTCTATCCGCGGCTGTACCTCTCCACCGACCCCGACGCGACGGTGGTCGCCGCTGCCCGCGAGGCCAACGCCGCC
>JBGTGC010000351.1:0-7179 GCA_041746935.1 Dermatophilaceae bacterium
CTGCCCCAGTCTAGACCACTTCGATGTTCTTGCGTCCGGCGCGGGTGGTGGTGCGGCGCAGTTGCGCGACCTGCGCGGCACCGTTGAAGGTGACCCAGGCGGGCGCGGTGATGACCTTGATGCCGGTGGCGCGGCGTCCGCCGCGGGTGTCGCTGCTGGTGTGCGCGGGGACTGCTGCCCAGGGCACCGCCTTGCAGGCGCGGTACAGGCTGGGCTGGTTCAGCGTGACCGTGAGTACGTAGTCTCCGCCGGCGTCGGTGATCGCCTGGGCGGCATGGTCAAACGCGGAGACCAGGTGTGGGGCGAGGTTCGTGGCTGTGCGCGCGCCGCGCACGGTCTTGCCATCCGGCGCGATCACTCGGCCTGCCTGTGGATCGAGGCCGAGCGTAGGAGAGGATGACATCAGCGGGTGTGGTCCTTGGCGTGGTGGTCTGTGTGAGAACTTCCATCCAAGTCCCACGGGCCACACCCGTCACACGAGCGACGCCGCGTGCCCCACCCAGGAACTCCCAGGTCACACCCTGTTCAACCGACTTTGCCGAGGCCCTGGTGCCCAGGGCGAGCGGCAATAGCCCGGAATTCACCTATCCACCAATTAGTTCCGTGGTTCGTCGAACTGAATAGTGACTAAGGCGGTCCTCAAATGGCAAATCTGAATTCGTGTGCATCGCAGTCGATGTGCCCTCTCCGATCGACGCTTCTCCCAGACTGAGCAAGGGCAGTTCAAGCCCAGCACAGATGCGCCGGCCGCGATCACGCGCACCGGCAAGTCGGTGGGCAAGCCGGTCATCAGTGGCGCTACCGCGGCCAGGCTGCGGCGTGCCGTCGATGGCACGCTGCGGACGGTAGCGCCTTCCACCTCGTAGTACAGCCCGGACGAATCGGTGTCCTGGATGTCTGCGGACGTCTCCTCGCTCACGGTTCCATCGGGGATGGACACCGGCCGATTGTCGGCGCTGAGCTGCACCTGGCTGGCCGTTGGCTCGGCACCCTCGAAATCTGCGCCGGCGCGGGCGATATCGGGGTGCTGCAAGCACGACACGTCCGGTGCGATCGGGCAAAAGAACGAGTTCGTTCACAGTCACATCGCTAGCGAATGCCGGGCTGATCAGCATCGAGACGGCGGTTTGATCGATCCCGGGGCCATGTTCAGGCATCGGCGTCGGGATCTGCGCAAGGGCGGCCTCCGAGGGCACGGTGACTGTGGCGGCCGCTTCGTCGTCAGCCGAGCCAGTCTCGGCGTTCGAGGTCTGTGTTGTCTCCTCGCCCGAGTCCGGTGAACTCTCTTGCTGTGTCGGCCTCGCCGTTGGCTCTGGTGTCGCAACCGGTTCCTGCGCAACGCGATAGAACGCGGCGGCTGATCCCAGCAACGCCAACACCACGAGGATGCCAAGGCCACGTCGCAGGGAATCAGAGAGCCCTCTTGCTGGTATCAAATGCTGCGCACTCGACGGGAAATGTGACTGAATTGCAAAGTGTGAGTCTAGAGGATGTATGTTAAGGAGTCTATTTGGCAATGATTGAGTAAATTCGCCCCAAGGAGTGACATGGGATATTTCGCCCCCGATCGCAGAGTCGCAGCGTCCACGATCGCCGCTAGCGGCCTCATCGCAGTGGGGGCATTCGCTGCCCCCGCGATGGCAGCCGAGGACGACGTCACGTTATACATCGTCCAGGGCTTGCCCGACGAGAGCGTCGACATCAGCGTCAACGGTGAGACGTTGGCCACCGATGTCGAGACCGCCGAGGTTGCCGGTCCGTTCAATGTCGAGCCCGGCTCGAATACCTGGACCTTCGCCGATGGCGAGGGCGAAACGCTCATTGAGAATACCGTCGATGCGCAGGCTGGAGACAACTCCGACGTCGTGCTGCACCTGCCTTCCAGTGCTGGTGATGATCCCGTGCTGACCGTCTTTGACAACGATCTGTCAGCCGTGCCGCAGGACAAGGCGACGCTGACCGTCGCCCACACCGCAGCGGTGCCCCCCGCAGACATTGTGGTCAACGATCAGGTGCTCTTTGCCAACGTGGCCAGCGGTGAATCGCTGACCCTGGTCGTGCCGGTCGACACCTACACCGTGCAGATCGTGCCGACCGGTGAGACCGAACCAGTCATCCTCGGGCCCTTGGATCTGAACGTCAAGGGCGGTTCGTTGAACCGAGTCTTCGCGGTCGGTGACCCGGAGGCGGACACGATGAACGTCGTCGTCCACGTCTTGGAGGTGGAAGAAGAGGGCACCTCGATGCCGGAGGTCGTCAACACCGGCACCGGTGGCCAGTTGGGCGCGTTGAGCCGGGTCCTCGCCCTGTTCAGCGGACTGTGGCGCTGAGCGACTCCCGAGGGAGCCGGAGCCTGCTGTGCTCCGCGGTGATGCTTGTCGTCGCGGTGATGCTGTCTGCCTGTGGGTCGCCGGCATCGTCGGCCCCGGCAGCCGTCGAAGACACGTTGGCTGCAGGCACTGCTGGTGAGAACGCTCTGGGTGATGATGCAGCTGGTGCTGACAGCCTCGGTAAGGACGGCGCGGCGCCCTCTTCGCCGTCGGACGTCGACGCCGCGCAAGAGGGAACGGCTGCGGCCAGCGAGCGAGTGCGCTTTCGGCCCGTCGAAGTGGAGTTGCCGGACGGTTCCATCGCGCCCGTCGAGCCGGCTCGCACGGTCGACGCAGAGTTGGTCGTGCCCGAGAATGTGGACCATCTCGGCTGGTGGGACGGTGGTGCCTACGTCAACGACCCGTTCGGCTCGACGGTGATCGCCGGACATATCGACTCTGCGGAGCAGGGGGTCGGCTATTTCGGTCGCCTGTTGAGCATGAAGGTCGACGACGTCGTGACGGTGCGCGGTGACGAAGGCGAGTTGGCCTACCGGGTGACCTCGACGGAGTTGATCGACAAAGACGTGCTGGTCGCGGGCAGTCTCGCCTTCGACCAGCGCGGTGAGCACCGGTTGGTGTTGATCACCTGCTCTGGGCGCTGGCGGCCAGAGGTTCACAGCTACGAGAGCAACTTCGTGGTGATCGCCGAGCCGATCGGTCTCATCCAATAGACCAACGCCAGGGGCACCGACCGTTCCGTGACCAGCCGGTCCCCTGGCGTTGCTGTGTCTGCGCTGAGCCTGTGGCTCAGTCCGAGGAGGCCGCTCCGGTAGCTTTCGCCGGCAGCACCTTCGCTGCCGAGCCTTGCATCTGCGGCAGCAGTTGCGCCATCAGCAGCGTCGACAGCGCCGAGGTATCACCCGAGTTGTCGTCCGTATGCACAATGACCGGCCGTGGAGCGGACTGAGCCAACCGGGCACCCACGTCGAGTCGGCGGCGAGCCAACTCGTAACCCAGCACAGCCCGGTTGTCCCGGTATGCGGTGGCCAACTGCTCCTGCGCCTTGGCTTCACCTTGAGCCGCGACCAGGTTGGTGCGCGCCCGCGTCTCGATTTCGTAGGTGACCCGCTGTGCCTCGGTCTCCCGCTCTTCCAGCATCTGAGCGACGTCTTTGCGTGCCTTGTTCAGCGCACCCTTGACTTCGACGATCTTGGCGTCGCGGACCTTCTTGGACCGCTCGATCTGCATCAGCAGGGTGTCGATCCGGCGCTTGCGGATCAGCTCCCATTCCTTCTCGTATGCCGACAGCTCCTTCGACGTGCGCTCACGCGTCGAGAGGTGCTCGCGGTATTGGTCGGGCAGTTGGACATCGGGGATGTTGCAGCCCATGATCTGCACGCCATACCTCGTCAACTGACGGTTCAGCAGCTCTTGCATGTCCTTGACGTCCGAGCCCCGCAGGTCATAGGCGCGTTCGGTGCGGACCTGCCGGCTGCGCTGGCGGATCGCATCCTGCACCGAGTTGGACAGCACCAGGTCGAAGTTGCCGGCACCGATGGTCTGCACGAAGCGCACGGCGTCGCCGATCCGGAAGCGCAAGAAGAACTCGATGGACTTCAACGGCACGTTCTCGTGCGTCGGGCTGGACAGCACCGGCGCGGCATACGGAATCTCAGTGGTCACGTCGACGACGTAGGCCACCCGAGCCCAGGGGTGCCACAGGTAGTGCCGGCCGGGCGGCAGGCCCTGCCCGCTGATGGCACCGAACTTGGTCAGCACCCCGATGGTGCCCTCCTCGATCTCGATGATCGAGGACCTCCACCACCACAGGGCCGACAAGGCCAGCAGGATGACGGCGGCGACCCAGGCCAGAACGGCGATCTCGCCGAAGTCGTTGAGCACCAGCAGCACGCCACTGAGGGCCGCCCAGGCGGCCAGCCAGACCAGGGACAACCAGCGCAACCCGCGAGCGTCCTTGGGGATGACGACCGGGACCAACGCTCCGCCGTCGCCACCGCGCAGCAACGCGGCAACGTCGCCCCATCCGGCGAGGGCTTCCTTGATCGAGGACATCCCATGGGCGCCTCGCATCGTTTGTTCACTCACCGTGGTTTCCTTCCTGTGCTACGGCGGACTGCGGCGCTTCGGACTGCGGCGTTTCGGCCTCTGGCCTTGCGTGTCGTGGTGCCGCTTGCTCGGCGTCACTCGTTGGTGCGCCGTCCTCGGCGACCGAGCGACGGATCGCTTCCATCCGGTCTTCACCGGGCAGGTCCGCCGAGGCATCTGATTCGGGCACGATCTCCACTTGGGTCTCCTCCGGCGGCTTCAGCAGGTGGCTGATATCCGCCTTGCGGCTGGCAACCCGCTCCTCGATGGCCCCCTTGCGCGACCGGATCGACTCCATGTCGGCATCAGTGAACAGGGGAGTGTCGGAGTCGCCGATCAATTGGCGCGCGACCTGCAGGAAGTCGACGCCCTCAGAGTCGCCGCCGATCCGGACGATCTGCGGCAGCGCGGAAGCCACCGACTCCAGCTGGCCGAGCACGTCCTGCTGGTAGCGGTAGTCCAAGATCTCCGGAGCCAGCGCGGCGCTGACGGCGCGAATGTCCAGGGCTTGAGCCTCCAACAACGCGGCGTTGGCGTTGGCGGTGGACTCGGCCTCCACGAAGCGCTGACGGGCCAGGGAGTCGGCCCGGTTGGTCTCCCGCTCCAGCGCCGTGTCCATCTGCGCCTGGTAGCGCGCAATGTCGGCTTGGATCGCGGACAACGTCTCGTTCAACGAGGCGAGGTCCTTGTTGAGGTCACCATCGTTCTGTTCCTTGCGCAGCTGCAACTCGTACTCGTAGGTGTAAGCCTCTTTGGCCACCCGGATCATCTCCGGCGCCGCGAGGTCCATCCGATACTCCTGGTTGGCCGGCTCGGCGTGCGTGATGTTGGCGGTGGTCAGCTCGACGGCCGGCGCGAACTGCGCGTTCAACTGCTCCAACAACTTCGAGGTGCTCTCGCCGACCAGGTCATAGATGCCCGAGGCTTCCTGTTCGTAGATCAACGAGCGGGTGGTCTCCGAGATCGCGTTGTTCAGCTTGTCCTGGAAGCCCTGCACGGCACCGAGCACGAAGACGAACTCGCGAGCGTTGACGATGCGGAACTGCAAGAACAGGTCGACCGAGGCCTGCACACCGGACTTCGTGGGTGCCTGACGGATGGGGGCGTTGAACGGGTACTCGCGGGTCACGTTGATGATGTACGAGACGCGCTTCCACGGGTTCAGCAACGTCACCCGGCCCGGTCCGACCTCGGCCTCGACCTTGCCGAAGCGAGAGATCAACGCTACGCAACCCTCGGGCACCATGACCATCCCCTGGCGCCACCACGAGAATGCGGCCAGGACAACCACGAGCACCCAGTAGTGCGGGCCGAAGATCGCCGAGCTCAGGCCGTCGAACGGGAGCAACGCGATGCCACCGCCGATGCCGAGAATGACGAGGAGCAGGATCGGCAGGATCATCTTCAACCGGCGGCCTTTGGGCATCACCATCGGTGTGATGACGTGCACCGGGCCGTGCTGGCCGTTCTCGTAATAGCTGCGGCTCAGATTCTCGGCGGCGTCGTTCAGGGACACCGAAGCAGACTGAATGCGCGTGCCCGCAGCCCGGCTCTGATCGCGAGCAGCGGGGAAGTCGCGAGCGTTCAGCGCGAAGGCGTCCTCATCCTCGTTCTGACGGTTGCTCGACTGCCGCTGGCCGGACTGACGCTGCCCGTCGCCGCCCTGGCTCGATGGCACACCTTGTTGTGATCGACCTTGCTGGGCTGTTGCCCCGGCCGCCATCGATCCGACGACCTCCCGGACGTCGCCGCCACCGGCGTATTGCCTAGCGGCATTGATGAAATCCTCGGCTCTGCTCACGTGATCCCCTTGTGCCTAGTGAACCGGCGGACGAACGCCCGCGGACCGTATGCAGTTAATCATGGTCCTGCGACGACCCAGCGCGGCTCCTGGTTCCGTCGGCAGCCGCCGGGGTGCGTGAGAATAGTGGAGTGAACGGTCCCCCACGCGTGCTACTGATCGACAACATCGACAGTTTCACCTTCAACGTTGCGGACCTGTTGCGCACCGTGTTGGGCACGGCACCGACCGTATGGCGCCACGACCACCCCGTTTACACCTCCCGGCAGTGGTGGCGGGACTTCGATGCCATCGTTGTCGGGCCTGGTCCTGGCAGGCCCTCCGTTGCTACCGACATGGGCATCTCACGCGATGCGTTGGGGCAATACGACGTGCCCGTGCTCGGGGTATGTCTGGGGCATCAGGGCATTGCTCATGCTTGCGGCCGCAGCGTGGCGCAGATGGCGCAGCCGCGGCACGGCATTGTCTCCAGGGTCAGCCACGACGGTAGTGGGCTGTTTGCTGGTCTGCCGACACCGTTCGACGTGGTGCGCTATCACTCGCTTGAAGTCGTGGGGCCACTGCCGCATGGGGTCGGTGTGAGCGGACCGCAGGCCACGGCGTGGGCGGACGACGACGGGGCCATCATGGGACTGGCTGACCCCGACCGGCGGCGCTGGGGGGTGCAATTCCATCCTGAATCCGTGCTGACCGAGCACGGCGAACGGCTCGTCACGAACTTCTTCCGCGAGGCTGGGGTGGTCCTCGGGGGGTCCTCGGCACCGCCCCCCGTGGCGGTGGCGGTAGGAGATGTGCCGAGCCATCGCGCCGTCTCCGCTCAGCACGTCACGACTCTGCACATGTCGACGCGCCGGATCGACGGCTCGGTCGACGCGTGGACGCTGCGCGAGGCGTTGGCGCACCTGCGTCAGGGTGCCGCGCCGGGCCCGGAGGCGGGCGATGAGTCCGTGTGGCTCGACT
>JBGTGC010000352.1:0-5205 GCA_041746935.1 Dermatophilaceae bacterium
GGTGATGACGCCGCGCAGGCTCGCGTGGAGTTGCTGCGTCAGTTGGGGGCCGATCCGAGCGCTCGCACCCAGCCTCCAGCGGTGCGAGCCCACTTGAAGCAACTCGACGATGACCAGAAGCGGATCGCCAAGCGACGTCAACACGACTCGATCGATGCAGCATTGACCGACCTCTCTTCGGTCTATCGCGACGCGCTGGTGCTCGGCACCGGTGCACATATCGAGGCGATCAACGCCAGTGAGCTCGACGTGGTGCGTTCGGTGGCCCGCGCGATGCGGCCCGAAGAACTGCTTGGGGCCCTCGAATCGATCAATCTGGCCCGGGCCAGGCTGGTTGCTAACGGTGCGCCGCTGCTGGTGATAGAGGCAATGATGATTGCCTTGACATTTCCGCGTGCTCCAATGGGTGCCTCGGTATGACTCGACGGAAGGACGGCGCGGTGCGCGCACGCTGGCTACACATGGATCGTCGCAGCGCGGCCACACGAGGGGCCGCGATGGCGATGCTCGCCGCACTTTTGGTGGTCTCGGGGTGCGAATCGTCTCCTTCGGCGGAGACGCCGGGGGCGTCAGCGGACGGCGACCAAAGCACGCAGACGGGGGATGCGGCTCAGAGCAGCGAGCCGACGAGCGCAGGGGACGCCTCCGAGGGATTGGGGGAGTTCTACGGTCAAGAGATCGACTGGACCGACTGCGAGGGCGGGGAGTGCGGCCGGCTGACCGTGCCGATGGACTACACCGACCCGCAAGGCGCGTCCATCGAGTTGGCGCTGATCCGGGTCCCGGCTGGTGATGAAGGTGATCGCCAGGGCAGCCTGCTGGTCAACCCCGGTGGGCCTGGATTATCTGGGGTGGAGTACGCACGCCTCGGCGATCTCATCGTGTCTCCGAAGGTTGCCGAGCAGTACGACATCGTGGGCTTCGACCCGCGGGGAGTCGCCGAGTCCGCTCCGGTGATGTGCTTCGACGACGGACAGATGGACGCGTGGCTGGGCTCAGACCCGAGCCCGGACACTCCGGAAGAAGAAACGGCCAGTGAACAACTCGGTCAGGACTTCGCGCAGGCCTGTGAGGAGGCAGCGCCCGACCTGCTGGGCCACGTGTCCACGGTCGAGGCCGCTCGTGACATGGACGTCTTGCGGGCCGTGCTGGGTGAGAGCGAGCTGGACTACCTCGGCGCTTCCTACGGGACGTTCCTCGGTGCGACGTATGCCGAGTTGTTCCCCGACAAGGTGGGACGGCTCGTGCTCGACGGTGCTCTCGCCCCTGAGTTGACAGATCTGGAGATGGGGCTCGGGCAGGCAGCAGGCTTCGAACAGGCCACCCGCTCCTACGTCCAGGACTGCATCGATCAGGGCGATTGCCCGCTTGGTGACGACGTGGATGAGGGCATGGAGCGGATCACGGGGTTCCTCAACGACGTCGATGAAAATCCGTTGAGTGTGGATGGCGACGCGAACACGGAGCTGACCGAGGGATGGGCGCTACTCGGCATCATCATTGCGATGTACGACGAGGCCGCCTGGAGCATCCTGACCCAGGCCATGGAACGCGCCTTCGACGGTGACGGCACGATGTTGCAGTTCCTGGCCAACATCTATGCCGACCGCGACTCCGAAGGCAACTACACCGGCAACCGCAACCAGGCCATCTACGCGGTGAACTGTTTGGACCGACCGATGGTCGAATCCGACCTGAGCGAAGAGGAGATCGTCGCCCAGTTCGAGGAGGTCGCCCCGACGTTCGGTCGTTACCTGGCCGGCGAAGGAGCCTGTGAATACTGGCCCGAGCAGGCCACGGAAACCCTGGACGACTACGACGCCGCAGGATCGGCTCCCATCTTGGTCGTCGGCACCACGGGCGACCCGGCAACGCCGTACGAGTGGGCCGAGATCCTGGCTGACACGCTGGAGTCCGGCGTGCTGTTGTCGTATGACGGCGAGGGCCACACGGCATACGGGCGGTCCAACAACTGCATCGACGACACCGTGGATGCCTACCTGCTTGAGGGGACCGTGCCGCAGGACGGCAAGGAATGCTGAGGCGATTCGCTCGGTATGCCGCCCGTCAGATACCCTCTGCGAGCACCTTTGGTGCGTGCCGCCTTAGCTCAGTCGGCTAGAGCGATTCACTCGTAATGAATAGGTCACCGGTTCGACTCCGGTAGGCGGCTCACGTAACGCCCTCGTCCTCGGCCGGGGGCGTTCGAGGTCGGCCACGTCAAGCGGTGTGCGGTCGCGGTGGGCTTGGGCGGTGATCCGGGCGAACCGTGCCCGAGTCCGACGCAACTGCCCCAACGTGACGGAGTGGCGGCGTGACTTGGACGAGAAGTAGCCCCGGAAGCCGAGCATGTGCACCCACTTCCCTAGCAGCGCGTAGTCCCCGGTGAGATCGGTGATGTCGGCCAGGTCCCGCGCAACGGACCGCAACTGTCCCAAGTGCGATGTGGACTGTGCGCTGTCGGTGGCGGCTTTGGTGGCGTACTTCGCCGCATAGCCGGCTACTTGCTCCGCCGAGAGGGTCTCACTGTCGAGGCCGTCGCGGCGGCGGGCAGTAACGGGCCGCGCGTCGAGTTGGGTGCCGAACCACAGGACACGCGGAATGTCGCCGTGGGCGACTGGGGGTGCGGTTTTCGTAGCGATGCCCGCAGCGAGGCCGACCAGACCCGCGAGCACCGCTGCATCCAGACTAACTGGCGCACAGGCAAATCCTTGCATCGTCTTTGGTCCGTCGAGGCGGAGGAGGGCGTGGAAGAGGATCACGCCGCGTCGTTGTTGCGACATTTGCCGCCGTTCCGCCGTTCGGGCGTTGGCCGTGGACGTGCCCGAAGAAGGGCCCCGTGAGCGTGGCGAACACGAGCGGGTTATCACCCACAGACGCGGGGACGGTTTTGTCTCCGGTGACCCCCGGTGCGGATCATTTCGAAGGTGTCGCGGGCATAGATGCGTGAGCAGGAAGGGCAGTGTTCTTCGCGCCGGTTCCCGCACCGCACGTACATCACGCCGAGCGCTTCATCCGAAGAGCTGAAACTCCTGAGCACTTCACCGGTGCTCTCGTCGTACCGGGTGGATGAGCCGTGCAGGCGGACGGGTTTGGCGCAGTGCCCGACCTTGGCGGCGGCGTCGGCCCAGTCGGTGAAGGTGCGAGAGGTGATACGCCGGGTGATACCCGTGAGTGCCTGCTCGCTCAGGTCAGCGGGCAGGACCAACGGTGACGCTTCCCCATGACCGCAGGACTCCTGAGGTCTAGGGCTGAGGAGCTTGCTCCGTGGAGAACGACCACGACCGGGAGCCCGGCTCCGTCACCGAATCCGGCGGGGACAGCAGTGAACTGGTCAATGGCACCCATGTGTTCCGAGGCCAGGGACTCGACCTTGACTTCGCCCTCATCGGCGCTCGGCACGAACGGGTCTGGGTTGAGCCCCAACTGGTTGCGGACCCCTCTGGTGCTGCCTGCCACCCAACAGCCCAAGCGTGCCAGTTCCGATCACTGCGCCACCGCCGAGCAACAGGCTGCGTCGTCCCAAGCGCGGCTGGCGCGCGGTCGAGTGAGATGGCTCATTCACTCGAGCGTCCTGGGTGGAGTTCGATCTCGACTCGTTTCAGCTGAATCATGGTCCGCACAGGTAGGAGGTTTTCGAGGTGGTGGTGATGCAAGGCCACGGTCACGCGCCGGCGTGGGCGCGTGAGGTGGCGTTGCCGGTCGGGCTGGCTAGAGAGTGGCGCGTAGTTCGTGCAGAGCGTGATCGTATTTGGCAGTCAGGCGACGCCGAGTGTCATCGGGGAGCAAAGCGGTCCGGTGAGGATCGGTGTTGTCGGCGATGTCGGCCAACTTCACCGCGCGCGCGATCGGGTCAGCACGGACTCGGGCGTAATACGCGTCCGGAGCCTCCCCAGATCGCCTGGTCATCGCGTCGACGGCCTCAATGATGAACTCCGGGAAGTGCGCCCGCAGGTCAGACAGGGTCACCGTCGTGTCTTCGACCACGTCGTGCAGCCACGCGACGATCTCGGCGGCGTTGTCCCCGCGGACCCGTGCAGCAACGCGCGCGGCATGGCCGATGTATGGAGCTCCGCCCTTGTCGACCTGGCCCTCGTGGGCGGACGTGGCGATCTGGCGAGCGAGCTCGAGCAGTGGCGAGGTGCTCATAGCGACGACACGTGCAGCGTGACCGCAGCTACGAGGACGGAGATCTCGACCATCACGTTGGCGGCCCCCAGACAGTCCCCGGTCATTCCGTCGAACGTTCGGCGAAACCACAGTCCCGCGAGAGCCGTGACGATCAGCGCCACGAGCATCGCGAGCAGAGCCAGAGGCCAATCCAGCACCGCAACGGGGATCAGACACACGGCTGCGACCGCCGACGACAGCAGCAACTGAGTGCTCGTCACGCCTTGAGCGACGACTTTGTTGGCCGCCTCCGCGCGGGCATACGGCAGCCAGGTCATCAGCAGCACGCTGCTCCACCGGGCCAGGACGTGTGCAGCGATGAGCGCGCCAACCACCATTGTCCAGTCGGTCCACACCAGATCGCCGAGCATGGTATACCGAGCAAGGAGAAGCAGGATCAGTGCCAACGCCCCGTAGGTGCCGACTCGGCTGTCGCGCATGATGGTCAGTTTGGAGTCCGGCGAGAAGGCCCCCGCGCTGTCGGCAACGTCGGCCAGCCCGTCCTCGTGAAAGCCGCCGGTCAGCAAGACACCCAGCACGAGCACGGCAAGCACGGCCACGGACGCCGGGAGCAGCGAGCTGACTGCGATGACGGTAAGGCCCAACGCGGAGCCGATCAGCAGGCCCACAAGTGGGAACCACATGGTGGCCCGCGACAGCGCCGCCGGTTCCCCGCTGGCAAACCGAGCCACGGGCAGTCGGGTCAGAAAGGTCAACGCCGTGGCGATGTCCCTGGGCGCGGTCATCAGCGGCGACGTCACTGCGCGGTAGTGCCCAGCATCATTGGTCGTTGCCCGAGACGCCAGCATCGGCGAACGTGGCCATATCGCGCAGGATGGCACATGCCGCTCGCATCAGCGATAGCGCCAGTGCGCCACCAACGCCCTCACCCAGAGCCAAACCGAGATCCAAGAGAGGCTCGGCCTCCAGCGTGGACAGCGCCAGTGTGTGGCCCGGCTCCACGGAGCGGTGCGCGAAGATCAGCTGAGCCCGAACGTCTGGATCGATCCGGCACGCCACGAGCGCGGCGGCCGT
>JBGTGC010000353.1:0-29478 GCA_041746935.1 Dermatophilaceae bacterium
GCGCGCTCGACACGGTGGCCGCTGCGGCATACCAATGGGTGGCGGACCATCGCGGCCAACTGCCCGCAGGCTCGCCCGCCTGCGCCATCCCGCCGCGCCCACCTACTGGCACGGCCTGAAAATCACCGAGTGAAAACTCTCGACAAATCGTTCGGTGCCGAATAAGTTCATCTTCAGTCCCCACCTGGAGGTGTTCCATGTCGGAAAACCAGAGCACGCCGACGCCGTCGGTCCGCGAGCGCACAGAGCCTAAGGTCGACCTCGCACCCAACAAGCTGAACATCGCCGGAGTCGTGTTCTTCGTCGTTGCCGCCGCCGCCCCGCTGGTCGGAATGACGGGGGCCGTGCCTGTTGCCATCGTGTTGGGCAACGGAGCCGCAGCCCCTGGTGCTTATCTCGCCGTCGGCCTTGTCCTGCTGGTCTTCAGCGTCGGCTACTCCGCGATGAGCAGTCACGTCGCCAATGCGGGGGCATTCTTCGCCTACATCGGTCGCGGTCTAGGCAAGATTCCTGGCGTCGGGTCAGCTTTCGTGTCCCTGTTGGCCTACGTCGCCATCCAACTCGCCATCTTCGGCTTCTTCGGAGCGGTGATGGCCGGTCAGATGAACGCCGAGCTGGGCATCGATCTGTCGTGGTATGCGTGGGTCGGCATCGCGTGGGTGCTTGTGTTAGGACTCTCGATCCTGCGCGTCGACATCGGTGCCAAATTTCTCGGCGTGCTGATGCTGGCTGAGGTCGTGTCACTGGCCATCGTTGCGATTGTCGTGCTGGCGCAAGGAGGCGGCCCGGATGGCCTGGCTCCGCTGTCTTCCTTCTCGCCGACCAACATCTTCGCGGGCGGTTTCGCCGGGTCGGCCGGTATCGCGCTCGCTTTCGCCTTCGCCTCCTACATCGGTTTCGAGGCGACCGCGATCTATGCCGAAGAGACCAAGAACCCAAAGCGCGCGGTGCCGATCGCGACATACAGCGCCGTCGTGCTCATTGCCGTGCTCTTCGCACTGACCTCCTGGGCTGTCGTCAGCGGCTTGGGTAGCGAGTCCGTGATCGACCGGGTCGCCGAGATCTCCACCATCGACGGGGAGCCCTTGGCCGACCCGGCCGCCGTGTTGTTCTTCGTCGCCGATGAATACGTCGGGACGTGGCTCGGGACCGTGATGAAGTGGCTGGTCCTGAGCAGCTTGTTCGCCGGCTTGCTGGCCTTCCAAAACAGTGCCGCCCGCTACTTCTACTCGCTAGGCCGTGCAGGATATTTGCCCAAGACGCTGGGCTACGTGAACCGCCGTGGGGCCCCTGCCGCAGGTGCCTTCACGACCTCGGCTGTGGCTGGCCTGATCATTGTGCTCTTCGTCATCACCGACAAGGACCCCGTGACCAACATGTTCTTCTGGTTCAGCGCCGTGGCCGTGCTCGCCATCGTGCTCGTAGAAATCCTGGTCTCCGTTTCGGTCATTGTGTACTTCCGCAAGAACTCCGACGTCGATGCTCGCGTGTGGAACACGTTGCTGGCCCCCGCGCTGGCCATCGTGGGGCTGAGTTTGGGTGCCTATCTGGTGGCCTCGCGCTTCGGATTGCTCGCCGGCACGACCGCGGCAGGCGTGGACCCGACCGCGCAGGCGTGGGGACTTTCGCCCTTGGGATACTTCCTCGTGCTCTCACCGTTCCTGATGTTCGTTGTGGGAGCAGCGATCGGCGCGTTGCGACGAAACTCGCGCGGCATCGATGCAGCGGCTGACTTCGCCGGTTAGAGCGCCCAAAGTGGTTGACCTGCACACCGCCACACATATACGTTAGCCTCCTAACGATCTACCCGGAGCCTTCCGCACCGAGATGGGGAACGACCAGATGAATGTGAATGCGACGGCAGCAAAGGTCGAGGTCAAAACCGAGGTCGAGGGCGTTATCGTCGACCTTCGACACTGGATCGGCGGCCAGCGCGTTGCCTCGACACAGACCTTCGCCAACATCTCTCCCATCGACGAGAGCGAGATTGCCCAGGTGCACTCCGCCGGGGCCCAAGAGGTGGATGCCGCCGTGGCTGCCGCGCGAGCAGCGTTCCCGGCCTGGGCAGCGATGCCGGTGGCACAACGCGGCGGCATCCTGCGCAAAGTTGCCGAGGGCATTGAGGCGCGCATCGAAGATCTGGCGCTCGTGGAGACCCGCGACAACGGCTCGTTGCTGCGCAGCCATCGACGCGGAGTCATGCCCCGGGTCGCGATGAACTTCCGCTTCTTCGCCGATTTCGCCGAGGAACAGTTGGGCCACCCCGACCTGGAGGTCCGCGACCATCGCGAGCGCGTCACCTATGACCCGGCTGGTGTCGTGGCCATCATCACCCCATGGAACGCACCGCTCATGCTCGCCACCTGGCGCATCGGCCCGGCGCTGGCAGCAGGCAACACCGTCATCCTCAAGCCACCGGAGTGGGCGCCGCTGACCGCGAGCCTCTTGGCCGACATCATGGCCGAGGCCGGCGTGCCTGCTGGTGTCTTCAACGTGGTGCAAGGCCTAGGCCCACACGCGGGTGCTCCGCTCACCGCACACCCCGGCATCAACCGGCTCGCCTTCACCGGCTCGGTTCCGACCGCTGGGGTCATCGCGGCCGCAGCGGCACCGAACATCGTGCCGCTGTCTTTCGAGTTGGGCGGCAAATCACCGATGGTGGTGTTTGCCGACGCCGACCTGGACCTGGCGGTCAACACGGCCGTAGGACAATTCGATAACGCCGGTCAGGTCTGCCTGAAGGCCGCTCGCATTCTGGTGCAGTCCTGCATCGCGGAAGAGTTCACCCGGCGGGTGACCGAACAGGCTGGCGCGCTGACCCAGGGTGACCCGCGCGAAGAAAACGTCGACGTGTCGGCGCTCATCACCCGCCAACACTTCGACCAGGTCGCCGGGTTCGTTGATCGTGCGGTTGCCGCCGGGGCTCTCCCGGCCCTCGGCGGCGGCGTCAACCCTGACCTGGGCGGCTTGTACTTCGCGCCGACATTGCTGCTCAACGCAAACCCGGGTAGCGAGATTCTGACCGAGGAAGTCTTTGGACCGGTGCTGACCATCGAGACCTTCGAGACCGAAGAAGAAGCGATCGCGTTGGCCAACGACACACGCTTCGGCTTGGCCGCCACCCTGATGACCGGCGACGCGGAGAGGGCCGAGCGCGTCACGCACGCTCTGAACGCGGGCACCGTGTGGACCAACTGTTTCTTTGTGCGCGACCTGGGTGCCCCTTTTGGCGGTAACGGGCAATCGGGTATCGGCCGCGAGGGCGGCATCTGGAGTTTCGATTTCTACACCAACATCAAGAATGCCGTCTTCAGTCCAGACGGCTGGAAGGAATGACCATGGGTGAGGTAGTAGGTGCCGGACTTCTGGCGCACGTCCCGACGATCGTGCTCCCGGAGGCGATCAGGCGCGAGATCAACAACGGCAACGAGACGACGCTGGTCTCCGGACTGCAACAGCTGCGAGCCGAGGTCTTCGACCAGCTCGACTACGACACAGTAGTCGTGCTCGACTCACACTGGGCCACCACGGTCGAGTTCGTCGTGACGGCGCAAGACCGGCGCAGCGGATTGTTCACCTCTGAGGAGCTGCCGCGCGGTATGTGTCGGCGCCCGTACGACTTCGCCGGTGATCCCGAGCTCGCACGACTGATCGCGAGCAAAGCCCCCGAGCACTCGACCTGGATCTCAGCGATCGACGACCACGAGCTGCCGATCTTCTACGCCACCACCAACATGTGGGAGTTCTTGGGCGACGGGCTCCCCGACAAGAAGTGGATCTCTATCGGTGTATGTCAGACCGCCGACAGCGAAGATGCGCTGCGCCTAGGCCGAGCACTTGGGCAAGCCATTGCCGAGTCGGACCGAAAAGTGCTGTTGATCGCCTCGGGTGCGATGTCGCATACTTTCTGGCCGTTGCGCCAGTTGCGAGATCACGAGGCGGCCCCGACCGAGCACATCTTCACCCAAGAGGCTTACCAGGCCGACCTGGAGCGCTTGGGTTGGTTCTCTGAAGGCGACCATGCACGCGTGCTGGACACCATGGGCGAGTTCATGCGCTTTCGCCCCGAGGCGAAGTTCATGCACTACCTGATGATGATGGGTGCGATCGGCGAGGGTGCCTGCACGGCGACTTCGCGCCAATACGGCGAATACGAGAACTCGATTGGCACCGGTCAGGTCCACCTGTGGTTCGACCGTCCCGAGGAGGGCTTTCCCGCGCCCAAGCCCACTCCCGCCGACCCCGACTACACGCGTCAGATGAGCCTTCCCGACGTGCCTGCCGCCGGTTAGCCCCAAGGAGCCCTATCCATGAGACGAGAAACCCGCCGCATTCTGCTCGACGGCACCCCCACCGACGTCACCCGCCGCGGCGAGACACTGATCGCCGGGGACGGCCGCGAGGTCGAGATCGACGAGGCCATCCACCTGCCGCCGGTGACGCCGTCCAAGATCATCTGCGTCCACCTCAACTACATCTCACGGGTCAACGAGATGCAGACGAAGTTGCCTCCCGCACCCACGTACTTCCACAAGCCCGTCTCGGCCCTAAACTCTCATGACGCCGCGGTGATCCGCCCCCAGGGGTGTGAATGGTTGAACTACGAAGGCGAGATCGCCATCGTCATCGGGCGCACTGCCCGCAACATCTCGCCACAGGAAGCGGGCGACTACATCCGCGGTTTCACGGTGGGCAACGACTACGGTTTGCACGACTTCCGCGACACAGACTCCGGCTCGATGCTGCGGGTCAAGGGTGCCGACACGCTCTGCCCGGTCGGGCCAGGGATCGTCGAGGGTTGGGATTTCCGCGGCAAGGGAATCCGGACGTTGGTCAACGGCGAGGTCAAGCAGGACGGCAACACCGAGGAGATGGAGTGGGACATGCACTACCTCGTCGCTGACATCGCGCGCACCATCACCCTGCAACCGGGCGACCTTCTCCTGTCTGGAACCCCTGCCATCTCGCGGACGGTCTACCCCGGAGACGTCGTCGAGGTCGAGGTCGAGGGGCTGGGCACGTTGCGCAACCACGTCGTGACCGGCCCGACAGCGATCCGCTCGGATGTCGGCGCGCAGCCCACCGTCTCCGAGGAGGTGCTGTCCACTGCCCAGGGCGGCGACTGGGAGTTCCGGGGGATCCGCAAGCCTGCTTCCGCCGCTCACTAACCAACCCACCCAGGAGTAGGCATGAACGACTACGTCGGCACCACCGACTGGACCGTACGAGCCGCCGCCCTCGCGCTGCCCCCGGGTCAGTTCATCGGCGGCACCTTCGAACCGGGTGAGTCCTCGCGAGCCGTTGTCACTCCTCGCGACGGCTCAGTCCTGGGTGACATCTCCTGGGCCGGAGTCAAGGAAGCCGATGCCGCAGTGAGTGCTGCGCGCACGGCCTTCGACGATGGCCCGTGGCCGCGCCTGCATCCACGCGAGCGCGGGCGCATCTTGCAGGCCTTCGCGTCGCTGGTGCAGGCACATCGCGACGAGCTCGCGCTGCTGGTCAGCCTGGAGATGGGCAAGCCCATCCGGGTGGCCTACGAGATCGAGTTGCGTGCGTTGATCACCACCCTGCGCTACTACGGCGAGCTGGCTGACAAGGAATTCGGCGAGATTCCGCCGACCGATGCCGACGCTTTGGCCTTGGTCACTCGCGAGCCGGCCGGGGTCGTGGCGGCGGTCGTCCCCTGGAATTTCCCGTTGACCATTGGTGGCTGGAAGTTCGCTCCGGCCCTTGCCGCAGGCTGCACGGTCGTGCTCAAAACCGCGGAGCAATCGCCCTTGTCGATGCTGCGGGTGGCCCAACTTGGTGTCGAGGCCGGCCTACCGCCAGGGGTGTTCAACGTCCTGACCGGCGATGGCATCACGGTGGGGCGCCACCTCGGTGAGCACCACGATGTCGACATTGTGACCTTCACCGGCTCGACGGCCGTGGGTCGTCACTTCCTGCGCTACTCCGCGGACTCGAACCTCAAGCGGGTCTACCTCGAGTTGGGGGGCAAGTCGCCGAACATCATCTTCAGCGATGCGCCCGACCTGGCTCAAGCCGCCGACATGGCGGCGTGGGCGATCTTCTTCAACTCCGGCGAGATGTGCACTGCTGGGTCCAGACTCGTCGTGCAACGCGAGGTGGCCGATGAGGTAGTCGAGCGTGTCGCGGCCGCTGCGTCGAACTGGGTAGTCGGCGACCCGTTGGACCCAGCCACGCAGATGGGCCCGTTGGTCGATGAGCGTTCGATGAAGCGGATCCTTGCCCAGCTTGACGAGGGGGCCGCCGCCGGAGCGACCGTCCGCGCAGGAGGGGCACGGCTGCGCCCCGAAGCCGACGGTCCCTACCTCGCACCCACCGTGGTCACCGATCTCACGCGGGACAATGTGCTGGTGCGGGAAGAACTCTTCGCCCCGGTGTTGTCCGTCTTGGTCGTCGGCGACGAAGAGGAGGCGGTGCGCGTCGCGGGCGACACCCCGTACGGGCTGGCGGCTGGGGTCTGGACGAACGACCTGGGTCGTGCCCACCGTGTGGCCAAGCGTCTGAAGGCCGGCACCGTCTGGGTGAACTGTTACGAAGAGGGCGACCTCAGCGTCCCCTTCGGCGGCGTCAAGATGTCGGGCTCGGCCCGCGACAAATCACGCCACGCGCTGGCGCAGTATTCCGACCTCAAAACGACGTGGATCCAGCATGGATAGACGCCCACTCATCGCGGTGCCGACGCGGTTCGCTGCGAGCACTTCGGCTTTGCGATACGAGGCTGAGGTCAGCTCCCGGCGACTCATCGCCGCACTGTACAAGGGGGGCGGCGAGCCGTGGATGATGCACCCGGAAGCACCCGGCGGTGTGGTGGACGATGCCGAGGTCGCCGAGCGACTGGCCCGTGCCGATGGGGTCTTGCTGCCGGGCGGTGGTGACGTGAACGGGCACTGGTCGGGCCAATCCGCACACCCCACGCTGTATGACGTGGACGACGAACAGGACGCCTTCGACTTGGCCGTCGCGCGGGTGGCCCTGGCTCAAGGACTCCCGCTGCTGTCGGTATGCCGAGGCACGCAAATCGTCACGGTGTCCAGGGGTGGCACCCTCGTGCAAGACATGGACGAGGCCGACGGACCGGTGGGGCATCACCGGCACCGTGTGCACGACGTCGCGCTGGATTCAGGCAGTCTCGCAGCCGACGTGCTCGGCGCGCGCGTCGAGGTCTCGTGCTATCACCACCAGTGCCTGGACACGCTCGGCGCTGACATGGTCGTGACCGGCCGCTCAGGTGAGGGCGTGATAGAGGCAGTAGAACTTCGCGTTGCAAAGGGGTGGTATCTCGGAGTGCAGTGGCATCCGGAGGACACCTTCGATAACAACCCCGCTCAGCAACGACTCTTCACCGCGCTGGTAGACGCGGCTCGCTGAGTCAGGCGTCCTCGATCGTCTCGTTGGACTCGATGAAGTGCCGCAAGATCAGCGTCATCTGCTCGACTTGCTGTGGGTCGAAGTCACGCACCAGCTTTGATTCGGCCCGATTGAACTCGGTGAAAAGGTCCTCCATCAGGGCTGTTCCCTCGGGAGTCAATTGCAGCGCGACCATGCGCCGATCAGCCTGGTCGCGCAACCTCATGACGAGGCCGCGCGCGACCAGCGTGTCGGTGACCCCCGTGAGGGTGGCTTTGCTGACCCCGACTGATTCGGCCACATCGCGGGTCTGCATACGGTCCCAGATCCAGCAGACCCAGAGCACCTGAAAGCCGGTCCAGGTCAGGTCCCGTGGGCGCAGCACGCTGTTCGTAAGGTGGGTACGAGCCACGCTCGCCGCGCGGTGCAAACTGACCACCGCGTGCGCAGAGGCAAAGTCGAGGTTGAGGCTTGCCAACCGATCGGCCGTCAATCGCTCGGTTTCGATGAGGGAACGTCGATTGGGCATGTGGTCACGATAGTCGACCCCTGCAGACCCAATCGGTCCATAAGGAGCCTCCCTGCGGCCTGCTCTCGCGCGGCGCATGAGCAGCGTTTAAGCCAAGCGTTCTAGCGAAGATCCGCCGTTCCAGACGACACCGACCTGGCGGTAGTAGCCGCCGATGATCTCGTCGACCTCGAGTCGAGCCAACTCTTCGGTGGGGGATTCGTACAGGTGAAGGTCCACCTCGCCGGTCCAGGGCTGGCCGCCGGCGAACTCGGCACCGCCGGAGGCAATCAACTCGTTGAAGGCATCCCCCGGGCCGGCGATGTTCGGATACACCCGGTTGTGCGCCATCCGATGCCCATTGACGAAGCCTGCGCTGTCGGATTCTCCGGTGATGGTCAGCACAGCATCGGCCAGGCGCCGGTCTCCTGCCGCGAGCGTGGCACCGAACTGACCGCCTGGGCCAAGCACGGGCGAGGCTTGCGGGAACGCCATCGGCCGGGTCTGCCACATCTGCCCTAACTTCTTGGGGTATCCCTGGTGAATGCCGCGAGCGATAGCGAAGTCCTTGTCGACCCAGATGTAGACGCACCGCGAGAAAGTCTCACCCTTGTAGGAGCAGCGCACGACGACAAACGCTTCCTTGTATTGTGACCGCACCGGGTCCAGCAGCTCTTCGCGGCTTGCGGAGCAACTCTGCCAGTCTGCCCACATGAGCGCGACGGCACCGGGGTCTTCGTGTGCCAACTCCAGCGGAGCGGGCAACAGTTCAGCGACTCGAGCCGGGTCGGTGCGGTACTCCACGGTCAACAGATCCCCGGAGTAGTACCAGGGGGGGTTGGGCAGGATCGAGGACTGGCCGGTGGCCGTCCGGGGGAAGAAGAATCCCTGAGATCCACTGGGGGCGTGGTCGGTCATGTGTTACCTCCGCTGAGAATGGATCGTTAGGTTCCGTACGATAGCGGGAAACTTCTGCATAGGGAAGGGTTGTGCGCGTGCTACCGAGGAGATAACGTTTGGAGCCGAACGACATACTCGTGTCGTCCTCACCGAGGAGGAACTTCGTGGGACATTTCGATACGTCCGGACTGCAAGGTGCCGCGGATGAGCTGGCAGCTCGAAATATCGACGTCGTTCGGCTGGGGTATGCCGACATCATCGGCACCGACCGAGGCCGGGATCTGTTGGTCAGCCGCTTCCCCACGACGGTCGGTGACGGCGTCGCTTTCTGTCGCTCGGTCTATGGCACGACCCCACGCGGTGGCGTTGTGGACATGGATGGTGGCCTCTCTGATGGTTTGCCGGACATCGTGGCCTTTCCCGATGTCACGACGCTTCAGGACGTTCCGTGGGAACCGGGCGTCGCCCACTGCATCGCCGACGTTTTCAACCCGGACGGAACTCCGAGCCAAGAGAGCCCGCGGATGGTGTTGAAGTCCGTGATCGAGCAGTTCAGCCGCCTAGAAATGTTCCCCATCATCGGGCCCGAACTCGAGTTCTACGTGCTGGAGGAGTCCACTACTGCGCCGTCGGGTTGGCAGCGCTACGGCGAGGGCACGGGCAACGTCTACACCTCTGGTCTCAAAGGCGACCCAGAGAACGTGCTGCTCGCCACGCTGCGCGACCTTGGCGGCTACGGCTTGGAGGTCGTTGCTGCCAACCATGAGTTTTGCGCGGGTCAGTTCGAGATCAATATGTGGCACGGCGAGGCGTTGCACGCGGCCGACCGGGCGCACCGATTCAAGGGAGCCATTCAGGAGTTGGCTCGCCGTCGAGGCAAACTGGCCACTTTCATGCCCAAACCGTTCAACGACGAAGGCGGCTCGGGTTACCACTTGCACTTCTCCACGTGGTCCGACAAGGGTGAAGCGCTTTTCGATGACCCGGAAGGCAAAGACGGACTCTCGGACACCGCGCGCCATGCGGTCGCCGGCATTTTGGCCCACGCGCCGGCCCTGGCGGCGATCTCTAACCCCACGATCAACTCCTACAAGCGATTCGGGCCCGACACCCTGGCCCCGTGGCTCATCGACTGGGGACTGGACAACCGCTCGGCGATGGTCCGCATCCCCCCAGAGCGCGGCAAGGCCTCGCGGCTCGAACTGCGCCTCGGAGATGCCTCCGCCAACTCCTACCTCGCGGTGGGCGCGCTGTTGGCCGGTGCCCTTATTGGCATCGAGAACAAACTCGAACCGCCGGAGGCGCTGGTGGGCTACGGGTACGACGCATCCAAGGCGGCCAAGTTGCCGTCCAGCCTGCCTGAGGCCCTGGCAGCGCTAGAGGCGGACACCGAGATCACTGACGTTCTCGGCCCGCGTTTCGTCAAGGCCTTCTTGGCCTACAAGCGTGACGAAGTGCAGCGCTTCAACTCCTGGATCACCGACTGGGAATTCGCCGAATACACCTACCACCTCTAAGGGACTGACATGCCTCGTCATGAACCTGTAGCACTCGAAGACGTCGACCTTTCCGACATCGATGGATTCGCCGACCTGCGAGGATTCGCGCAACTCGACACCCTGCGCGAGCAGGACCCGGTGCACTGGAACGCCGAGGATGGCTCGAACCGCGGGTTCTGGGCGGTCACCAAGTATGCCGACATTTGGGCGGTCGACCGCGACTCAGAGACCTTCACCTCCGAGAAGTTCGTCAACATCGAAGAGGTCGACGATGACCTGATGGACTTTCGCCGCTCGATGCTGGAGACCGACGGGACCCGACACGAGGCGTTGCGCAAGTTGATTCAGCGCGAGTTCACGCCCAGGAACCTGATGAAGAACTACGAGTCCTTCTTGCGGGAGCTGACCAAGGACACGGTGGACTCCGCACTTGCGAAGGCGGCGGACTCTTCAGGAGGCATCGACTTCGTCACTGAGATCAGTGCCGACTTCCCGATCAACGTTCTGGCCCGGCTGCTGGACGTCCCCCGTGAGGACACGCCTCAGTTGATTGCCTGGGGCAACGAGATGGTCGCCAACACCGACCCCGACTATGCGAAGGTGCGGGCTGACCTCGATGAGTCGGATGAGTATCGCCACCTGCCGTTCCGGTCTCCCACCGTCCAAGAGGTCTGGGACTACGGCAACGATCTGAAGTCGCGGCGCGAGGGAGGCGATGGCACGGACCTGGTGTCGATGCTTGCAAACCGGCTGCCCGCCGACGGGGTGCCGCTGAGCCAACAAGACTTCAACAACTACTTCTCCCTGCTAGTGATCGCGGGCAACGAGACGACCCGGCACGCGATCAGCAACTCGATGATCGCCATGCTGGAGCAGCCTGACCAGATGCAGAAGTTGCGAGATGACCCGGCACTGATCACCCCTGCAGTCGAAGAAATGCTCCGCATTGCCTCGCCGGTCTATCACTTCCGCCGGACGGCAACCCGAGATACCGAACTGGGCGGCAAGCAGATCACTGAGGGCGACAAAGTCGTCATGTGGTTCGCCTCCGGCAACCGGGACGACGAGGCTTTCGAGGACCCGTACTCCCTTGACGTCACGAGACCGAACGTAGACCACATGACCTTCGGTAAAGGCGGCCCACACCTCTGTCTGGGCAATAGCCTGGCTCGGATGGAGATCCGCTTGCTGTTTGAGGAACTGTTGCCCCGCATTGAGAGCATCCAGCTCGCAGGCGACATCACCCGGGTCCGCTCCAACTTCGTCAACGGGGTCAAGAAGTTGCCCGTCAGCATCAAGGGCACCTGACTCCCTAGCGAGCGCCGGTCTCCTCGGCGACCATCCGGGCCATGATCCGGTGCACGTGGGACCCGGCGACATCGGCGGCGAGGCGTACTTCAGGCCGCTCTCCGTCCTCATCGAGCATGACCTGCATCGTCTCGAGGGCTGTGCGCACGCGGGCGTAGTAACGCTCAAAGATCGGAAGCAACGTGCCGTCGCCCGCCGCCGACGTCGCGAAATCGCGGCTGACCCGCCATACGTGCCGGGTGACTGCCTCCGAGACAGGCGTGAGCGCGTGGGTGAAGACAAACCGCGCCTGCTGCCCGTCCTGCAACTGGACGCTCCAACGGTCGACCCACAGGCCTGGCGTGACGAAACTTCCCTCCTCGCGTTGCGGCATCGCGGACTCCGGCGGGATCCCGAGGAGCTCGGCGTGCCAAGAACTCACCGCTGCTGGCGGGAAGTCTCGCGAGAAGGACACCGTGGTCTCGGTGACCTGGACTTCCAGCGGCGGAGGAGTGTCGAGCAGGGCCGGCGGCGCGATGTCGGGGTCCACCAACGCGACATGGGTGATGTCGGCGAAGTTGTCGTGCATCAGGCGCAGCGATGCCCGTGTTTCCCAGGCCTGGCCGAAGCCACACCACGCGTCATCTCGCAGCCACGAGGTGTGAGGCACAGAGCGATGAACCGCCAACCGTGGGTCCCCTGGCCAGAGCCACACGAAGGTTCCGTCGTCGTGCACCGGATAGGCGTGGACGAAGGCCCCGAACGGCACCTGAGTCTGGGTGGGCACGGCGACGCACTGCCCGTGGGGGTTGTAGCGAAACCCGGTGTATGCAGCCACGATGTCATCTCCGGTGACCTCGCCGTCGCTCAGCGGGACCGGGCGGTGGGCGCATCGATCAGCTAAGGCAACAGGGCGGCCATCCGTGGCCCGATAGAGGACGACGCGCTGGCCGAGCACCCTTCGAGCCAGCGGACTCCGGCCCACCTCTTCGGTGTTGGCCACGGCATACCAGGTGTTGTGCGGGATCCCCGAACAGCGCCGATCGGGCGCGGTCTGTGCCGACTGCTGACGATTTTTCATGACTTTTTCCCTCACGCGTCCAAGACCAGTCGGCTGCCCTTGCATCGGGAGACACAGACCATCATGCAGTCCATCTCTTCCTGCTCCTCCTCATCGAGCACCGAGTCGCGGTGGTCGACCTCGCCTTCCAGCACACCCACCTCACAGGTGCCGCAGACCCCCTCCAAGCACGAGCCCAGCACTGAGACGTCGGCTGCTCTCATGGCTTCGAAGACCGTTTGGTCCGGCCTGACCTGGATGGTCTTGCCAGAGCGCTGCAGGACAACCTCGAAGTCGGTGTCTGCGCCTTCGCGTTCCACGGTCTTGGCGGAGAACCGCTCGAGGTGCAGCGCGCCGGCCGGCCATGTGCTGCTGTGCTCTTCCACAGCGGCCAGCAGAGGCTCTGGCCCGCAGCAATAGATCAAGGTGTTGGGGCGTGGCTGCGCGAGGATGCCCGGGATGTCTAGTCGGCCCTGCTGATCCCGGGCAATGGCGGTGACGCGATCGCCGTACTGGCGCAGGTGGTCCAGGTAGGCCATCGTGTGCTCGCTGCGGCCGCCGTAGAACAGGTGCCAGTCCGCCCCGGCGGCCTCGGCTGCCTCGATCATCGGCAGCAGCGGGGTGACACCGATCCCGCCGGCGATGAAGATGTAGGAATTCGAGGCCAACATCGGGAAGTTGTTCCGCGGTCCCCGGATCCGGACACTGTCACCCTCGGTCAGGTGGTGCACGCCTTGCGATCCGCCGCGGCTGTCTGGGGAGAGTAGCACCGCAATCCGGTATGACGTGTCTCCTCGTGGCCCGCACAGGGAGTACTGGCGGACGAGGTCAGGCTCGAGGATCACGTCGACGTGGGCCCCAGGTGTCCATCCAGGCAGCGCTCCGCCCTCGGCGGCGCTGAGCGTGAGTTCAACGATTCCCTCGGCCGGTGTTGTGACGGCCGAGACCACGGCCTTGGACTCAAGCTCGCTGACCAGTGTGGCGGTCGGTGAAGACGGCATACGGGCCTCTCGCACGCGGATGTAGATTCGTTAGGCTCCAAACGGTAGCGTGTCCAGAGTTGGGTGGCAAGAGCGCCCTGCGCGCACTCGTCCCTGCGCGGCGAGCGCGACCGACCGAGGTTGAGGAGAAGCCGTGAAGGCACTCGTGATCCAGCACGATCATGTGTCGCCAGTGGGCCCGGTGGGCGAAGCTCTGGAGTCACGGGGCTATCAGTTGCACCTGCATCAGGTCGTGCACGAGCGCGACTTCGATACTCCGAATCGTCATACACCGTTTCCGATGCTTGACGGCTTCGATTGTGTGGTTCCGATGGGGGCCCCGTGGTCGGCCTACGACACGGACACCATTGGCACCTGGGTCCCTGAAGAGTTGGAACTGCTGCGGGAGGCGGATCGCCGCGGCGTGCCAGTGCTCGGTATCTGCTTCGGCGGGCAGTTGCTCGCCACGGCCCACGGAGGTTCGGTCGCTCGCGCCCAGGTGCCCGAGATCGGGTGGACGACCATCGACACCGACATGCCCGAACTCATCGCGCCCGGCCCCTGCTTTCAGTGGCACCTAGACTGCTGGTCAACGCCGCCGGGAGCCGTTGAGATCGCCCGAAATACGAATGCGCCGCAGGCCTTCGTGCTGCGCCGAAACCTTGCGGTCCAGTTCCACCCTGAACTAACGCTGGACTCCCTCAACGGGTGGTACCTCAATGGGGGTGCCGACCAGGCTCGGGCAGCCGGGTTCGATCCGGAGTCAATGGTTGAGGCCACCATGATCGAGGGCCCATCCGCACGTGAGCGTGCAAGGGAGTTGGTGTTTGCCTTCCTCGACCGGGTGGCCTCGAGAGGCAAAGGCGCTACCTCGGACAAGGGAGACGCACGATGAGCGGCGACGCGTCATACCGGCAGGACAAAGACGCACACGTCCATGGCACTGACCTGGCGGGTGCGAACTCGTTCTGGGGGGATGAGTCCGCGGCCGTACGCGACGCGCTGACCTGGGCAGTCGCGCGAATGGCGGGGTCGTCCGATCCGCGTTCCACCGCGCGGCCCGAGTCCGAGCTCGCCGCTGCTGCGGGGGAAACGGTGACGGCTGACGGCATCGGTTCGGCTGATGCGATGCGCATCTTCACCGAAGTCCTCGAACCGGCCACCCGCGCCCAGGGGCACGAGCTCAACCTCGCTTACATCCCAGCAGCCCCCAACCGGTCCGCGGTGGCCTTCGACGCCGTGACCGGCAGCTCCAATATCTTCGGAGGCATCTGGGAGGCGGGCGCGGGTGGGATTCATGCGGAGAACGAGGTGCTGCGGTGGATCGCAGGTTTGCTTCAGTGGCCCGACACGGCAGCCGGGTGCTTCGTCTCCGGCGGGACAATCGGCAACCTCTCGGCGTTGTTTGCCGCCCGCAAACGCGCTTTGCGTCGCCGCGGAACCAAACCCGAAGGGGGGTGGACACTGGTCTACACCAGCGGCGCGCACTCGTCGATCACCACTGCTGCAGACGTGCTCGACGCCACGACCGCAGAAGTCCCGGTCGACGAACGCGGCCACATGACCGGCACCGCCCTGAGGGAAGTGCTGGAACGCACACCATCGGCCTTTGCTGTCGTCACGTCCGCCGGGACGACCAACACCGGGGTCATCGATGACCTGGCGGACGTCGCCGACGCCTGCGCCGAGCACGACCTGTGGATGCATGTCGACGGTGCCTACGGCGGAGCGGCGCTTCTGGCACCGTCGGTCCGCGAGCAGTTCCGGGGCATCGAGCGCGCAGACAGTTTTATCGTCGATCCACACAAGTGGTTGTTTGCGCCTTACGACTGTTGCGCGTTGATGTATCGGGACGCCGCGGATGCTCGCGAAGCGCACGCCCAGCACGCCAGCTATCTTGGTCACGTCGATCGCGAGGAGCCCAACCCCTCAGACCTAGCGCTGCATCTCTCGCGTCGCGTTCGGGGACTCCCTCTGTGGTTCGGCCTTGCGACACACGGCACCGACCGCTACCGCGAGGCTATCGAGCAGACCTTGTTGACAGCACGCGAGGTGGCCGTTGGAATCGAGGCGATCGAGCAGCTCGACTTGTTGGTCGCACCCGAGCTATCAGTGGTCATGTTCGACCGCCCCGGTTGGGATGAGGCCGACTACGACCGCTGGTGCGATCGCCTGGCGCACGAGGGCATCATGCTATGCGTGCCGACTCGGTGGAAGGGCCGAGCCGTGCTTCGCGTGGCAATCGTCAATCCGGATACGTCAGCCCGAACGGTCCTCAAGATCCTCGATGAGACCACCCGGTCCGAACACGGTTAAGGCCCCAGCGAACCCTGAGTTCGCGAGCCCGTCGGCAGTATCAGGCAGAATCCTGGCCCGGTGAGTTGTCGGGCAGGTCGGCGAACGCCTTCTTCGTCTCGCAATACCAGCCCAGCGACTTCTTCGGATGCCGCCAGCGTCCTTTCATGTCCGCCCGGGCCTGCTCATGGGTGGCATCGCTCCCCGCCACTGCGTCCTTGAGGTGCTGGTCTTGGGCTTGAATGACGTCGTCGGCAGTCTCACCGTGCAACTCCAACTCGCACGGTCCACCCAGATCGCGGCACGTCATGGTCTTCATCCGGCTCTCCTCCTCATCGGGTCGCTCCGCATTCGCGGCGCACTATGTGTATGACGATCGGTCGCCACTGGATGTGACAGCTCTGGCGGGTTGCCGGTTGGACCTAGGGACCGAGGGACCAGCGAGGCCGCATAGTCCAGAGTCTCGACGCAGGGGTCCCATGACCGCTGAACAAGATCGAGGAGCTCGTCGGGATCCAGATCCGCGGGCGGCTCGTCCAGAGTTCGTCACTCTGGGCTCGATCGGAACGTCTTGCCCAGATCCCTTCGGCATCCCATACATGAACCCGTGAGACATCACTGCGTCAACGACACATCGACTCAAGGCGGCTGGACTGTGCCGAAATCAGTCCTGGCGTCGTCAGACGCGGGGCGGGCACCACGCCGGGTGACCAGGGACTCGAGCAGCGCGGGATCGGCGCGGAACTGCAGTCGCCGAATAGACCCCGCCTCGACCGTGAAGTCGAAGGCGACCTGAGCTTGGCCCCGGTTGAACCACGCGGCACCCGCTCGGTCACCCACGAAGACCGGTAGCGCAGCGGCGGCAGCACCGTTGAAGAAGGTGGCAACCTCAGTGCGACCTTCGATCCGTTCGGGCGTGCCGGCCACGATTGCCGCTTCGTCGCCTGTCACCACCACGTCTGGCGCGAGCAACTCCAGCAGGCGGGTGAAGTCAGCGCCCCGAGCCGCATCGAGAAAGGCATCGACCACTTCCCAGTCGGCGAGAGCGTCAAGTGACGGCGGCGGCATGACCTTGCTGCGAGCCCGTGAAGCGAGTTTGCGAGTAGCGGCTGGCGTGGTGTCGAGCAACTCAGCGATGACACCGAACTCGAAGCCGAACGTGTCGTGCAACACGAACGCCACCCGTTCGCGCGGCGTGAGGCGTTCCAGGACCACGTGCAGGGCCACCCCAACCGCGTCCGCCAACTCGACCTCTTCAGCGGGGTCGCCCGCACTGCCGCCATGCTCGATATCGGCCTGTGGCTCCGGGGTCCGCCGTCGCAGCCGGTCCAGACACAACCGCACGGTCACGGTGGTCAACCACCCAGGGACGTTGACGATGGCATTCGTCTCAGCCTCTGGCGCTTCATGACGGGCCAAACGCAGCCAGGCTTCTTGCACGACGTCTTCGGCCTCGGCTCGATCGGCCAACACCTGAGTTGCGATGCCCAGCAGCCGTGGCCGCTCAGCCACGAAGACATCGGTCTGCACCATGACGGTCACCTTCCCATCGATTGCTCATGTTCCTTCGACGGATCGCGCACCCTGGATGTGACCGGTTCCGGCAACAGGTCGGCATACTGGCGAGATGGGACTTGAGAATCAACCGCACGCGCATCATCATCAGTCCGATGCTGACCGCGCCGCACCGTCGATGGGCCGGGCCTGCGCCATCACTGTGTCCGATCGCAGCTCGGACGGGCGACGCGAAGACACCTCCGGGCGATTGCTGGTCCAGTTGCTGGAGGAGGCAGGCTTCGAGGTCACCGGGCCGGTCATCGTGCCCGACGGGGTTGAGACGGTTGCCGGGGCCGTGTCCAAGGCGGTGGCCGATGGTGCGCTGCTCGTGGTGTCGACCGGCGGCACCGGGATCGGCCCACGCGACCTCACCCCCGAGGCCAGCAAAACGCTGATCACCCGCGACATGCCCGGGTTGGCCGAGTTGTTGCGACGTGAGGGATGCAAAAAGACCCCGTATGCCGCCGTCTCGCGGGGCATGATCGGCGTCATCGACCACTCCCATCGCCAGGGCGGGACGCTGCTAGTCAACCTCCCGGGTCGCCCGGCTGGAGTGCAAGAAGGGTTGGAGGTGCTGGTGCCGCTGCTGCCGCACGTGCTTTCGCAGCTCAGGGGCTACGACCACTGAACGTCGTCCTTCGAACTGATGGTGCCCTGCCAGCGCGCCAGGTCGGCGAGGGTATCGATATCCCCCAACAGGTGATGTGGCACGTCAGCAACCTGCACGGTGAGCTGGCCGAACACCCGATGCATCGGTGCCCCGACGATGTCGTCGAGACTGGCGATGGCTCGCACCAGCTCGGCCGTGCGATAAGCAGCCAGCAGCCATTGCCAGCGACCGTCCGCATCCGCGGGCACGATTGCTGCCACGCCGGCGTCACTGCCGTTCGATTCCGCACCCGCGATCGCCCGGCACAACAGCGGCACCACCGCCTGGGCCCGTGGTTGATCCACTGCGAGCACGAGCGTCCAGACCGCCCTCGACCTCCGAAGCGCCAGCGAGGTCAACCCCGCGTCGATGGCCGCAACCGGACCCGATCCGGGCGGGTCCTCCGTAGTGCTGCGGACCCAACGCGGCGAGTCGGCTGGTCCCACCACCGCAACCTGACCGCCCGTGGTTTCGAACTCCGCTTCCGACCGAAGGGCATCGAGCAAACCCGCCAACAGCGTCTGCCCGTCAACAACCAGCGTCGCCTTGTCGACTCCACCGAGCCGCGTGCCCCGGCCCCCGACCAGAACGATCGCGTCCAGGGTGCTCACCGGCACCCCCTCACGGTCTGGCTCGGTCAGGCGTCACGGCTGCAAGACAACTTTGACGCACCCATTGGCCTTGGCTTGGAACATCGCGTAAGCCTCCGCCGCTTCCGATAACGGCACCCGGTGGGTGGCCAATGTCTCCACCCCCAGGACGTCATCGCTGGCAGCCAGTATGTCGTGCAGGTCAGGGGTCCAGCGCTTCACGTGACACTGCCCCATTCGCACCTGCACGCCTTTGTCGAACAGCTCCATCATCGGCATCGGGTCAGCCATACCTCCGTAGACCCCGGAGATCGACACGGTTCCGCCTCGTCGGACCGACGATATCGCCGTATGCAAGGCCGCCAGTCGGTCGATTCCGGCCGTTTCGATGGCGCTTCGTGCCACGGGACCCGGCAATCGGCCGACTGCGGCGATCGCCACCTTGGCCACCGGGTTGCCGTGCGCCTCCATCCCCACGGCCTCCAGCACCGCGTCGGGGCCGCGGCCGTCGGTCATCTCGTGAAGCGTCGTCGCGACATCTTCCACGGCGGTCAGGTCGACCACTTCAGCGCCAGATGCATGGGCAAGTGCCAGCCGTTCAGGCACCGGGTCGACGCCGATGACGCGCCCCACCCCGCGATGCAAAGCCGAGCGCACAGCCAACTGGCCGACCGGACCCAGACCGATGACGGCCAACGTGTCCTCGGGGCCAACGTCGGCATACTCCACGCCTTGCCACGCGGTCGGGAGGATGTCCGACAGATAGAGGTAGCGCTCGTCACTGTGCTCCTTGCCCACGACGATAGGACCGAAGTCGGCGTGCGGGACCCGGACAAGTTCCGCCTGACCACCAGGCACCGAGCCATAGAGCGATGTGTAACCGAAGAGCTGGGCACCCTTACCTTGTGCGGTGACCTGGGTTGTCTCGCATTGAGCGAACAGGCCGCGATCGCACATCCAGCAAGAGCCGCAGGAGATGTTGAAGGGCACCACAACTCGATCCCCGACCTTCAGCGAACCTACGTCCTGACCCACCTCCTCGACGATGCCCATGAATTCGTGCCCAAGAATGTCGCCTTTGGCCAGGTAGGGAGCAAGCACCGAATACAGGTGCAGGTCCGAGCCACATATCGCCGTAGACGTCACCCGCACGATTGCATCGTTCGAAGCCTCTATCCGGGGGTCGCGCACCTCCTTGACCTCGAGTTTCTCGATTCCTTGCCACGTCAGAGCTTTCATAGTTCGACGTTAATCTGCCCGGTCACCAGACGCACGTCGAGCGGTAAGAGGCACACCGTCGTAGCGTGAACCTCATGGATCAGCCCGTTGCCTTCGTTGCCGGTGCCTCTCGTGGGCTTGGCCTGTTGATTGCTCGAGAGCTGCTGAACCGGGAGCACCAGGTCGCCATCTGCGCGCGGGACCCCGAAGAGCTGGCCGCTGCGGTTGAGTTGCTGTCACCGTTCGGCGACGTCCGGTCCTACGTGTGTGACGTCAGTGACCGCCCCGCAGTGGAGGCGCTGATCGGCGACGTCGAAACCGACCTGGGACCGATCGACGTGCTCATTACGGTGGCCGGGGTGATCCAGGTCGGCCCGGCGGAGTCAATGACCTTGGAGCACTTCGACACGGCGATCGGGACGATGCTGTGGGGTCCGGTGCACTTGGCCTGGGCAGTGCTGCCCGGTATGCGCAAACGCCGGCAAGGCCGGATCGGCACGGTGGCCTCGATCGGGGGCACCGTCGCGCCACCGCACCTGCTTCCTTATGCCACCGCCAAGTTCGCCGCCGTCGGGTTCTCCGAAGGGCTCGCCGCAGAACTGTTCGGGACCGGCGTGACCTCAACGACGATTATTCCGGGACTGATGAGGACCGGTTCACACGAGCGCGCTCAGTTCACCGGGAACGCCGCCCACGAGTACGCCTGGTTTGCCTCGGCCGCCTCCCTCCCGCTGGTGTCGATGGGGGCCCAGCGCGCCGCGGCCAAGATCGTGAGTGGTGTGCTCGCCGGGCGACCTCACGTTGGCCTCTCCCCCTTGACTCATGTGGGGATGAGGATTCACGGTGTGGCGCCATCGACGACCGTGCGGGTGCTGGGCGTGGTCAACCGTGTCCTACCCGGTGCCCCAAACGAACTGAAACCCGGCACTATCCCTGGCTACTCTGCCTCTGCAGCACTCAACTCTCGAGTGCTGCACGTCATCACGGCGCTGGGATCTAGGGCGGCGCGACGCAACAATCAGCGAATCGGGCGAACGACCGATTGACCTGAGCACTGACCGAACAGTGATCAGCGCCGGGACGCACAGAGGCCAAGGCGTACCGTATGTGCGTGTCCACTGCCCCGAAGCGGCGTATCCGTGTCGCCCTCGCTGACGACTACGAAGTAGTGTTGCGCGGCCTCGAGGCAATGCTCATGCCGTATGCGGATCGCGTGCGAGTCGTCGAACTCGACACGAACCACCTTCCGCACCAACCGGTCGACATCACGCTGTACGACACCTTTGCCCAACCGCAGGTCACGGACGCGACGATTGACGCTTTGTTGAATCACGAGCCCAGCGGGGCCATTGTGGTCTTCACCTGGAACATCGACCCGGCGTTGGCCGAAGTTGCGCACACCAAGGGCCTTCGCGGATATCTATCGAAGGCCCTGACTGGCGAAGACCTGGTCCACGCGCTCGAGAAGGTGCATTCCGGCGAGGTCGTCGTGAATACCGAAGAGCTCCCAGCAGGATCGGACTGGCCCGGACAAGTGGATTGGCCCGCCAAGTCCGCTGGTTTGACTGCGCGTGAATCCGAGGTCATCTCGCTCATCACTCAGGGTCTGAGCAATCAAGAGATCGCCGACCGTACGTATCTGAGCATCAACTCAGTGAAGACCTATATTCGCTCGGCCTACCGAAGGATGGGCGTCAGCAGTCGCAGTCAGGCCGTCGTGTGGGGTGTTCAGCACGGATTACTGCCCGAGCACGGCAGGCGGACCAGGCTCGACACCGCCCCCTGACCAGGCTTCCGGCGAGAGTCCCCGGCTGCGAAAGGCGATAGCGGCTAGAGGTCGACGACCTCGTTGTTTCCCACGTTCGGGGTGCCTCTGGTCACTGTGCTTTTCAGCATCGAGAGGGCCGTCGCCGCGGCCCCTGGAGAATCCCAGTACTCAGCCGAGTCAGAATGGACCCGAATCAGCACGATCGCGGGATCAGCCGGCTCGTGTGTGAACCACGCGGCGACGAACGGGTTCCACAATTCCTCCTTTTTGGCCGCGTCATCGACGACCTCGGCCCGCCCCTTGAGCGAAACCCACATCGAACCGTCGACGAACGCGACGTTCACCGCAGGATCGGCAGTGACGTTGGCGACCTTGGGCGAGTCAGCCTCGCTGAAGAACCACAGGTCGCCGTCGAACTCGACCTCTTGCACCGCCATCGGCCGACTGATCAACCCACCATCCCGGTCGATCGAGGTCAACATGCAGGTGCGGACGCCCTCGATGAGGGAGCGGACCTTGTTTACCGCCTCGTCGTCGACATCGTCGCGGCTGGGGTGCGTCGCAGTGGTCATTTCACCAGGTTAAGCCGTGCTGCACGAGGTCGCATTCTGTCTGCATACGGTCCACGGAATCCAGCGGACGGCTCTGTGGAGCGGGCAGCCCCACCGCAGCGCAGCACTCGCATAGGACATCGTCGTAGGCCAGGCTCACCGCCTTCATACGCATCATCTTGTTAGGCGCATCCGAGGTGTCGAGCCGCGCGAACTCTCGCTCCAAGCGGGTCAGGTCAGCCAGCAACTTTTCCACAGACTGGCCACGTCGGGGCATCGTCGGCACGAAGCCAGGGCTCGGCGCGGTCTCCGGGCGCTTCTTGGCCCTTCCGAGCCGCGCACGCCTCAGGATCCACGCGATCACAGGGGACGTCAGACACACCATCCAGAACGCCATCAACCAGTCCATCGGACCACTCCCTTGTCAGTCCAGTCTGGTCATCGTAGCCACGTCATCGACGAACCGTGCCCGTGCGTCCACGCAAGTGCCACACCGTCGAGGCCAAGCACAAAGGTCGGATAGTCCCGGGGAACGCCCGGACCGGTAGCCACCACCTCCGGCAACACGCGCTTGTCTTCGTTGCTGACCCAGCGGCAGGCACCCGTGCTGACCAGTTCAGTCATCAGCGCCCGAAACTCCTGTTGCCGCGCAGGGTCGAGATAGGCGATGACCGCGCTGTGAAACACGACCACGTGGCCGTATGCCGACGCGCGCTCGATCTGCTCCGGCAGGAGGTCCACGAGATCCCCTGCGGCGATCTGCGGTGGGTCAGCGCGAGCAATCTCAATCGCCGCGCGCAGTTGGGCCAAGCGCACCGATTCCCCAGGCCAGACCAGCGTGGCCAACCAGGCCATTGCGTCCTCGTCTGCCACGTCGAGGGGGTTGAGGTCGATCCCCGAACGGTGCCCGATGACCGGGTACGCCGTGGGCAACCTCGGCGCGCCACGCACACCGCAAGTCAACTCGGGTCCGCCCGAGCCCTGCAGCCGATGCGGCGCGGATGGATCTGAGCCGCCGGTCCAGCAGTAGTCGAAGCGGTCTGGATACAGACATAGACCCGCACTGGTGCCCGCCTCGATGAGCGCGAGGGGCCTTTCCGCCTCCCGCGAGATCTGGTCAAGCACCGGCATCAGGGTGGCCAAACGGCCCACCTCATTGGTCTGTGTGCGGCGAGACAGGATGGTCGCGATGATCGTGCCGTCATCGCTTAACAGCGCTTCGCGTAGCCCGTCGTACGGTCCTGGGGCGGGTACACCGTGCCAACGGGCTGCTGCGAAGACCAGGTTGGGTTGCCGTTTGGCGCGGGGCAGGGCGTCGAGCCACGCGACGATGTCGCGATCGGTGGCTACCTGCTCGGCCCACCGTCGATACGTGGGCGAACTGCCGGCATACCGAGCGAACTCCCGGTACTGGTCCGCGACGGGTGCCATCAGGTCCACCCGACCCAGGATGCCGCAGTGACCTAGCATCGGCTAGGTGCCAACGCGTGGGTTCAACCCGAAGGTCCAGCAACTCGATCTGCCCGATGTGACCTGGCCGATGCTCGGGGTGGGCATCGCAACCTTGCTCGCCTCCGTGCTAATCAGCTGGATGATCCGGTGGATCGTGGCTCGCTATCTCACCTGGCGTGACCGCGGGCCCAGTGCGATCTCGGTTTTCAGCCTGCTCGCTCAGTGGCTCATTATTTTGCTCGGCCTCGGGGTCGCACTGACCATCATCTTCCCCTCGGTGCGTCCGGTGGACATCCTCGGTGGTCTCGGCGTGATCTCCATCGCCGCGGGTATCGCCTTCCAGACGGTACTGGGCAACATGTTCGCTGGCATCATGATCTTGTCGCGCGGCCGGTTCCGGGTCGGGGACCAGATCGGCGTGCAGGAGGTGCGCGGGACGGTCACCGATATCACGTTGAATAGCACCACGGTTCGGACCTTCGACGGTCGACAAGTGCTCATCCCGAACCAGGTCATGCACTCTGACTTGGTCACTGTGCAGACCGGATACGAGCATGTACGCACCAGCGTCGAGGTCCAGATCGATGCAGCCGTCGACCCCGCTCGGGCTCAGCGCATTGCTATTGACGCGATGGCAGCAGTACCGGCCGTCTTTGGGGAGCCGGAGCCGCAAGCCTTGCTCACGACCCTGGACAAGGGCGCGCTCACGCTGGAGTTGCGCTTCTGGTCTGGCGCTCGGCAACTGGAGACCCGCGAGGCGCAGCATGCGGTCATCTCTTCGGTGCTGGCCGCGTTCATGGCCGCCGACGTAAAGCTGGCCGATGAGATCCAAACCATCGAGGCCGGGCCCGACCTGCTCGCCGCCTTGACCTCATACACCGCCGAGAAAACTCACACTCCTACCACGTCAGGCACCGAGGGCAGCTAGGACGGCCTGGCACGGCAGCCAGACGCGCGAAGTCGCCGAACCCCGCGAGTACCGTGGGACTCGGCGACTTTTGCGCGAGGTCGCGCCTCTTTACAGGCGGGACTACTTACAGACCTTCGACCCGATCCTCCGGAGCCTCCAGCGGGGAGTTGTCGCCCATGAAGTCCACCAAGTTCTGGAAGTCTCCGGGACCACCGAGCAGGTTGGTGCCGTTGGTGAACGCGGTGAACGAGTCGCCACCCTCAGCCAGGAAGTTCAGCGTGGACACCCGGTATGTCGCGTCGTCCTCAAGCGGCACGCCGTTCAGCTCCATCCCGCTGACCTTCGACCCCTGCGCTGCATCGCCGTCCCAGGAGTAGGTGAACCCCTCGGAGACACCGAGCGCCAACTGCTGGCGACCGCGGTTCGGGTCGAACTGTTGCTCCAGCACGTCCTTAATGTCAGCACCGGTCATATCGATGGACACCAGGAGGTTGCCGAACGGCAGGACGGTGAAGGCCTCGGCGTAGGTGATCTCACCAGGCTGCTCACCGTTGGTGATCTGGTCCACCAGCAGGTCAGCCCGGACGCCGCCGACGTTGGTGAAGGAAATTTCCGCGTCGCCCTGATCCGGACCTTCGGTGCCATAAAGGATCGAATCCGCGATCAGATTGGCCAACGGCGTCTCGATGCCGCGGTCACCGCCGGCGCTGCCGGTGATGTCCTCCGCCAGCGTTCCGACGACTTCGGCACCAACGACATCGCCCAGGTTCTTCCACTTCGTGACGAGCGCGTCGATCTCCGGGTCGGCCACGTTCTGCAGGACCAGGTTGTTCACCGCCGCCGTGTCTTCACGCACCACGTCGGTGCTGGTCTGGCTGAGCACCACATCGGACTCGGTCACCACACGGCCATACTGGTTAGCACTCGTGACCAGACGCGAGTCGCCGTCGGGGTCGGGGATGTCGCAGATGTACGGCTGGTGAGTATGCCCGGTGATGACCATGTCGATCTCGGGATCGAGGCCTTCGGCGATCTCGACGATCGGGCCCGAGACGCCTTCGCACTCGCTGTAGCCACCGGTTTGGTAGCCGCCTTCGTGCAGCAGCACCACAATCGATTCCACGCCGTCGGCCTGCAACTGGGCCGCAGTGGCGTTGGCCGTTTCGACCTCGTCAAGGAACTCAACGCTGGCCACCCCCCCGGGGCTGACCAGCGTCGGCGTCTCATCCAAGGTCATCCCGATGAACCCGACGTCAACGCCACCGATGTCGCGCGTGTAGGTGCCGGGCAGGAGTGTTTTGCCGTCGTCCTTCTTCACGACGTTGGCCGCCAGCCACGGGAAGTCCGCGCCGGCATACGGCTCGTTCGGGAAATAGCACCCGTCGTCGGGGTGACAGCCGCCGGACTGCATACGAAGCAGTTCTTCGGTGCCTTCGTCGAACTCGTGGTTGCCGACACTGCTGACGTCGAGGCCCATGATATTCAGGCTCTCCACCGACGGCTCGTCGTGAAAGATGCCGGACAGGAACGGCGAGCCACCGATGAGGTCACCGGCAGCCACCGTCATGCTCTGCTCCGGCAGTGACGTGGCGCGCAGTTCCGACAACGTCGTCGACAGATAGGTAGCGCCGCCGACGGGGTTCTGATCCGGGTCCTGGGCTTCGGTCAGCGTCGCGTCCTCGGCCTCGAGATGGCCGTGGTAGTCGTTGAACGAGAGCAACTGAAGGTGGATCTGGTCGATCCACTCCGGCAGGGCGGCGTCCAGCTGGACCGCGTTGGCGTCGCTGACCGCCCCAGGCCCACCGAGCAATGTTGCGCCCTGCGGTGAGAGTCGATCCAAAGCCCCAAGAATGCTGGGTGGCGTCGCGCTCTTGGTCAACAGCAACGGAGCGCCTTCGTATGCCGCAAGCGCGGACCCGGTGAGTGCGTCCGGGTAGGTCAACCCGGTTGCCACGTAGGCCTTATCGAGGTCCTTCTCGTAGGCAGCGCTGATGACGGCAGCGGTATCGTAGCGGTCGTCGCCGAAGACTCGGGTGGTGGCCGGCACGATGTCGGCAATCGCTGTCAGGGCGGCTTCGCTGACCGCATTCGGGCCACCGAAGACCACGACGGCCTGCGGGGCCAGATCGGTCAGGGCCTGCGCGGTCGGGCCGCTCAATTCGGCACCGGCGGTCAACAAGATCGGAGCGCCCTCACGACCGGCGACGGCACCACCGACCAGTGCGTCGGGGAAGCTCTCACCCGTGGCGACAAACACGACCGGAAGCCCCTTGGGGAACAAGCCAGCCAACTCAGCTGACGTCTCGTATCGGTCATCGCCGGCATACCGCGTCACGGGTGCGAAATTCTTGAGCTCGGCCTCCACGGCGGGGCTGATCCGCTTTTCACCGCCGACGATCCTGATCTCAGTGGGCTTGATGTCGTTCAGCGCGCCGGTCGTTGCTGTGGGCAACTCGTCGGCCTTGGTCAGCAGCACTGGGGCGGCGGTGCCTGCTCCGTCGGCCTGGGGTGCGGGCACGTCCTCGGCACCTGCCGTCACGTTGACTCCGACTGCTCGTGCCGTCAGCGCGTCCGGGAAGACTTCACCAGAGGCGATGTAGACGACGTCCACATCGGGATACTCCGCCGCCACCAAGGCTGCGGTCTCGTAGCGATCGGCTCCACCGATGCGCTCAGTAATGCCTTGCGGCAGCGCCGGCACCGCGGCGGCAACGGAGGCCGCAGCCGCCGGGGCTGCTGGCACGGTCGCTGCGGTTTGGGAGTCCTCTGCAGCGGCGCTTGAGACCACCACCATCGTGAGACCGGAGGCCAGCGCGAGAGCGCGCCTTCCGCCGTGCGGGATTCTGAGTTTCACCGATACAACTCCTCGTGAGTCGGGCACGATCGGCTGCCAGCGTTTTGCGCAGGCCCGATCGAAGGGCGATTCTGCTCCGGCCAACCTAGCCTGCGCTCGGCGACCTGCCGATGGATGGCATCTGTCGGCAGGGTGAACTCGGCGTCCAAGGCGACCATTGACCGCCGGGTTGCCGGAGTGTTTGTCAGACTGTGCAGGTGGCACACACTCACGGAACACCTCCCACGCTCGCGATCATCGGCGCTGGCTCGGTCGGGGCGACCATGGCATACACCGCCTTGGCGCAGGGAGTGGCTCGTCGCGTCGTGCTGTACGACATCAACACCACCAAACTCGAGGCCGAGGAACTGGACATCTCTCAGGGTCTGTCCTTCATGCGGCGCGGTGAGATCGTGGCCAGCGACGACATCGAGATCGTCCGCGGCGCGCGCATGGTCGTGGTGACGGCCGGCGCGAAGCAGAAGCCGGGGCAGAGCCGGATGGATCTGGCCGGCACCACCATCGCGCTGACTCGCACCCTGCTCCCCCAGTTGTTGGAGGTGGCGCCCGACGCGGCATACATGATGGTGACGAACCCGGTCGATGTGGTGACCACGGCCGCGCTGCGGGTCACAGGTCTGAATCCGCAGCAACTCTTCGGCTCCGGCACGGTGCTTGACTCCTCGCGATTGCGCCAAGAGCTGTCCGAGCGGGTCGGGGTGGCGGTCCAGAGCGTCCACGCGTATGTCGTCGGTGAGCACGGCGACACCGAGTTCCCGCTGTGGAGCTCGGCCACGATCGGTGGAGTGCCGCTGTTGGATTGGCACGAGAGCACCGGGCGCTTGGACGAGTTCGAGCGCGCCGACATCGCGCAGGCCGTGATGGGCTCGGCGGGTCGGATCATCGCCGGCAAGGGCGCGACCAACTATGCCGTCGCGATGGCGTGCTGCTCGATCATCGACTCGGTGATGCGGGACGAAGGGCGGGTCATGCCGGTCTCGACGTGGCTGGATGAGTACTACGGGATCAGCAACGTCTGCCTGTCGGTCCCGACCGTGGTGGACAAGCACGGGGCGCATTGGCGCTTGCCGGCCTCGATGACCGATAACGAGCTCATTCGACTGCGCACTAGCGCGGACTCGATCAAGGCGATCGCGGCCACCTTCGGGTTGTGAGGTCCTCGCGCCACTGTGTTGCCTCTGGCACGTTTCAGGGGTGCTCGAGGTCGACCTCGACGGACTTCCACTCGTCGGCAAAGATCACGAGCTGGTCCCAGAGCTCAAGCGTGCGCTCGTTAGCGGCCCACCAGATCGCATAGCGCTCACCCGAGGTCGCCGCATCTCTGGCGCCGCCGCTCGTCCAGCGCTGAACAGCAACGATTGACAAGCCGTCCCCAGCCATCTCGAGTCCGAGGGTTACGTCGGGTGAGAGACGTTGGTATGCGGGCTGGATGTGCTGCCTCGCAAAGGCCGCCACCTCTTCCACGGTGACGCCGTCGCGGAGCGACCATCGCTTGTACATCGTCACTGGTCGGGGGTCGGGTTGGTCCATGCTTCACATCGTTGTTCGACCACTCCGATGATGGCATCTATTGCTTTTCCACAAGCAGTCCGATGGGTGTCGGTGGCTTCTGTCATAGTGGACACATGTTCGATATCGGATTGTTTCATCCCTCACCGTTTGGTGGTGAGTCGCTGCTCTGGTCTGTCCCGGGCTGCGGTGGTTCGGTGCGCCCTGCGGTCACAGACGCGGCCTCGGACATGGGCTCTGACACGGAAACGGAGACGAGCGAAGAAGGGCCGGTGGTGATCAGTCAGCCTGACCCCGATGCTCCCAAGGATGAGTCGGGTGAGGCGGCGTGGCAACCGCCGGGCGAAGCGCTCGCGGCAACGCTTTCCAACGTCA
The DNA here is from genome assembly GCA_041746935.1 of Dermatophilaceae bacterium. Classification (GTDB taxonomy): domain Bacteria; phylum Actinomycetota; class Actinomycetes; order Actinomycetales; family Dermatophilaceae; genus Ornithinicoccus. The sequence goes on from JBGTGC010000353.1 coordinate 29,337, forward strand.
CCGGCGAGATCGCGGAAGCCGCTGCCGACGTGGCCCCGGTGCTGCCTCGGCTCAGTGATGACGAAGTGAAGTCTGGCCTGACGGGCATTGACGGTATGCGGGCACGCACCGAGACGTTGACGTTGCACGTGGTGACCGAAGC
>JBGTGC010000354.1:0-8546 GCA_041746935.1 Dermatophilaceae bacterium
GCAATGCGGTGCGTGATGGCCCTGGTCTTGCCGGTTCCTGCTCCGGCCAGCACGACGACGGGGCCTCGCGGGGCAGTGGCAACGGCCCGCTGCTCGGGATCCAACCCGAGCAGCACTTCCTCCGGGTTAGGGGGCGCGCTCACGATGATTCGCGACCCCTGAACGGTCCGGCTAGTTCTTGGGCCTGCTCAATTTCCTTGCCGAACCACTGTTCGATCAGCCTTCGGGCGATGGAGACCCGAGGCGGAAGGGCCACGGCACCGGACCGAACGGCATACGCGAGCTCACCGCGAGCAAACCAACTCGCTTCGGCGATTTCCTGTGGATCAAGGGTGAGGTCAGTATCGAAGGCTCGCGCCGTGAACCCGATCATCAGCGACGACGGGAAGGGCCAGGGCTGATTGCCGCGGAAGGTCACGCTGCGCACGTCGACGCCGACCTCCTCGCTGACTTCGCGCATCACCGCCGACTCCAGCGACTCTCCCGCTTCGAGGAATCCGGCCAACACCGACATTCGGCCCTGGGGCCAGTGCGGCCCGCGGGCCAACAGAATGCGGTCCTCGTCGTCGGTGACGGCCACGATCACCGCCGTGTCGGTCCGCGGGTGGTGCTGCGAGCCATCGTTGGGACAGACCCGGACCCACCCGCCTTCGGTGGGCTCGGTCTGCGTGCCGCAGCGCGGACAGAACGGGTGGCGGTCATGCCAATTCAGAAGTGCCACAGCCGTGGTGAACACTCCGGCGTCGGTGTCGCCAAGATCCTCGCCCGACTCGCGCAGCGTCTGCCAACCTTTGCCACCCGGGTCAGGCCGTTCGTTTTCCTCCACCGGCCGGATGACGGCTACGTGCTCGCGATCGTCGTCTCGCCCCAGATAGAAAGCCAATCGCGAGGAGTCCGCCACATCGGGCGAGCGCGGCACGAGACGCACTTCGCCATCGACACGGCAGGTCCGCATCTTGCCGTCGATCAGGTCATAGATCCTCGTCCCCGACTGCGACAATGCACGACGCAGGACATCCCCATCCCGTCGAGCCGTGCCTTCACGGTCCAGGGTTCCCCGGGCCAGCGAAAGGTCGAGCATGATCTCATCAGCAACACTCACCCGCCCACTGTAGGCGGCGACGCCCTCCACGCTGACCCAGCATCCACAGCCTCCAGCGCCTTCGGCTCGGCCTTGCCTGCATGCATTGGTAGCGGCCACCGCTTACGGTGATCGGGTGAGACGAAGCGACCTGGCCCTAGCCGGAATTGCGAGTGCGGCCGTGCCGGGTATGCAGCCGGTCTCGGTGCAAGAAGTGAGCCGAGGATATAGGGGCGAGAACGCCCAGCACCAGACAGCGATCGTCGAAGACAGCACCGGGCGCACCTGGGTCGTTCGAGTGCCGCTGAGTGCTGTGGCGGGGGCAGAGTTGGAGCGCAACGAAGCGCTGGTCGGCCAGCTGGGCAAACACTTGCCCTTCAAGGTGCCGGCGGCCACGGGTTTTGCGGCCCTGGGTCCTGAGCAGGGCCGCGCAGCGGTTTATCCCTACGTCGATGGTTCGGCCCTCAACCTGCATCATCTGCCGCCGGGTCCGGGGCTGGCCAGTGCCGTGGGCCGGGCCATTGCGGCGGTGCACAACATCGCCAGCGATGTCTTCGAGGACTATGCGGTCCCGGTCTTCGACGCCGCGTCCCACCGCGAGCGCTGCGTCTCCGAGGTCGACCGGGCGGCCGCGACCGGCCTGGTGCCCACGGGGCTGCTGGCGCGATGGGAAGAGGCGCTGGATGCAGCGGCGTTGTGGCGTTTTGCTCCTACTCCTGTGCATGGCTCCCTCGATGGCTGGGCCTTCCTGGTGGCTTTCACCGACGACGATGCCGCGACCGGAAGGGTGGTCGCTCTCACGCAGTGGGATCACGCGGTGGTCGGTGACCCTGCCCAGGACTTCGCCAACCTGGTCGATCAACTCACCCCGGCTGCCTTGGAATCCGTGCTCGAGAGTTATTCGCTGGCCCGTTCCTCGCGCCCAGACCCCCACCTGATTCATCGGGCTCGGTTGGCCGGGGAGATGCGACTGATCAAGGGATTGGCCCAAGCCGCGGCGGCGGGAGCGGACGAGACGGTGCAGGTGAGAGTCGATGAACTTCGCAAACTCGACCGCTTGACGGCCTCGGACCATTCGTTGGTCCATCAGACGCTGATCGAGGCGACCTCTGAGGGCTTCGACGCACAGCTCGTCGACGATGCACGTGAGGGCAACGTCACCGCCGACGGCGAGAAACTCGACACGGGTGATGATGCGCCGGAAGACGCCGCGCCCCCCCGCGCCACCGAATCCGGCGACCTGGGCGAATACGACATCGATGTGACCGAGGTAGATGTGCCTGAGGTTGATGTTCCCGAGTTCGAGGTCATCGAGACCGATGAAGCCGAGGTTGGCGAGCCAGACGTCGATCCGGACGACGGCGTTGACGCTGACATCGTTCCGGACGACTCGGGAGAGACCGAGGATCAGACCGAGAGCATCCCGCGCGTCAGTCTCGGGGCTGACCTCGACGAGGCGACCCGCATGCGTGATCTGTACGACATCGATGATGAAGAAGACGAGAGCGAAACCGCGCCCCCCTCAACCTGAGGGCCCATCGAGACTTAACCGCAACCGTTCCTCCACCTCGCGCTCACTCAGCGGAGCCGGCCGGACGGTCTCGCCGGTCGCAGCATAGAAGAAAGCCGTGTCTACCGCGCTGAGGTCGGCACCGATCAGCCGTGCGTAGGCCACCCGGTAGACCGCGAGCTGCATATCACGGCGGGCCCGTTCTCGCTCCCCCGAGGGCGGTCTTCCCGTCTTCCAATCCACCACGGTGAACCCGTGATCGCCGCGGGGAAAGACAGCATCGATGCGCCCCTTCACCGTGTGACCTGCCAGCGGGGTGCTGACCGCGATCTCCAACCCCACTGGTGTCCGATCTGCCCACTCGCTGTGAAGGAACTGCTCTCGCATCTCCGCCAAGCTCGGCTCAGCCGCAGCACTCTCGACGCTCGCGATGTCGCTCCCGCGCTCACCCAGATCATCGACCGGATCCACGGTGAGGTCTGGGTCCAACCCGAGGTCCAGATCCATCAAAGCGGGGCGCTCATAGTGCTGCTCGACCCACGCATGGAACGCGGTTCCTACTTCCGCTCGAGGGGCGGGTGGTGTCGGCATAGGGCGGCGGCGGCGGCGCAAGAACCTCTCACGATTCGCGATGACGTCGAGGACCGCAGTAGTCGACAACTGCGCCGGTATGCCGATTCCACCGTGAGTGGTCTCGGTGCGCCCGCTCGAGGAGTGCACGTCGCGCTCGGCCAGCAGGAGTCGAAGCACATCGCTGAACTCATCGCCTTTCACCTCTTCGCGGTCCCCCGAATCGAGCGCCTGATCAGATCCGGATGGTTGGGGTTGCCTGGCCGTCGTCACGTGAGCGTCCAACACCGTCTGCACGATGTCGGTCATGGCGGCACGACGGGGGCCCGCGGCGATCGGCCATGGCGCCCGCTCCTCGACGTCAGCCAACGGATTCTGCTCGTGCTCGTTGGCCGGCATGTCCGCCCACTGAAGAATGCTGACCTCTTCCCCAGCCTCGCCGGAACCGGGCCTCGACAGCACCTCCTCAAGGAATCGTGACGTCACCCGGGGCCTCTTGCCGGAGGACCACACCGGGGCGCTCAGCAGCATCTCGTGCCGAGCACGCGTGAAGGCTACGTATGCCAATCGCCGTTCCTCAGCCACCTTGTGTCGGACCCCGTCGGCATAGAAGTCGGCGCGGGCCTGCGCCAGGGCATGAGTGCTGTCCACGCCGGCAAGATCTAGGACTGGCAGTCCGGCGGCGTCTCCGCGAAGCGGATAGGGCAACGAACCGATGCCTGTCAGCCAGCCTTTAGCCGCGTGGGCGGTGTGGACCCAGGCCTGCTCGCGAAGATGAGGTTGGCCACGGAGCACCGGGAAGATCCCCTCGGCCAACCCCGGCACCGCGACGACATCCCACTCCAAGCCCTTCGCAGCGTGCACGGTGAGCACCTGCACTGACCCGGCGCTGACGCTGACTTCGGCCAACTCGGGTATCTCCACGTCTTCGAGGGCGCGCTCGTGAGCTCGTGCTGCCTCCAACCAGGCCAGAAAACCACCCAGGGTCGGACGGTCGGCACTGGCCTCGAACGCACTGGCCAGATCGATCAGCGCATCCAGGTGCCCGCGCGCCCAACCCTGTGGCACGTCCGGATCGGCGGCCACCTCGATGTCGAGGCCGATGCTGCGCTCGGCCTCGATCAGCAGATCCGCGAGCGGCATGCCGACGGCGCTGCGCAACGAGACGATCACCGAACTCAGGTGGGTGACGCGTTGCCATCCCGTCTGCGACAGCGCTCCCCCCTTCGCTGAGGACCACCCTTTGCGCGGCGGATGATCGAGGGCTTCACCCAGCGTCGCGCTCTCGTCAGGATAGTCGGCCACCAAGTGTCGTGCCCAGGCCCACAACGCGCCCAGGTCGGCGGCCCCGAGACGGCACACCGGACCGCTCAGCAGCCGCACCACCTGGTCCCCGCGGCCAGGGTCTTGCACCGCCCATAAGAGGGCGACGAGGTCCACGAGCTCAGGAGCGTTCAGCAATCCCCCTAGTCCAACGACCTCGACCGGCAGATGCCGGGCTCGCAGTGCCTGGGCCACCGTGTCGAACTGCGCGCGATTGCGGCACAACACCGCCGCGCTGCGCCCGGTCCAGGCGCCTTGGTCATCGAACCAGCGGCTGGCGATCCAGGACGCCACCGAGGCCGCCTCGTCCCGGTGGGTGGTGCAACGAAGGGCATGGACCTCACCGCCGCCCGCGGCTGCGGCTGGTGCCACTTCTTTGACGATCACCGGGCTGGCTCGGCGCAGCGGTGCTGCAACGGCGTTGGCAACGTGAAGGACGGCGCGACTATTGCGCCACGACGTGCTCAACGAGCGGACCGGCGCTGCCCGATGAGGCCCCCTGCCTCCAGGGCCGAAGCGGACCGGGAAGGTGTTCAGCGTCGTAGCACTTGCCCCGCGCCAGGCGTAGATGGACTGATGCGGGTCCCCCACGGCCATCACGGGCACACCGGACCGCTCGGGGTGGGGGCCTGACGCGGCATACAGAGAGGACAGCAACACCATCTGCGCCTCCGATGTGTCTTGGAATTCATCGAGAAGCACCGCACGGAATCTGCTCCGTTCGATCACGCCGACCGCAGGGATGTCCCTGGCCAGGCGCGCGGCTATCGCCATCTGATCGCCGAAGTCAACGGCAGATCGTGCCTGCTTCGCCACGCGATAGGCGGTCACCAAGGGCAAGATCAGGGCCTTCTTGCGGAGCAAGAGCGCCACCTCAGCCCCTGGCTTGGTCGCTGCCTTGCCGTCCTTGCCGGGAAGGTCATCAGTCATGGCGGCGTGCTCGAGCAACCAGTCCTGCACGTCCCCAGGGTCGACGAGATGCTCGCTGAGCTCGCCGGACAGGTCGAGGACGGCCTGCACCACGGTGGATTCGGCCAAGTCCATGGCCGCCATGTCTCCGGGATAGGAGTGGACCACTTCGTAGGCGATCTGCCAGCAGGCCGCTTGGGACAGCACCGTGGCGTGCGACTCGACTCCGAAGCGCAGTCCGTGGTCGGCGACGATTCGGCCGGCATAGGCGTGGTAAGTCGACACGGTGGGACCCAGCGCTGCCTCCGAGGACGTCCCCGCCGCTGATCCAAGGGGCAGCGACTCCGGCTGCGCTGCCCACAGTCCACTCACCCGCAGCGCCCGAACTTTGGCGGTCAACCGAGTCGCCAACTCGATTGATGCCTTGCGGGTGAACGTCAGTCCGAGGATCTCCTCAGGCCGGACATGATCATTGACGACCAACCACAGCACCCGCGCCGCCATCGTCTCGGTCTTGCCTGACCCCGCCCCGGCGACGACCAACATGGACTCCAAGGGTGCCTCGATGATCGCGACCTGTTCCTGCGTCGGAGGCGGCGTGCCCAACGTCGCCGCGATGTGACGCGCGCTGATCACTGTCGGTCCCCCTCAGGTTGCATCGGGCAGCAGGTCTTGACCGCGCAACTGCGGCACCACGCCCCTAGAGTCGCGGAAAACTGGGCACCCGCCATGCCCTCAGCGCTCCGTTGCACAAGCTCATGGGCCCAATTCGGATCATCCGCCTCGACCAACGGGGCCTGTTGCTGCACAGCGGTCACCTTGCCACCGGCCGACCCGATGTGGGCCAATGCTGCTCCAGCACTGCGGGCGTCCGGTCCCAAGGCATCGCTCAGCCCCCCTTCGACCAAGGCCACTTGGTATGCCGCAAGTTGCGGGTGCGTGGCGATGTCAGCAGCCAGCGGCTTGTTTGTGCCCGTCTTGAGGTCCACCACGACAAATGCCCCGTCGGCAGTGCGTTCCACCCGATCCACCCGCCCGCTGAGCCGTGCTCGACCGACATCGACCGTGACGGGTAACTCCAGACCGGCCAACTCCTGCCCTTGCGCAGCGGCGTTCGCTCGATAGGCCACGAAGCGGCCCATCATGTCGTGGGCACGGCGATGATCTCGCGCGGCAACCCACGAGGGGTCTTGACCTAACTCAGCCCAGCGCTCGTCCAAGGCCGCGGTGAGCGCTTCGCGACTCGCTTCGGGAGCGCGGGCCACGATGTCATGCACCAACGTCCCCACAGCGGCGGAGACCACTGACTCTCCCTCACCTCCGTGGCTGGTGAGCAGCCAGCGCAGCGCGCACTCGTTGAACGACTGGACCTTCGAGGGGGAGACACTCACCGGGCCCGACGGCACTCGCGGCTCCGTCGTGGACACCACCCGCCCATCAGTCCAGGCCGAGGGCTGGGCCCAAGCCACCCCCGCAGCGGCAAGATCGGCGAGCTGATCAGCGGCAAGATCGCGATTGCTCAGGTCACCGGCAAGGTGGGCTTTGACGAGATCGCGGCGCAGCGAGGCGACAGCGCCGCGGAGCGTAAGTCTGGGCGGGACAACGGGGGAGGTTCGCCCTTGCCCGTCTGGGTCGATGAGGTCGAGGAACGCCGACGGTTGGTCATCCACACTGGCCACCGCCGTGACCAGCAGTCGAGCTGTGGCTCGCGTCAGCGCGACGTAGAACTGGCGCAACTCATCGGTCCACACCGCAGCGTGCGCCGAGCGAAGTCCAACGAGACCGTCGACGGACCGATCGTTCAACACGTCAACGAGGGCTTCGGCACCCAGCAGTGAGCCTCGACTGCGCAGGTTGGGCCATACCCCCTCCTGGACGCCCATCACGGCCACCATGGTCCACTCCTTGCCCGCGCTGGCTTGCGGGGTCAGAACGCTGACGGCATCGCCGCGAACTGCACGGGCGACCAGCGAGTCCGGCGTGACCTCCAGTGATCTCACGTGGTCCGCAAAACCGCCAAGGTCGGCTCGGCCCAACCGTTGGCCATAGTCCTGGGCCGCTCCAAAGAGCCGCATCACGGCATCGAGATGACGATCCGCACGCGCGCCTGCGGCCCCACCGGCCAACGCCGCAGACTCCCACTGGGTCGCCAACCCCGTGGCCGACCACACTGCCCACAGCAGTCCATGGGCGGTCAGGTCTGCCCCGTGGGGCGCTTCGGCCGCAGCAGCCCGGGAATCCTCCACGGCCACCCTCCCTGCCCGCAGGACCCGAGCCACCCTGGCCAGGGGCTCGGTGTCCCGGTCGCTGTCCACATGAGCCAGCAGCCAACTGGGGTCCAGGACCCAGCGACCCATGACCTCGTCGACTCCCTTGCTCGGTCCGGGTGCCTCACCGCGAGTGGCACTCGGCAGCGGATCCGCGCAGCGAACGGCTCGGCGCAACCGTCTCAGGGCTACCGGATCGGCTCGCCCTAACGGTGAGGTCAACAGATCAAGCACTTCTGTGTCGCGCAGTGCCTCGCGCTGCCCGTCGGCCCACTGCACGACAATGTCGATGGCCATCAACAGCGGCCGGATAGCCGGGTCAGTGGCCAACGCGATCGCGTGTGATCCTGAATGCACCGGCACCCCCGCCACACTCAACGCCCTGCGCATTCCCTCCTGCTGCGCTCCCGAGCGGGCAATGACCGCCATCCGTGACCAGGGCACAGCATCGATAAGGTGCGCTCGGCGCAAGCGATAAGCAACGAGTTCGGCTTCTTGGGCGGGGGTGTGTGCGATCGCCACTTCGACCTCCCCCCGGCCTGGGCAGGGGGTCGCCGCGCGGTGCGTCGAGCCGGCGCTGACCCCAATCCGGCGGGCAACCTCAGTGGCTACAGCCGCGACGTCGGCCCTCAATCGGTGTCCCTGCTTCAGGGACATCTGCTCGACGCGCCTGGAGCCCGCACGACGGTCGGCGACAAGATCCTGGGCGAGGCCGATGAATCGATCTCCAACGGCTCCCCGGAACCCTTGGACGACCGCGTCCCCGTCTCCGATGAGCAGAACTCGCAGTTGCGGGTGATCGATGGCCCGGATGAGCGCCGCCGCTGATGCCGTCATCTCGTGGGCATCATCGATGACGAGCAGGCGCAGACCGGCCTTCAATGCC
>JBGTGC010000355.1:0-6611 GCA_041746935.1 Dermatophilaceae bacterium
CCCGGCCATCCACCGCGAGATCTCCTCAGCGGTCGTTTGTGTCGGCGGCAACACGTCGACGACTCCGGCACGCAACAGCGCCTGGCAGCGGATCGACTGCTCCATCCGGGGCACCTCGCGGGGCACCAGCAAGACCGGTACGTCGGTGCTGAGCACCTCGGTGACAGTGTTGTATCCGGCCATCGCGACCAAACCCGGTGGCACCGCAGATCGCAGCCAGTCCGTCGCGGACCCGGCGCAGCACCTCGGTGCGGGAGGTGGCCACCAGGCTCACGGCAGCGTGGTCCCGGGCCGACATCTGCGGTCCTGTCACCAGGATGTGGCGGTAGCCGACCGGCACCTCCGCCTGAGCCGCAGCCTCGCACAGCGCCCTCCCGTCACTGCCGCCACCAACCATTGTGAGCAGATAGGGACCGCGCTGAATCAGCGGGTTGACCACACCACCGGGCCGGCCCTGAGACAAGTAACCGGTGAAGTCGACCAGATCGTGCAACCCGACGGGGATCTCCCCGGTGACACGAGGGTCATGGACGGCGGCGTCACCATAGACCCAGATCCGGTCGATGACTCGACGCAGCGCGTGCAGGTCACCCAGCGACAGCCACTCGGCCGAGGCCACCTCTGGTGAGTCGAGCACCTCGCGCAGACCGAGGACCACCTGAGCGGTGGGCTGGGCCAGGCGCAAGGCCGTCAAGGGGACCCGCAACTCGTGGTCGACCCCGTAGGCGTGCCGGTCGATGACCACGAGGTCGGGCTCGAAGCCGACGACGGCTGCGGTCAACAATTGCTCGCGCAGATCGGTGAGATCTGGCATCGACACTAGGACCTCACGGGGGGCGTAGACACCCGCCCGCTTGGTGATGCCCGGCATCCGGATCACATCGAAACCGTCGGGCAGCTCAACCGCCGGCACGTCGAGCCCGGTGATCAGCATCCCAGTCACCGGACGCCTGGTGCGTCGTGGCAGGTCGTGGGCCATGGAGTGCGCCAACGCCAGGTTGCGTCGCAGGTGACCGAGACCTTGGGAGTCGTGGGAGTAGAGCAGCACGCGTAGCGGCGCCGGGGCAAAGGCCTCCATGACGTCCTCCTCTGATCTCGTCGCACCGCCGGTCGGTGCTTTACAGAGAAGTGAACCGCTCGCTGATGAGGTGACGGTGAGGAAGCTATGAGAACGTTCTCATCATGTTCAGCCGCAGTTCATCGGCAGTTAGAGCCGGCCCGGCCGGTTAGTCGGTGTTCAGCCGGTACCCCACCCCGCGCACGGTCACGATGCGCTCGGCCCCGAGCTTGCCCCGCAGGTAGCGCACGTAAACGTCCACCACATTGCTGGCGCCCTCGAAGTCGTAGCCCCAGACCCTGTCGAGCAACTGGTCGCGGGAGAGAACCTGCCCGGCGTGCTCGAGAAGCTCGCGCAACACCGAGAACTCGCGGGCCGTGAGGTCGGCACCCACCCCATCGACGGTGACCTGCCGCGTGGTCAGGTCGAGGCGGACCACACCGTGCTCCAGCAGCGCGCTCTGCCCGTCAGCGTCGGGGCGGGGCCGCAGCCGGGTGCGGATCCGGGCCAGCAACTCCTCGAAACGGAAGGGCTTGGCCAGGTAGTCGTCCGCGCCACCCTCCAGTCCGGCGACGGTGTCCTCCACCGCGTCCCGCGCGGTGCAGATGATTATCGGCAGCGGGTTGTCCATGGTGCGTAGCACCCGCAGGATGGTGAAGCCGTCAATGCCAGGAAGCCCGACGTCCAGGACCAGCAAGTCGTAGCCGCCGTTCTGGGCGTGCTCCAGAGCGCTCACCCCGTCAGAAACGACGAAGGTCTCATAGCCAGCGGCCCGCAGGCCCTTGTCCATAAAGCGGGAGATGCGCTCCTCGTCCTCGGCAATCAGGATGCGGGGCATGGCCTGAGTATCATACGGCGACGGCGTCGTGGTGGGCACAGACACCAGTGCGGCTCACCGGTAGCCAGATGCGGAAGGTGCTGCCGAGGTCTTCGATCGACTGCACGGTCGTGACCCCGCCATGGGCCTGCGCGATGGCCTCGACGATGGCCAGACCCAGCCCAGAGCCGTCGAGCTGCCGCGAGTTCTCGCCCCGCCCGAAGCGCTCGAAGATGCGGGGGACTTGCTCCGGAGCGATACCGACCCCGGTGTCCTGCACCGAGACCACGAAGCACTCGGTCTGCAGGTCGGGGTCGATCTCGGCCACAGTGGAGTCGGGCATGGCCCAGCGCGTCGAGACGGTGACGGTGTCGGTTGGTTCGGTGAACTTCACCGCGTTAGCGCCGAGCTGGAGCAGCGCCTGGACCAAACGCTGGCGGTCAAAGCGCACCTCCCCCGTGGCCCGGTCACCGGTGCGCCAAGCGCGATCGCCCAGCAACCGCAACCGCTTCATCGCCTCGTCCAAGAAGTCAGAGGCGTCCGTCGGCTCGGGGCGCACGAAGTCCGGCCGCTGGGCCTTCGCCAGTAGCAGCAGGTCGTCGACCAACCGGTTCATTCGGTCGATCTCCTGGAGCAGCAGATCCTTGGTCTCCTCGACGTCCAGGGGGTCACCGGCGTCGATGAGCTCGAGGTTGCCCCGCAGGATGGTGAGCGGCGTGCGCAGCTCGTGGGCTGCGTCGTCGAGGAAGCGCCGTTGGTCGGCGAACCCGAACTCCAGACGATCCAGCATTTGGTTGAAGGTGACAGAGAGGTGGGCCACGTCATCGTCGGCGCCTTTCACGGAGACGCGTCGTGTCAGGTCGTCGGTGTCGATCGCGGATGTGGTCTCGCGTAGCTCGGCGAGGGGCCTCAGCAGCCGGGTGGCAACCACGAAACCGGCACCTGCGGCGAGCAGCAGGGTGGCGAGGGAAACCAAGGCGTAGGTCCGGATGGAGGCGAACAACCCCTCGCGCTGGCTGCCTATGTCGATGCCGACCACCATCAGACCCTGACGGGACTCGTTCTTCAGTTGCACCGAGGTGATCAGCAGCCGCAGGTCGGTGCCATCGACGGTAAGGTCGCGCAGCACCGACCGGCCCGGGACCATCTCGTCCCGGACGAACTCCATGACCGTGGGATCGTCCAGCTCGAAGGGCCGGTTCCCGCCCGAGATCACCACCGCAGACCCATCGATGATTCCCAGAATCGATTCGTACGTGCCCGACACCGAGCTCTGCAGGAAAGCCAGGAACAATGCCTCGAGGTCTTCGTACTCGGCGCTGCCCTCCCCGGGGGGCCCATCCTCTGCGAGCATCCGAAGCTCGTCGCGCTCCTGCAGCAGCTCGGCCTCGACCCGCTCGTCCAGCTGTTGGAAGAGCACGGAGTAGGTCACCCCACCGGTGATGACCAGGCCTGCGGTCATCAGCGAAATGATCACCAGAAGCACCCGCGTGCGGACGGCCCACCCGCGGCTCACACTGGAGCCATAGGCCGTCGTGACCGATGCGCTCTCATCCCTCACTCGGTCATTGTGCACCGAACCTTTCCTTCCGCACGAGCGAAGACGAGGACAAGCAAGCAACCGAGCACCCAGTCGCCACGCACCCAAGTTCCCCCGAAACGGCCCGGAAAGAAAAACGGGCCCTGGGCCGCACAAGCCCAGCAAGGCGACGTGCCGCAGTTCGAAGGACAGAGAGGCGGCTACGCGCCCGACCCGCAGGCCGACTGGCAGCTCACGGGCGACCGAAGCTTTCCTGGGAAGGCACTTTCCGCCTCCCCATCTGGGTGCCACAGCACGGCCGACGAGGCCTGGCACAAAATAAAGAAGTCTTGGCTGGCCGACGCGCCCCCGGCAGGATTCGAACCTGCAACCTACGGATTAGAAGGCCGGCGCTCTATCCATTGAGCTACGGGGGCCGGGTAGAAGTGTAGGCGCGGATAGCATCTGCGGTCATGACCTCTGAGTTGTCCGACCTCCGCGACCAGATCGACGCCGTCGACGCCTCGATCCTCGACTTGCTTGCTCGGCGGCTCGAGTTGGTCTCGCAGGTTGGTGAGGTCAAAGGCCGGCACGGATTGCCGATCTATGCCCCCGAGCGCGAGCGCGTGATGATCGCCGCCAAGCGCGAGCTGGCGCAGGCTAAAGGTGTGCCTGGCGACCTCATCGAAGACGTGCTGCGGCGTTGCATGCGCGAGGCCTACGCGCATGAGAAGAACATGGGCTTCACGCAGCAGGCACCTGATCTGGGGCACATCGTCATCGTGGGTGGCGCCGGAGCGATGGGGGCCATGTGGGGTCGAATGCTGACCCTGTCGGGGTATTCCGTCCGGGTCCTGGATCGCGACGACTGGCATCGAGCGCCGGAGCTGCTCGCAGGAGCCGGGATGGTGCTGGTCTCGGTGCCCATTCACGACACCATCGACATCATTGCTGCGCTGCCCGAGCTGCCGGCTGACTGCTTGCTGGTGGATCTGACGTCGGTGAAAAGCGGACCCATCAACGCCATGCTTGCGGCTCACGCGGGTCCAGTGCTGGGCTTGCACCCGATGTTTGGGCCCGACGTGGATTCCTTCGCCAAGCAGGTCGTGGCCTGTTGTCCCGGACGAGATGCCGAGTCCTCGCAGTGGCTCATCGAGCAGATCCGGCTTTGGGGGGCTCGGGTGCATGAAGTGTCGGCACCCGATCACGACGGGGCGATGGGGCTCATTCAGGCGCTCCGGCACTTCTCGACCTTCGTCTACGGATCGCACCTGGCCCACGAGGACCACAAGCTGGCCGATCTACTGGCGTTGTCCTCGCCCATCTACCGACTCGAACTGGTGATGGTAGGAAGGCTCTTCGCGCAGAGCCCGGAGTTGTACTACGACATCATCACAGCCTCGGACGCGAGCGTGCACGTGATCGAGCGCTATCACGAGAAGTTCGGCCAGGCGTTGGACTTATTGCGTCGCGGGGATCGGCAGGCCTTCATCGATCAGTTCGGCGAGATCGAGGAGTGGTTCGGCTCGTATGCCGGGCGCTTCCTGAGCGAATCACGCTCGCTGCTCGCCCATGCGGATGCGACGCGCTGATCCGCGCGAGACTTGGTTACGAAGCGGGCGGCGAGGCGAAGAGGGCGCGGTGCCCGGCCGAGGTGTGCAGCAACGACTGCTCACGAGGTCCCCACCATTGCGCGTTATCACCGCGTCCCGGGTGATCACAGGCGATCGCCAACTCCGATGACTCATCTTGAAAGGCGCGCATCGCCGCCTCCCCCGTGCGGCCGTAGGTATCTTTCGCCCACCTGCGCGCTTCGCGACGTCGAGCAGGTGAAGACAGCATGGCGACCTCGCTGGGAGTGAACCACCCGTTCATCCCGTATGCCGTGAGGTGGTCCCGGATCATCATCGCCTCCGCGCGTCGGGCCCACGTCATCATCCAAATGAACCCCAGGAACAGCGGGAACTGGACCAGGAAATAGAGCGGCACCCACATGTCGGTCAAGGTGGCGGCATTCCACATCGCATGAGCACCCACCGCCGCCATGAAGCCGATCGCCGGGACGACATACCGCGCATGTTGCTTGTGAGCCACCATTCCCAAAGCGATCCCGAAGCACACCGTGAACATCGGATGGGCAAAAGGGGTGAACAGACAGCGGATGACGAAGATGGAAATCAGGCCGGATTGGCCGAGGACCTCATAGCTTGAGGCGAGATACAGGATGTCCTCCACGAAGGCGAATCCGATGGCAACCATCCCCGCATACACGATGCCGTCCACCACTCCGTTGAACTCCCGCCGCGCCATCGCGAAGATCACGAGCACTCCGGCGCACTTGGCGAACTCCTCGACCACTGGCGCTGCGACCACTGACCCTGCCACCTCGCTGGGGACACCGAACGCTTCGAGCATCGGGGTGAGCCCCAGGCTGAGGACAATGCTGGCAGCCGTGGCGACCAAAGCCCCCCACAGAAATGCGAACCAGAGCATCCGCGGCGGCTCAGCCTCGAGACGATCGACCCACATGAACAGTGGAACCACGATGCCGATCACGGTCGTTGACACTGCGGCCGCGAGGAGGACGCCGGCCAAGCCTGCACTCTGCGACATGAACAGGGTGATCAAGAAGGCACCGATCAAGAAACCGGTGCCTGCCATGCCCCACAACAAAATTCGCCGCATCCCAGGGCGATGAGTCGCGTTGGAGCCCCCCGCTACCCCCCTCGACGTGTCCACAGCGGCACCCTAGCGGTCAGAATCGGCACAGCGAACGTGGTTACTCTTGACGACGTGAGTCCTGAGAACCCCGTGCGCGGTGCCACTGATCGACTCGTCTGGATCGACTGTGAAATGACGGGCCTAGACGTCTCGGTGGACGCGCTGATCGAGGTAGCCGCGCTCGTCACAGACGTGGACCTCACTGTGCTCGGCGAGGGGGTCAACGTGGTGATCCGGCCGCCGGATGCGGCGCTGGAGCAGATGGGCGACTTCGTCCGCGACATGCACGTGCGCAGCGGGCTGCTGGACCAATTGGCTGGGGGCGAGACGATGGAGTCTGCGCAGGCCCAAGTGATGGACTACGTGCGGGCGTGGGTGCCCGAGGCCAACAAGGCACCGTTGGCGGGCAACACGGTCAGCACGGACAGACTCTTCCTGGCTCGGGATATGGCCGAGTTGGAGCAGCACCTGCACTATCGGATCGTCGATGTCTCCTC
>JBGTGC010000356.1:0-18893 GCA_041746935.1 Dermatophilaceae bacterium
GACGGGCGGCCGGGGTCGCAGCCAGAGCCCTGGCCGGCAAGGATCGTGCCGCCTTCGCCCTAGGTCCATCCACCCCAGAAACGGTCGCAGCTGCTGGAGAAGGGGCGCTGCTGGGGGCCTATGCCTTCCAGACGTTCTTCGGGGTCGGCAAGCCTGCCTCTGCGAAAGAGCCTCTGGGCTCAGCAATTCTGGTGGGGATCAAGCCGCGGGCCAAAGAGGGCCGTCAGCTGCTCGACCGCTTGCACACAGTGGCAAAGGCGGTCGCCTATGCCCGGGACCTGGTCAACACGCCTCCGAATGCGCTGTACCCAGAGACGTTCGCCACGTCTGTCTCGCGGCGCGCCTCTAAGGAGGTCACCGTCGAGGTGTGGGATGCGCAGCGGCTCGAGGAGGAGGGGTGCGGCGGCATCATCGGCGTTGGGCAAGGGTCCGCGCGCGGTCCTGCGTTGGTGACGATGACCTACGCACCTCAAGGTGCCAAGGCCTCACTGGCCTTCGTCGGCAAGGGAATCACCTTCGACTCCGGTGGCCTCTGCATCAAGCCAGCCACCGGCATGATCACGATGAAATGCGACATGGGCGGAGCGGCGGCTGTGGCCGCAGCAGTGCTCGCGATCGCCGAGTTGGGTATGCCGGTTGCCGTCACGGGTTATCTCTGCCTCGCCGAAAACATGACCGGCGATCTCGCTCAGCGCCCTGGCGACGTCGTCACAATGCGCGGCGGCAAAACCGTCGAGATCATCAACACCGACGCGGAAGGCCGCCTGGTGATGGCCGACGGCTTGGCTTTGGCCTCGGAGAAGAAGCCCGATGCCATTGTGGACGTCGCCACCCTGACCGGTGCGTGCACGGTCGCCCTGGGCTCGCGCACCTTCGGCGTGATGGGCAACAATGAAGGCGTCATTGCTCGCGCACTGGCTGCCGCTTCGACTGGTGGCGAGCCCGCGTGGCCGCTGCCTTTGCCCGAGGAACTGCGCTCCAGCATGGACTCGCCCGTAGCCGACATCAAGCACACCGGCGACAGGGCCGCTGGTGCCATGATTGCGGCGACCTTCTTGTCGGAGTTCGTGGGTCAGGACGCCTCGGGCAGCATGCTTCCGTGGGCTCATTTGGACATCGCGGGACCGGCGTTTAACGACGGTTCAGCCTTCGGATACACCCCTAAGGGCGGCACCGGCGCGGGCGTGCGGGCGCTGATCGAGTTCGCCGGGGGCTACGTGACCTAGCCGCTCTTGCGGCGGAACATCTGCTGGGCGCCGCTGGTCTTGGCCCCGCGCGATCCGGCTACCTTGCCGTGTTCAGTGTTATCCGACACGTCAGCCCCGCCGTGCGCGTGCTTCTTGGCGAGCGCCTCTCGGAACTTGCGCTTCACGTCCTCTTCATCACGACGTTCGGAGTCGTTGGTGGGCTCTGTTTCCGCGGCCATGGTTCCTCCTGCAATCGGTGGGAGCGCTCAGTGTGGCATCTCGACTCGTCGGCGACGACCCTTTTTGCTCTGCGGTGACGGGCTTGTGTGGGCCTCAGTTGCCGCGCTGGCGGCGAGACCACTCGCGCATCCGGTTCGGATAGCCGATCTGGTTGACGTCGTACACCGGAATGGACAAGTCTCGACAAATCCCGAAGGCATTGCGCGGGTTGCCCACGGCTCGACGCGTCCACTCTCCATCATGGGCAATGAGGACCAGGGTCGTGGTGCTGATATTAGTAGCGGGCTCGACATACCCCTCAACCCCTCGCCGCGTGGCCACGAACTCCTGGGCGTAGGCGCGCACGGCCACGATATCGACCGTCATGTCCGGCCCATCAGTGCGTCCACGGGGCGTTGCACTCCCGGTCCCACCGGATGCACCGCCGGCGCTGCGCTTACGTCGCCACCACGTCATAAGCACCGAGGTTAAACCACCGTGCCGATACCGGCCATCAGCAAAACCACACGGTGCTCGAACTGCAGGCTCGTCGCGGCACCGCGAGCTCAGATGCCGAAAGTGGCAAGATGCGCGTATGCAGTCTGCGGCAGGGTCGGCGTCGACCCACGATATAGTCGTCCTGGGGGGCGGAAGCGGGGGTTACGCCTGCGCTCTGCGCGCTGCACAACTGGGTCTTAGCGTCGCCCTCGTTGAGCAGGCGGATCTCGGCGGGACGTGCCTGCACCGAGGATGTATCCCCACCAAGGCACTGCTGCATGCCGCCGAAGTTGCTGACTCCGCTCGTACCGCCGCGACCTTCGGGGTGCAGGCGAGGTTCGACTCGATCGACATGCCGGCGGTCAATCGTTACAAGGACGGTGTCGTCCGGCGTCTGCACCGGGGACTCCAAGGGCTGGTGTCGGCCGCCTCGATCGACTACCTGCATGGCACCGGCAGCCTGACCGCACCCCGCACTGTCACCGTGGGCGATGCCGAATTGGTGGGGAACGCAATCGTGCTGGCCACCGGCTCGCGGTCACGGCTGCTGCCCGATGTGCCCGTGGGTGGACGCATCATCACCAGCGATCAAGCACTATCCATGGACACCGTGCCTGATCGCGTGGTCATCCTCGGGGGCGGGGTCATCGGCGTGGAGTTCGCGTCTATTTATCGCTCTTTCGGGGCCGACGTCACCATTCTTGAGGCGCTAGATCGATTGGTTGCCGGCGAGGACGAGGCGCTCTCCAGCGCCCTTGCGCGGGCTTTCCGCAAGCGCGGGATCACCGCCCGGACCGCAACCTCCGTCGCCAGCGCCGAGGATGTGGGCGACGTGGTCCGCGTATCCCTGGCGGACGGCAGCACCCTCGAAGCCGACATGCTGCTCGTTGCCGTTGGCCGAGCTCCTGTCAGCGAGGATCTCGGCTTGGAGGCCCTCGGCGTCGAGACCGATCGCGGCTTCGTGATCGCAGATGACCTGTTGCGCACCTCAGTGGACGGGATCTACGCCGTCGGCGACATCGTGCCGGGGCTGCAGCTGGCTCATCGGGGATTCGCGCAGGGCATCTTCGTCGCCGAACAGATCGCTGGCCTCGACCCGACCCCGATCGTGGAGCACGGCATACCTCGGGTGACCTATAGCGATCCCGAGATCGTTTCGGTGGGCTGGACGGAGCGCCAGGTTCGGGACTCATTCGGCACCGCGATTTGTCAGGAGCTGAGCCTGGGCGGCAACGGCAAGTCCCAGATCTTGGGCACCACCGGCTTCGTCAAGCTCGTGCGTTCCGCCTCCGACGGCCCGGTGCTCGGCGTGCATATGATCGGCGGGCGAATGAGCGAACAAGCAGGCGAGGCACAGCTCATCGTGAACTGGGAGGCCATGCCCGAGGAGGTGGGTTCGATGATCCATGCCCACCCGACACAAAATGAGGCTTTGGGCGAGGCACACTTGGCCCTGGCCGGTAAACCACTGCACTCACATAGGTGAGTGCCTGCACAAACCTGTGTTGCACAACTAGACTGCCAATCCCCGGACCAGGAGACGTCGAAATGTCTGAACGCGTGAGCATGCCAGCCTTGGGTGAGTCCGTCACTGAGGGCACCGTCACCCGATGGTTGAAGAGCGTGGGCGACGAGGTCGAGGTGGACGAACCCTTACTCGAAGTCTCGACGGACAAGGTCGACACCGAGATCCCCTCGCCAGTGGCTGGCGTGCTGCAGGAGATCCTCGCCGAGGAGGACGAAACGGTCGAGGTGGGGGCTGACCTAGCGGTCATCGGGGATGGCAGCGACTCAGCTGACTCCTCGTCGGGCGACGACAGCGCCGAAAAGGACAGTCACGACGACGACAGCGCCGAGGCAGAGGACGAACCAGAGGCCTCTCATGACGCTGAAGACGGCAGCGACGCCGACTCCGCCAACGATGAGTCCTTGGAAGAGGACGAATCGAGCTCTTCAAGCAGCGGCGAAACACAGGACGGTTCCGGCAGCGGCGAGCGGGTCACCATGCCTGCCCTCGGTGAGTCGGTGACGGAAGGGACTGTCACGCGCTGGTTGAAGGAGGAGGGTGATGATGTCGAGGTCGATGAACCCTTGCTCGAGGTTTCCACGGACAAGGTCGACACCGAGATCCCCTCACCGGTTGCCGGCAAACTGACCAAGATCCTCGCCGCCGAAGACGACACCGTTGAGGTGGGCGGCGATCTCGCGATCATCGGTGGTGACTCCGGCTCATCCGACGATTCGGACGGTGACAGCGACAGCGACGCCGCTGACGACTCCACTGAAGATGCCGATGAGGACTTGGCCTCGGAGCAGAAACTGCACGAAGAGGCGGACGAAGAGTCGGTCAGCACGGAGGGCACCAACGCATCGCCGGAGCCGGCGCAGCAGGACCAGAGCGAGTCCACGGGCGGCGATCAAGGCGACTCCGGATCCAAGGACTCGAAGGCTGAGACTTCGGACTCAAAGGAGTCGAAGGATGTCAGCGCCTATGTGACCCCGTTGGTGCGCAAGTTGGCTGCCAAGCACGACATCGACCTGGATTCGATCGAAGGCACCGGTGTCGGCGGCCGGATCCGCAAGCAAGATATCCTCGACGCTGCTAAGGCAGCGGAGAGTTCGCAGTCCGAGCCCGAGGCAGCGCCCGCCGCAGAAGCTCCCGCGGCACCCTCTGGAGCGTCGGCATCGCCAGATCCGGCAGCTGCATCCTCGGCAGGCGCTTCGCGTGCCCCGGATCAAGCTTCTGCAGCCAAGCGCGGCACCACCGAGAAGATGTCTCGCCTGCGTAAGGTCATCGCGACCCGCATGGTCGAGTCGCTGCAGGTGAGTGCGCAGTTGACCACCGTTGTGGAAGTGGACGTCACCAAGGTGGTCAAGCTGCGCGGGCAGGCCAAGAACGACTTCCTCAAGCGCGAAGGGGTGAAGTTGTCGTTTATGCCATTCTTCGCCTTGGCAGCGGTCGAAGCGCTGAAGCAGCACCCCAACGTGAACTCCAGCATCGATGGGGACCAGGTGGTCTTCCATTCCCAGGAGAACCTCGGCATTGCCGTAGACACCGAGAAGGGCTTGATCGTTCCGGTGATCAAGGACGCTGGCGATCTCAACGTGGCTGGCCTGGCCCGCAAGATCGCCGACCTAGCCGAACGCACGAGGACCAACAAGATCGGCCCGGATGAGTTGGGTGGCGGCACCTTCACACTGACCAATACGGGCAGCCGTGGCGCGTTGTTCGACACCCCCATCCTCAACCAGCCTCAAGTGGGCATCCTGGGCACCGGCTCGGTCGTGCGACGACCTGTCGTGATGGTCGATGAGGATGGCGGCGAAACGATCGCCATCCGCTCGATGGTCTACCTGGCGTTGACCTACGATCACCGCATTGTTGATGGTGCCGACGCCGCCCGCTTCCTGTCTACGGTCAAGGCTCGCCTCGAAGAGGCATCTTTCGAGGTTTGATGAGCAACCACGAAGACAGCCCCGACGGGGCCATGCCCGGCGCTGGGTCTGAGCCACCCTCGCGCGCGCCGCGAACGGTCGCCATCACCGGTGCGTCCGGCATGATCGGATCGGCGCTGTCCCAGGCTCTGCTGGAGCGCGGAGACTCCGTGCTGCATCTGGTGCGCCGAGAACCGAGCGCCACCGACCTTCCAGCGGGCGTCCGGGAAGCACAGTGGAAGCCGCAAGATCGAGTGCTCAACCCCGAGGTCCTCGATGGCGTCGACGCCATCGTGCATCTGGCTGGCGCAGGTATTGGCGACCACCGGTGGACCAATGCCTACAAAGAGGCCATCAGGTCGTCACGGATTGACGGCACTGAGGCTGTGGCGCAAGCGGTCGCATCCCTGGAGACCCCGATCCGTCTGGTGTGTGGGTCTGCGGTGGGTTACTACGGAAACCGTGGCGCAGACGTGCTCACCGAAGAGTCAGGCTTGGGCGAGGGCTTCCTGGCCGAAGTCTGCCGGGATTGGGAGGCGGCCACGTGGCGTGCCAGCCAGGCTGGGGCCTCGGTCGCGCTGGCGCGGACCGGTATCGTGCTCGCGGCCGACGGCGGCGCGATGGGCAAATTGATGCCGCTGGCGAAATTCGGCTTGGCCGGTCCCCTGGGGTCGGGCAAACAGTATTGGGCATGGATCACCCTTCACGATCATGTCCGTGCGCTGATGTTCCTCATCGATCACGCGGACCTCGCTGGTGCAGTGAACCTCACCGGTCCGACACCGGACGCTCAGGTCGACGTGGTGAAGGCGCTCGGCGAGCGACTGCGTCGCCCGGCCGTGTTGCCTGCCCCCACGATCGCCTTGCGCCTGGCGCTAGGCGAAATGGCAGGCGACATCTTGGGCAGTCAGCGCGCGTTGCCCACGATGCTGAGTGAGGCCGGCTTCACCTGGGATCACCCCGACCTGCCATCGGCGATGGCATGGCTGACCGCAAGGGGGAGCGAAGACGCCGCTCCTGGTCCCGAGAGTGCGTCTGAAGCCGGCGCCTAGTCCCACGACCACAGCCGCCATCCATCCGGCTCACGACGCAGCCTGAGATTTACGACCTCACTGTCGGCCTGCACGATCTGTGGCTCCTCGTTGTCCGTCATCACCCGCAGTGGGCCTCGCGCAACCACCACGTGTGCCGAGAACTCCGTGGCCGCGGCAATGTCCTGAGTTTCGGCGGGCACGATGTCCGTGATCTCAATGCCCTCAGCAACAAACTCGACGCCTGAGAAATCTGCTCCGGAATGGGCTGCACGCAGCAGGTCCTCACGATCTTTGGCCAGGGCCTCCGACCCGGCTGCGTGAGCCCGGCCGAGCAGATCCGGATCGCCCGATTCCCACGCGGCAGCGCGCGCTCCGAGCACCTCCTGCACAGCATCTCGCCACGGTTGGGACGGATCAGCCGGCAACTCATCCTGGAAGGGCTCTCCCTGCGAACGTGGCGCGTTAGTGCTCGCACCGTCATCGACGTCTGGCCCTGTGCCGAGCGACTGGGCAACCAGCATCTCGGTGCTGGCTCGGGGCTCTTCCGAGGTCCCGCGCAGGGCTGGCACCACCACGATCGCGGCGATGAGCGCCAAGAGCGAGATCGCTGCCATCATCGCCACTGCCGCGCCTCGGGACCGCCGCGCGGGGGCGCGATGACTGGTGGTGTGGCGAGTTGCCATTGCCCTGATCCTTGCGGGTATGTCGCTTGTCAGGTCTCCATCAGCGCCGATCGGCTCGCCAGGGCCTAGTGCGTGGAACTCCGCGACGATCTCGCAGACTTCGGGCCGCTCTTCCGGCTCGGCCGACAGCGCGTGACTGACGACGTCGCGGATCGCCTGAGGCTGGTCCCCAGCCACCTCATCGAGCTCTGGCCGTCCGCCCACCCAGCCGGGCGGCTCCCCCGTGAGCATCTGCCAGACCAGCGCTGCGAAAGCATAGGCATCGGACTCCACCGACGGTGCGTATCCCTCGAGAACCTCCGGAGCCACACAGCCCTCGAAACCACCAACGGCGGAGAGCGGCCGCCCACCGATCGCAGCAAGGCCGATATCGGTCAGCAGTGGCTTGCCAGCGCCGTCGAAGACCACTGTGTCCGTGGTCAGACCGGCATGAACGTGGCCACTGAGATGCACGTGATGCAGGGCGTCCCCGATCGGAAGCACGACCGTAATCGCCTGCGCAAGCGGCATTGGCCTGCGCTGGGGCAACCGACTCGTCAGTGAGCCTCCTGAGACCGCTTCGGTGACCAATACCAGGTGATCACGCCGGGCCGCGTCGTCACTGACCGGCAGGACATCATGGATGCGGATGATGTGTTCGTGCCGGATGCGCGAGATGTCTGCAGCGATAGCCATGGCCTGCTCAGTCCATTCACCGCTGCGGATGTCATCAGCGCTCTGACCAGTGGGCATATCGAGGCGTGTGAGCTGCACCTCAAGGCCGTCAATCCTACGGATGGCCAGCCCTCGGCTGATCCCGACGGACTGCCCTGGCCGAGTCTGGGTCACCTCGTACCCCGGCAAAGTCCACGTGTTGGCATCCTCGCTCTGATCCCTGCGCTTGTGGTCCATTCGGGCAGCATGCCGCATGTGCCACAGGTGGACACAGACTTATCCACAGGGTGGCCCGCGTAGGCTGCAGGGATGCAGATACGGCGCGTGGGTTTCGGGTCCGACGCAGTGGATTACTTGACCGCGTGGCAGCTGCAGCGCGACGTCCATGCTGCGGTCTCAGAGGGCACGTCCCCCGATACGGTCCTGCTCCTGGAGCACCCCGCGACATACACCGCCGGCAAACGCACCGAGCAGCATGAGCGCCCGAATGACGGGACGCCGGTGATCGATGTTGATCGTGGCGGCAAGATCACCTGGCACGGTCCCGGCCAAATCGTGGGCTACCCCATCGTTCGCCTTCCCTCCCCCGTGGACGTCGTGGCTCACGTGCGCCGACTCGAGGACGTGATGATCGGGGTGTGTGACGACGTCGGCGTCCTGGCGCAACGTATTGAGGGTCGCAGCGGCGTCTGGATCAAGGCCGAAGATGCAGGCGCTGGAGACCGCAAAGTCGGCGCAATCGGCATCCGGGTCAGCAAGGACGTGACCATGCACGGCTTCGCCCTGAACTGCGACTGCGACCTTGCCTGGGCCGACCCCATCATCCCGTGCGGCATCCCCGACGCTGGGGTGACTTCCCTATCGCAAGAATTAGGCGTGGCGGTGACGGTCGCAGACGTCGTGCCCCTTGTCGAGCGTCATATGTTGCGGGTGTTCGTCCCCAAGCGAGCGTCGCTGTCTGCTTGACTCCCTTCGTGGGGACACACCTTGAACACGGCGTTCAGCCACCAGACGATGTGCAAACGATCACCACTCGCGGCCTGCGGAAGACCTATCGGGGGCTGCGCGGGACGCAGGGCATACCCTGGGTCTTCTTGGTGTTCGCATCAGGACACCCACCCATGCAGTCGAATTGTGTTGTTGGAGGCGCTACGTGACCGTTGCACCCGAAGGACGCCGGATGTTGCGTGTCGAGGCCCGCAACAGCCAGACCCCGATCGAGCGCAAACCGTCGTGGATCAGGACGACCGCCAAGATGGGGCCGGAATACACAGCACTGAACACACTGGTCAAAGGTGAGGGTCTGCATACAGTGTGTCAGGAAGCAGGCTGTCCCAACATCTTCGAATGCTGGGAAGATCGTGAGGCAACGTTCCTCATCGGCGGTGAGCAGTGCACCCGGCGATGTGACTTCTGCCAGATCGACACCGGCAAGCCCGCCGATTTCGACGCCGACGAGCCACGCCGGGTGGCCGAGTCGGTCGCGCAGATGCAACTGCGCTACGCCACGGTTACGGGGGTAGCACGCGATGACCTTGCGGACGGCGGAGCGTGGCTGTATGCCGAGACCATCCGCCAGATCCACCGCCTCAACCACCGCACGGGCGTGGAGATCCTCATCCCGGACTTCAACGGGATCCCCGAACTGGTCGCTCAGGTCATCGACACCGAGCCCGAGGTGTTCGCCCACAACGTCGAAACCGTGCCGCGCATCTTCAAACGCATCCGGCCCGCCTTCGACTACGGGCGGTCTCTGTCCGTCATCACCATGGGTCGCGATGCTGGATTGGTGACCAAGTCCAACCTGATCCTTGGGATGGGCGAAGAGGACCATGAGATCGAGCAGGCGATCCGTGACCTGCACGAAGCCGGCACTGACCTGCTGACCATCACTCAATACCTTCGTCCCTCCCCGCGCCACCACCCCGTGGAGCGATGGGCCAAGCCAAAGGAGTTCGTGCACTGGAGTGAAGTGGCCAAAGATATCGGCTACAAGGGCGTCATGTCCGGGCCACTGGTTCGTAGTTCCTATCGCGCGGGCCGACTTTGGGCGCAAGCGATGCGGCACACCGGGCGCGATATCCCCGCACATCTGCAGCACTTGGCCGACAAAGCCGACGCGCCGGCCCGCCAAGAAGCCGCGTCATTGGTAGCACGCGCGGCCACACCCGTATCCTGACCCACATGGCAGCAGACTCGAAGACGGCGACATCGGGGGACGGCAATCGGCGACGCTTCGGTCGTCGAGGAAAGAAAGACCCCAACAAGGTCGGACGTATCGCTCAGATGCGCCAAGTCTTCACGATGACGCGCAAGAACGACCCCTCCGCCGTGTGGTGGATGGCGCTGGCGTTCCTCGGCGCTCTGCTCATCGCGCTGCTGCTGGGTTGGGCCTTCGATCAGGTCATCTACTTTGGAATCCTCGGTCTACCTACCGCCTTCTTGGCCGCGTTGATCGTGCTGAGCCGCAAAGCCGAGAGGGCCGCCTTCGCCCAGATCGAGGGTCAGCCGGGAGCGAGCGGCGCTGTGCTGGGCTCGCTGCGCCGAGGGTGGTTCTACGACAAAGAGCCCATCGCGGCCGAAGCAGGCGGCAAGATGCGAGGAATGCGCGATCTCAACAACGCCGCCATGGTGTTTCGTGCCGTGGGGCGCCCCGGTGTCGTGTTGCTGAGCGAGGGCCCCAAGGGGCCGGCTTCACGACTCGTCCAAGCTGAGAAGAGGCGGGCCTCACGGGCCACCGGCGACGCTGTGCCGGTGCATGTGCTCCGTATCGGGCAGGACGAGGGCGAAATCCGTCTTTCGAAACTGGTCCGGACGATGAACAAGCTCGATAAGAAGATCAGCAAGGACGAGGCCATCGCCGTCCAGCGCAGGCTGAAGGCGATGGGCAGCAGCAAGCCTCCCGTCCCGGCCGGTGTCGACCCGCGCAAGGCGCGTGTCGATCGCAAGTCGATGCGAGGGCGCTAAAGACTTCAGCGGGTCTGGGTCTTCAGCGGCTTTGTGGGCGGCGCAATATCACTGTGCCAGCTGCGCGGTCGTGATAGCCACGCCCCTCGCCATCGGAGAACAACGCCGGGAGTGCGAGACAGAGCAGCGCGGCGCGGACCAAACCTGAGCGAAGCCCGGGTGTGTGAGCCAACCAGGCCGACGGGAGGTTGGGGTCATCAGGGGTGAGCCGCACCACCGCCATACCCATGATGCGGTGACCCACGGTATAGCCCAGCACACTGACCATCAGCACGTTCTCCAGCGCGAAGATGGCCAGTGGTGCGAACGAGGCGGCAGCACCGGTGCCGAACTGTCCACCCATGAGCAGCCACACCGCCAGTTGGCATAAGCCCCAGTCAATGGCGATGGCGATGAAACGCCGACTGAGCGGAGCCACGGAGCCCGGACCGCTTGCTGGCAGTCCAAGTCCGTATCCTGGGTAAGCACTCGGCTCGGTCACGCTCGGAGACTACCTCTGCGAAACATGCAGGAAACGTCTGGGTGATGGCAGTGAAACTCCGACTGCATAGTCTGAGCATGCTCCAGGTCATCCGTGCCTTGGCTGACCTGCCCGCCACTTCCAGGAGGATCGATGTTCAGCAACGCCGAAGAGGCAATCGCCTACATCAAGGATGAAGACGTCATATTCGTTGACGTGCGGTTCTGCGACTTGCCCGGGGTGATGCAGCACTTCAACGTGCCCGCCGAAACCTTCGACGCTGACGCGTTCGCGACCGGCCAGATGTTCGACGGATCGTCGATCCGCGGATTCCAGGCTATCCATGAGTCCGACATGAAACTCATCCCGGACCCCGCCACGGCGTTCATTGACCCCTACCGGGTGAACAAGACGCTGGTTATGAACTTCTCAATCGTGGATCCGTTCACGGACGAGCCCTACGCCCGTGACCCGCGTCAGATTGCCCTCAAGGCTGAGGAGTACTTGCGCAGCACCGGCATTGCCGACACTGCGTACTTTGGAGCCGAAGCCGAGTTCTACATCTTCGACGACGTTCGCTTCGAGACCAAGCAGAACGCCAGCTACTACTACATCGACTCCGTTGAGGCCGCCTGGAACACGGGCCGCGCCGAAGAAGGGGGCAACCGGGGCTACAAGCCGCGCTACAAGGGCGGCTACTTCCCCGTCCCACCCGTCGACCACTTCGCCGACATCCGTGACGAGATCACGCTGAAGCTGGCAGACGTGGGTCTGTCCGTGGAGCGCGCGCACCACGAGGTCGGCACCGCGGGACAGCAAGAGATCAACTACAGGTTCAACACCTTGCTGCAGGCCGGCGACGACATGATGAAGTTCAAGTACGTCGTGAAGAACAGCGCGTGGGCGGTCGGCAAGACGGCCACGTTCATGCCCAAGCCGGTCTTCGGCGACAACGGCTCGGGTATGCACACGCACCAGTCGTTGTGGAAGGACGGCGAGCCGTTGTTCTACGACGAGTCAGGATACGGCGGCTTGTCAGACATCGCCCGTTGGTACATCGGCGGGCTGCTGAAGCACGCACCCTCGCTGCTGGCCTTCACCAACCCCACCATGAACTCCTACCACCGACTCGTGCCTGGTTATGAGGCGCCGGTCAACCTGGTCTACTCGGCTCGTAACCGCTCCGCTTGCGTCCGAATCCCGATCACGGGTGACTCTCCCAAGGCAAAGCGTGTCGAGTTCCGGGTGCCCGATCCATCGTCGAACCCGTATTTGTGCTTCGCGGCGCAGATGATGGCCGGGCTGGACGGCATCAAGAACCGGATCGAGCCGCCGGACCCCGTAGACAAGGACCTGTACGAGTTGCCGCCAGCGGAGTTGGAGAGTATTCAGCAGGTTCCGGCTTCGCTCGGGGACGTGCTCGACTCCCTCGAAGCTGATCACGCCTATCTCACTGAAGGCGATGTCTTCACCGAGGACCTCATTGCCGCGTGGATCAATTACAAGCGTGTCAACGAAATCGACCCCATCCGCTTGCGGCCGCACCCGCACGAGTTCGAGATGTACTTCGACCTGTAGGTAAAACCCCAGGTCAGAGGCCTAGGGCGTTCCCGTAGTCCGTAGCTGTTGAGGGTGGTCATGGCTGAGGCATGCCTCATCCGAGCTTGGACGACCTTCACATCGTGGCCCGATGAGATCAGCAAAGAGGCAAAGTGATGCCGCAGATCGTGGAAGCGGGAGCCACCGGGCAATCCTGGGAGGTCCCATAATGGTTGGTTTCATGACGTTCCCTTCCGCTCACCCTGTGAGGCAGTCAGGCGGTCCTGACACGCTTGGTCACCGGCCCAGGTGTCACGTCAGCGAGGTCGTCTTTGTCGCACAAAGGCAGAAAAGATGCCCCGTCGTGCGGGACACAGGGGACCACAACTGTCCGATTATCTGGGGTTGTGCTGCGGCCGAGTTTCTCTAGGCTAGGGCGAGCGCCTGGTCATTGGCACACGACGTCTCCCCGTCAGGACCTCCGTGATCACGAACGGCGACACAGCGCATTGCGCCCGATCGTCCAACGGACGCTAATGGCGCTCAGCGGTTCGTTGGAGTTGGGTCACGTGGCCGGGTTCGAGTTCGTCGAGGGTGGTCACCCCGAGGAGGCGCATCGTGCGTTCAATCTGTTCACTTAGGATCTCAATAGCGCGGTCGACGCCCGGGCGACCGCCAGCCATGAGTCCGTAGAGGTAGGCGCGGCCAATCAGGGTGAAGTGAGCGCCGTGCGCAAGTGCGGCGATAATGTCCTGACCGGACATGATACCCGTATCGAGGTGCACCTCCAGGTCTGATCCGACAGCGGCGACGACCTGGGGCAGTAGATGGAACGGCACCGGTGCCCGGTCGAGTTGCCGACCACCATGATTCGACAGCACGATCGCATCGACGCCGAGATCGGCCAGTTTTTGAGCGTCGGCCAGGCTCTGCACACCCTTAACCGACACCCTGCCGGGCCACTGATCGCGAATCCACGCCAAGTCCTCATAGGTCACTGTGGGATCGAACATCGTGTCGAGCAAATCGGCGACCGTCCCGGACCACGAGTCCAGGGAGGCGAAGGCCAACGGCTCAGTGGTCAAGAAATTGAACCACCACGCGGGTCGGGGGATGGCGTTGACCACCGTGCCGATGCTCAGGGTGGGTGGGATCGTCATACCGTTGCGAACATCACGCAGCCTCGCACCAGCAACCGGCACATCGACGGTGACCACCAGCGTGTCGTACCCAGCATGAGCCGCCCGCTCGACCAGCGCCATCGACTTCTCACGGTCCTTCCACATATAGAGCTGAAACCAATTCCGGCCATCAGGCGCTGCCGCAGCGACACCCTCGACGGAGGTGGTCCCCATCGTGGAGAGCGTGAACGGGATTCCGGCGGCTGCCGCGGCGCTAGCTCCGGCAATCTCTCCCTCGGCCTGCATCATGCGGGTGAAGCCGGTTGGGGCGATCCCAAAGGGCAAAGCCACGCTCTGACCCAGAACATTCCGGGAGGTATCAACGCGAGATACGTCACGCAGAATTGCCGGGTTGAACTCCACGTCGCCAAACGCTTCACGGGCCCGAGCCAAAGACACCTCACCATCAGCGGCTCCGTCGGTGTAGTCGAAGGCTGCCCTCGGGGTTCGCCGCTTGGCGACATCACGGAGATCCTCGATGGTCAACGCAGAAGTCAACCGTCGTTGACGCGGCGACAACTCCACCCTCTTGAACTTCAACAAAGGACCAAGGTCCCGACGCTTGGGCAGCTGACGCTTCATGGGCAGGCTCCGTTATCGCGAGAGGTCATCGTTTGGTTCGAATGGTGTCGACACCGCTGCGTCGGCTATGCGGGCAAGCCCGCTGCTCGTGGACCGGTCCCCGAGTTGCGATCGTCGACATACGTCACAACTTGCAGGCTACACAACCGACCACATACCCAGCATCGATCACACGCCCCACGCATGCACGAGGGGTCGGAACGGAGCTTGCCGCCGGGACGGCAGCGCTTGCCGGCAATGATGCCTAGATGGTCTAGCTCCGACCTCTCTGAAAACGGAATCCGCCATGCGAGAATTGAATTCCATCGGTTTATCCGAGAGTCGGGCCAGTGTCTGAGCAACCCTCAGCACCAACGTACGTCCCGGCAGTGCTCAATCCATCCAACGTGCGTTCGCCCTGCTAGAGACCATCGCGAACAACGGCGGGACTATGGGCTTGTCAGCCATTGCCGATGGCACCGATCTGCCGCTGCCGACCATCCACCGCCTGGTGGGGACGCTCGTTGAACTGGGCTACCTACGACAGGATGCGAAGCGGCAATACTTCCTCGGCCCTCGCTGACCCGCGTTGGCGAGAGCGCAGCGGGAACCTTGAGTGTGTGGGCAAGGCCGCATCTCCAGCACCTGGCCGACGATCTAGGCGAGTCCGCCAACCTCCGATGCTCGAAGGGGGCCAGATCGTCTGCGTCGCCCAAGCTCCATCGCAGCGCTCCATGCGAATGTTCACTGAAGTGGGGCAGCGGACGCTGCCATACTGCACCGCCGTGGGCAAAGCGATCATGGCCAACATGCCTCGTGATGACGTCCGCAACTTGTTGGAACGAACGGGTATGCCGGCGCACACCGAAACCACCATCACCACCGCGCGAGGCTTTGTGAACGCCCTGACTGGGCGCCCGAGCATGGCTACGCGTTGATCGAGGGAGAGCAGGAGCCCGGGGTGCGCTGCGTCGCGGTCCTGGTACCCCTCGGATCGACCCCGATCGCGATCTCGGTCTCCGGGCCGGCCTCTCGGATGAATGAAGACATGGTGGCCAAGGCGGTCCCCTTGTTGAGCCGCGCCGCTGAGAACCTGTCGCGCGACCTCGTCTGAGCCCTGACTTAACGCGAATCTTGGCCGGGACGGCCCCCACTCTTCGGCGGACCCTGCGCCAGCGGCGCGGTGCCCAGGCTCGCGCAGGGTCCAATCCGAGACCTGAGTTACGATCACGAGCCTTGGGAGAAAGGCCCCGATGAAACCACCGAACCCGTCGGCAAGCAAGGTGCAGTCCATCGATCGGGCGTTGATGATGCTCGAGTTGATCGCTGATTCCGGCGGATCGTTACGTCTGGCCGACCTGGAAACCGCAACGGGTCTACCCCTGCCAACGGTGCACCGGCTAGCGAAGTCGTTGGCCCACAACGGCTATCTGCGCCAGAATCCTTCGCGAGCCTACGCGCTCGGGCCTCGCCTTATCCGGTTGGGCGAGATATCCGCCCGGGGATTGGGGTCCTGGGCAACGCCGCATCTGAAGCGCGCCGTCGCGGAGATCGGGGAAACGGCGAATCTGGCCGTGCTAGAAGGCGACGACATCCTGTATGTCGCTCAGATTCCCTCACAGCACTCGATGCGGATGTTCACCGAAGTAGGTCGTCGGGTCTCGGCGCATTGCAGCGGTGCCGGGAAGGCCCTGCTTTCTCAGTTGGACGACGACAGCGTGCTCGACCTGCTGAGACGGACGGGTATGCCGGGACGCACGGAGAACACCGTCACCGACCCGGAGACGCTCTTGGCCGAGGTCCGGCACATCCGTGAGCGGGGCTGGGCGGTGGATCACGGTGAACAAGAAGCGGGGGTGTGGTGCATTGCCGCTCCCATCCGGCAGGCCCCTGCCCGGATAGCCATCTCGGTCTCGGGGCCGTCCGGGCGAATCACCGAAGAACGCGTCGCCGAAGTCGCTCCCATCCTGTGCGACATCGCCGCGCAGTTGGGTGACGACTTGGACACAGAGTCCATCTTCTGAGGGCTTGACGTTCTCGTCCTGCGGGACGCGAACTCCGCTCATGAGTATTCCTTGACACCTTTGGGCATCTGCGACACAGTATCGAAAGGCGAGATTTTTCTCTCATAATATGGAAGGCCGAGTCATGACGCTCACCGCTCCACCCACGATTGCGCCTCACTCCCCCGTGGACCGCCTCACCGCGAAGTTGCGCGCCACGCTCCAGAGCGACCAGGTGATCACGGACCGGACCCGCCTACGCACCTACGAGTGTGACGGCATCACGGGCTATCGCGTAGTGCCTGCCCTCGTGGTCCTGCCGGACACCACCGAAGAGGTGGCGGCAGTGGTGAAGGCCTGCGCGCAGGAGCAGGTGCCCTACGTGGCCCGGGGGGCCGGGACGGGACTGTCCGGCGGGGCACTACCCATTGCTGACGGAATTGTCATCGGGATGGCCCGGATGCGCGCAGTGCTCGACATCGACCTGCCCAACCAGCGCATGACGGTGCAACCCGGAGTGACCAACTCCGACGTGAGCAAAGCAGTCGCTGCCCACAATCTCTACTTCGCACCGGACCCCTCGAGTCAAAGTGTCTGCACGATCGGCGGCAACATCGCCGAGAACTCCGGTGGGGCGCACTGCCTGAAGTACGGGTTCACCACGAACCACGTCTACGAGATGACCGTGGTGCTCCCAGACGGCTCGGTCGTCGAGGTCGGCGGGCCGTTCGCCGAGGGAGTGGGCCCAGACCTGCGCGGCGTGGTCATTGGTTCAGAAGGCACCCTGGCCATCGCCACCGCGATCACCGTCCGCCTCCTGCGCACCCCCGAAGCCGTTCGCACGCTTGTCGCCGACTTCGACACCGCCGAGAAGGCTGGTAAGGCCGTTAGCGGGATCATCGCGGCGGGCATCATCCCAGCCGCAGTGGAAATGCTGGACGCTCTGGCTATCGAAGCGTGCGAGGCCGCCGTGGGTGCGGGCTACTCCACTGACACGGCCGCCGCGCTGGTGGTGGAGTTGGACGGACCAAACGCCGAATGCGACGAGGAATTCACCGAGGTAGAACGAATCTGCCGCGAGGCAGGCACGACCAAGATTCGTATCGCGCAGACCACGCAAGAACGGGCCATGATCTGGAAGGGTCGCAAGGCCGCATTCGCCGCTATGGGCCGCATAAGCCCCGACTACTACGTCCAAGACGGCGTCATCCCGCGGACCCGACTCGGCGAAGTGCTCGCACGTATGCAGGAAATGGCCGACGAAGCAGGACTGCGTGTGGCCAACGTCTTCCACGCTGGAGACGGCAACCTGCACCCGCTGGTGCTCTACAACGGAGCGGACACGGCCGAGGCTGAGCGCGGCGAGGAGTTGTCCACCGCGATTGCCGAACTCTGCGTGGAGATGGGTGGGTCCATCACCGGCGAGCACGGGGTGGGCACCGACAAGGCGTGCTCGATGCCCAAGATGTTCTCCGAGGAGGACTTGCGGGTGATGTTGTTGGTGCGCCGCGCCTTCGACCCAGCCGGAATCAGCAATCCCGGCAAGATCTTCCCGACTCCTCGGCTGTGCGGAGAAAAGCCCGGCATCTATCGGGCACACGCGTTGGAAACCGCCGGCGTCATCGAGAGGGTGTAACCGTCCGTGGATACAGCATCGTTGAGCACCCTGGAACGCGGCGCGGGCCGAGTCGAGCGACCCGACGACCTGAACGAAACCGCACAGATCCTCCGCGCAAGCTCTGGTTCGGTGCTCATCCACGGTAGCGGCACCAAGCAACACTGGGCTGGACGCGTCCGCGAACCGGATCTGGTGCTGTACACCACCGCCATGAATAAGGTGTTGACGCACAATCCGGGAGATATGACCGTGTCCGTGCAGGCCGGCATACCCTTGTCGGCACTGCAGGAACACATCGCCGGAGACGGTCAGTGGGTGGCCCTCGACCCAGCCTCAGCCGCAGCGGGTGCCACGGTTGGTGGCTTGCTCGCCGCCGGTGACTCTGGACCCTCGCGGCTGAAGTACGGCGGTATGCGCGACCTGGTTATCGGGGCGACGGTCGTCTTGGCCGACGGATCGGTTGCGCGCTCCGGGGGCCACGTCATCAAGAACGTCGCCGGCTACGACCTCGCCAAGTTGCTCCACGGCTCACTGGGGACACTCGCACTGATCGGCGAGGTTGTGCTGCGGCTGCACCCCAAACCACCCTCGCGGTTGACCGTCAGCGCACCTGCCGACGCCGATCAGGCCACCACCGCGGCCCTGGCCTTGGCCGCCGGGCCGTTGGAACCGGTCTCTGTCGAGTGGGTCAGCGGCACAGTCGAGGGCCCGGGAGCGCTGATCGTTCGCGTCCAGGGGTCAGTGGCGGTGGCCCAGGCCGCCGCGCAGGGGACGATCGCGTCCCTGGCGCGGGCGGGACTCGAGGCGCGAACGCTGGAGGCCGACGAGGCGGCGCTACGGTGGTCCGAGCACGA
>JBGTGC010000357.1:0-30064 GCA_041746935.1 Dermatophilaceae bacterium
ACATCCGAGTACACACCAGCTACGCCCGCGCCGACCAAGAGGCCTACACCCTGGCCCGGCACCTGCTGACCCATACCGGTGACATCGACCCCCGCACCCCCGGCGTCCTGACCATCACCCTGGACCCAATGCCCACCACCCGCCAGACCAAGGCCGTGACCCAGTTGTGCGAACACCTCAACGCCACGAACACGACCTACCCCAGCACCAACCGCGTGCTGCGCTACCACGTCAAGGAACGGCCCTGACCCTGCAAGAACTATCGCACCATGTCAGGAGTCCTGAAGCCCCAGTTGTGCGCGGAACCGGCGTAGCGCAACCGGCATAACCGCAGGACTTGCCGATCCGCTAGAAGAGCGTCGACGTAGGGGAATCCGGCCCGGTAGCGGACCTGCACGTCCCGCAGGGGAGGCAGGGGTGAGCGAGGTGAGCGGCCAGCCGTTGCTGTAGAGAGGTCTTGGTCGATGCCGGGATCGTGACCATAACCTATCCTCTCCGAGGTTGCGGACTGCCGGGACTCGGCGTTTCGGCGCCACGGTTGGTCCCGTCCGGGTGGACAACAGCGCCCATGGTCACGAATAGTGTGCAGGTCATCGTCTTGTCCACCCCGCAAGAGCGGGTCCGGCCAGGTCGCGGTCGGTCACGGACGCGCACCGAGACGTTTTGCGCGCCACAATAGTGCTGGCCGCCGCGGCAGGTCGATCCAACCAGCGGATCGCCGCCGAGGTGGAAATGTGCCTGGACACCTTGCGCAAATGGCGCGGCGGCGTGTACAGGGCGTTACCGTCCGGGTTTTACGGGTTAGACACCGTGCTGACCGAGGCGATGTTCCGGACCCTGGCCGGTGGGCCCAGGGCCGAGGGCGCGGCCCGGTTGGACCCGGCCTCGTTGGGTCGGGTGTTGAGCATGGACCGGGCACCGGAGGTCAAAACCATCCGCCGCAAACTGGCTCAACTCGCCGCCGCGGGCAAGGCACCGGCCAGGACCGCGTGGTGTTGTACGTCGATGGGCACGTTCGGGCCTACCAGGGCACCAAGCGGATCGCTGAGACTCACCTGTCCCGGTTGCGGTTCCCGGCCACGGCCACGGCCACGGCCACCGTGGAGACCTGGGTGTGCGACGCCGCCGGTGATCCCGTGCTGGTGGTGATGGCCCAACCGGGCGCGTCGTTAGCGATGGAACTACGCGCCCTGCTGCCCCAACTACGCCAGGCCCTGGGCGAGGACCGGCGGGTGCTGGTCGGGTTCGACCGCGGCGGGTGTCCCAGCCCTGTTCGCGCACATGCACGAGGTCGGGTTCGACGTTCTGACCTGACGCAAGCACCCCGCGCCCGACCTGCCTGCGGCAGCGTTCACCCCCGTGGTCTTCACCGACTCCCACGGGCTGGGGCACACCTGGGACCTGGCCGACACCACCGTGGACCTGCCCGTCGCCGGTGGCGCGGGGGCCACTTTCGGTATGCGCCAGGTCACCCGACGCGATGCCCGTACCGGTAAGCAAGCCCACGTGCTGAGCACCCGCACCGACCTGGTCGCGGGGGAAGTGATGTACCGGATGGGCTCCACGGTGGGGCTGCTCACCGACGCGACCGGCTTCCCGTAAGGCGTGCACGTGTTCGGGGGCAACAAGGGTGAGTGCGACACGAGGTCGCATCCGTTCAGTGGATCACGATGAAGGAGGCACCGATGGTAAGATAATTTCCGGTGCGTGCTCAGTGGCCGGTCTCCTCTTGGCGTGCGTCGCGGGTAACTGCAGGGTACGAAGACCAGGTTCAAGCCGAAGGGTCCTCGTTCCTTCCGAGGGCCACGGGTGAGGAGAAGGACGGGCGGGCGAACACGGATGAACCCTCGGTTGATGCCTTGTCATGTTGAAGGTCCGGGTGGAAGGAAAGCGGAACCGGCCGAGGTCAGGGTCGTGCCGCTGGAATGCGGCAGATGCCGACTGCTGATTGGCAAGCGGTAGGGTGAGCACCATCGTTGCCGGGGTATAGAGGGTGCCCACTCCGTTCGTGTCTTACGCATGTGGAACGTGGAAACCCCGTCTGGGTCCAGTCCGTTGGGCTGGTAGGCCGACCGTGAGGAAGGCGTAGATCCCAGCCGGGAACAGGAAGACCCGAGGAGCGAATGCCGAAAGGCGACGGGAAGGGCGTCACCAACAACGGCCACCTTCTGGCCGTGGTGGGCGTCGAACCGGTCGGATACGAGCAGTGTGCTCGGCCCGAAAGGGAGCCCACGCGGGTCAGGTGAGTTCTTGAAGGGAGACAATGATCGTGACGTTGGCATCTGCGGGGACGTTGGACGCCGCCACTTCGGTGACGGTCAACGGATCGCAGAACCTTGTTCAGGGCTGAGACCAGGTCGACTTGGGCCGGGCCGAGGCGCAGGTACGACGGCTGCGACAGCGCATCTTCACGCCGTCAAGGGCGGGTGAGTATTGCAAGGTGCGTGGCCTGCATCGGTTGATGCTGCGATATGGGGCGAACGCGCTGCTCAGCACGCGCAGCGTCACGCAGATCAACCAAGGGCGAGGAACCGCTGGGATCGATGGTCTGAGCGCGATGCACGGGTCAGATCGGGCCGAACTGGCCCGCTGGGTCCAGCAGGGTGGCCACAAGCCACCGGCACTACCGGTTCGACGGATCTACATCCCGAAGGCGAACGGCAAGAGGCACCCGCTTGGCATCCCCGTGATCGCCGACCGCGCGTCTCAAGCCATGGTGCTCGATGAGAGGCTCAGCTGCAGCAGCGCCCGGCCGGTCAGCACTCACGGAACCAGGTCCTTCGGAGGCCTACGGACGGATCGCGCGCACGCCGACTCGCCGGTGACGGGACTGCTGATGGGTGTCGTGTCGTGCCCGCCTCGGCGGAGCACTTGATCATTAGGTTGCAGGTGTCTGCGGGTGCTGTGAATCTTGTCGGGCTCTGGAGGAGTTGTAGATGCTATTCATTGGAGACGACTGGGCTGAGGATCACCACGGGGTCGAGATTTGGGGACCAGGACGGTCGCCAGTTCGACGGCCTCGACTGCCGGAGGATCTGGATGGCATCACCCGGCTGCATGCGCTGATGGCCCAATACGCCCCCTCGGGGTGTGCCGACCTGTCACGAGAGTAGTATATGGCGGCTCAGGTCATCGTCGGTATTGAGACCGACCGTGGCCCGCGGGTCACCGCGCCGGCCGCGTCACCCAGAATGACCATGACCACGTCCCCACTGCCGAAGACGCCCAGGCCCTTCCCCGTCATCACCCACCCTGTCGCTCAACAACTACTCGCACACCCCGATCACGCGTGTGAGGTCGATCTACGCCGATGCGGAATCGTTGCAGCCGTGCTGGACCCTCGCGCTTGGCACCTGCCGCGAATGGTTTGGCCCTGGACCTTCTCGGGGTTTCTGATGTATGTCACGCAGGGTGGGACACCCGACCACGGTGGATCGCGGCTGACACGAACGCACTCGAAGAACTCGTGAGGCTGCCCCACCTACAGGTCAGCCTGTGGCAGCTTCCTCCGATAGCACCTTAAGCAAGTCGTCACGCAACGGCTCCCACAACACCGCGGCGTACGTCGCCGTGATGTGTGATCCCTGTCGATAGGTCAGAACATTGCGGTACACCGCAGGGCATGTCCCGTCCGGGCAGATCAGGCTGTTCGTATCGATGTAGTGCGCCCCGTCCAGCCGCTCCGCGGCGGCACGTAGGGTCGATGACCCTACGCCGTCCCGGTATGGGAAGGAACACGTTTCGTTCGGCGCGTCCTGATTTTCGGCTACGCACTCGTACACGCGATCCTTAGGTTGTTGGGGGGAGTCGGCAAGCACAAGCACGGTGACACCCTCGGCGACCAAGGGTGACCAGGCGTCGACATACCCTTGGATCATCGCCTCGTTGGTGGTCTCAGTGCCCTCACCAAAACCCTCCGGCAGGGCGCTATTGCGTAGTCCTGACGTCACCAGAACATCTGGGGGATCGTCTAACAGTTCGCCCAAGAGTTCCTCACCCCACTGCTGGCAGTTGGCGTACGGCTCATCATTGGGCGCGGTCAGGACCGTCGTCAATGGGCATGCCGACTTAGTGAAGACGTTCAGAGCCCACCCCTCCTCATCAGCGATCGCCTCCAGGGCTGGTGACCACTGGGCAACTTTGGAGTCGCCGGCCACTGTCATCACGAAGTCGCCGTCTCGGTCGCCGAACTCACATGCCTGCACCGTGGCTTCGTCGATGTCGCTGTGACATCCCAAGTCGTATAGCGCCGGAAAATCATATGGAGCGGAGGCTGGATCGGGCGTGATCGTCTCGAACAACGGCGTTTCGTCGGCTCCGTCTCCGATCTCCGACTCCGACTCCGACTCCGCAGCAACTTTGGCGGCATCGGCCGTCCTTGGCGCTCCGGAAGGGAGCGCGACGACGTAGAGCACCATTCCGGTAACCACGGCAACCAGGGTGAAGTTGGCTCCGACAGACAGGGCCAGTCGAGGTGACCGATTCAGTGCCGGCGCGTGCCGCAACGGCGACTCGACGAACCGGAACCCCAACCATGCGGGACCGACCGAGGCTGCGGCGATCAACACACCGGCCCACAATGGGAGTTCGCCGAACTGCCAGGTCGCCATCTGCAGCAGGGGCCAATGCCACAGATAGATCGAGTAGGACAGACCACCGATCCAGACCAGGGCCGGGATCCCCAGAAGCCGCACGGGACCCTTGCTGGTCGCAGAAAAACCTCCGACTAGGACCGCGGCGGTGCCGAGCGTAGGCACCAGTGCAGCCGAACCGGGCCAGGCCGTATTGGTGTCCTGCAGCAGCAGACCCGCCATCAGCACCGCCAGACCGAGCCACCCAACAAGAGCTCCTAGCGAGGGACGAAGCTTTGTCCACACGGGTGCACACACGGCAACCAGCGCTCCGATCCCGAGTTCCCAGAGACGGGTCGTCGTTACAAAGTAGGCCTGCTGCGGATTAGTTGCGGTGTGGTAGATCGACCAAGCCAGGGAAGGAAGCACCACCAACATCAGGAGTCCAATGGCCAGGAACATTCGCCGCACCTGGGCTTCCTGTCGTTCCGGAAGATTCGCGGGCTTGGCGCTACGGGTGAGCAATCTGGCGGCAGCGGCGGTCAGCCCCAAGATGAGCACCGGCCAGATAAAGTAGAACTGCTCCTCAACGGCCAAGGACCAGAAGTGCTGCACGGGGGAAGGCGCGACGTCCTCGGCCAGGTAATCAACCGACCGCGCAGCGAACACCCAATTCACGACGTACAGTGCCGCCCCAACGATATCTTCACTGATAGAGGTCCACTGGACCCGCGATGCCAACAACCAACTGGCGATAGTGGTGAAGATCAGCACAAGACCTGCGGCCGGTAGCAACCGCTTGGCTCGACGGCCGTAGAACCCCGGCAGATCGACCGTGCCCGTGCGTTCGACTTCTTGAACCAACTGCGTAGTGATCACAAAACCTGAGACGACGAAGAAGATGTCCACCCCGGCGAAACCCCCGCCCAACAGAGCCTCGTTGGCGTGATGGGCCAAGACGGCCAGGACAGCTACTGCACGTAGTCCTTCGATGTCGCGACGGAAGCGAGCCGGAGCCGACCGGGCGCTCGTGGATGAGGAGGATGGAGCTGAAGAGGTCACAGTCGAAGATGTCTCACAGTCAGGGGTGTGCCGCGGCGACGTTGACGCGGTCTTGGCAGGATGAGTTCACGGTATCGCTCAGCCGCGCGTTCAGCGTTGAAGCATTCTAGCGCTGCGGCAGGTGCCGAGTGTGAGGCATCCCACGACGCCTGAGGATCGGCCAACTCTGGTATCCGAGCGTCGGCAGCCGTGACGTCGAGCATCACGGGGACAATACACGAGGCGGCGCCCTCCATGAGACGGCACCGCTTGGCGGTGATGGCGGCTTGCGTCCGAGCAGGCGGACTGCGGAGGAAACGCCAGACCGAGGCCGGGTCCGGCCCGGACGCCGCGCGGACGGCTTCTACCAGACAGCACCCCCCGCTCTTACTCTAGTCCCTCCCCAGCGGTGCCAAGCCAGACATCGACCACCGGATGTGCCCCCCGGCTGTGGCCAGGGGGCACGTCCGGCAACTCGGCTTGGGTCGATCTCAGAGCCACCACTTTCAGGATCTGTGGAGCAGATGAAGCCATCCGCCCGTATTGCCGAGGCTCAGCCCACGTATCGCCCGACCGCGTCCTCGAGCCCTTCGGATACCGAATTGGTGCCACCTACGAACACAATCCGACCTGGTTGCAGATCGGCAAGGACCTTCCTTGTGGAGTCAGGCAACGCGGACTTTCGGGTTAGCAGGACGGGAGCCGAGTCGGTTCCTCCACGAGCGGCGCCGGCCAGAGCGTCCGGGAAGTTTTCGCCGGTGGTCAGATAAACCACATCGACGCCCCGGGGGTAGTAGCCCGCCAGCTTCGCTGATGTCTCGTAGCGGTCACTGCCACTGATCCGTTGGACGTAACCACTCGTCGCATAGCTCTCCAGATCCTTTGCCACGCGGGCAGAGACAGCACCAGAGCTGCCCATAACAACGATTCGATCTGGTCGAACACTGCGCAAGGCGGAGCGAGTTGCTGACGGGATTGACCCTGGGCGCGTTAGCAGAACCGGCGCATTGTTCAAACCAGCGCGAGCGGCGGCACCCAGCGCATCGGGGTAGTTGGTGCCAGTCGCCACATAGACCACCGAGGGCTGGCTTCCGAACTGGGCAGCGACCGTGGCCGCCGTGGCATAGCGGTCCTCGCCAGCCAAACGCTGCACTCCGCCGCTACCGGCGTAGGCCCGAAGGTCGCCGAAGACCTTGCTGGTCACCGCACCTTTGCCGCCGACGATATAGATGCTCCGCGGCTTGATGCGCTGCAACTCTTTGACCGTCGATGCGGGAAGTTGATTCAGACGAGTAAGGAGCATCGGATCTCCGCGAGACCCAGCACGGGCACCGGCCGCTAAGGCGTCCGGAAAGTTCTCACCGGTAGTAATGTAAACGTCCCTGCCTATCGGCGACAGGGCGGCGATATCCGCAGCCGTTTCGTAGCGATCTGCACCACTGATTCGGCTGACCGCCGAGGCGTTCTTCTCCATGTAGGCCCAAGTCGCATTGTCCAATACGCCGGTCCACGGCAGCGTGTGCTTTGCCTGATAGTCCAGCAGCCGTGACAACGTGGTGGGTCCAAAAGATCCGTCGACACCCGAACCAGTGAAGCCGAGGTAGCCCTGGGCCAGCGCGACATTGCTGTTGTTCGCATTGGGCAACGTGACCGGATAGGACGAAGAAGGCGGGTTGGGGAGGTTGGTCGAACAGGGTTGGGTGTTCTTGCCCTTGTATCGCGGCGCGTACTGCCCGGCGAAGACCCGGCAGGTGCCGTAGTCGTTCGTGGTCACCGCGGTCCCGGTCCACCAGGAAGTCCGCTTCATCGAGCCGTCCCAGGTGAAGGAGACGTGGACGTGGTCGGTATGCGGGCTGGGTCCGTTATAGGCGCGCCACGAGCCGGGGCTGTAGAGATACCAGGCGCGCTTGTTCCAGATCACGGACTGAACGCCGAATCGGCGGGCCATCTCACCGTTGTTGGTGGTGAGCCAGTAAGCCACTGCGTCGCCGATCGCCTTGTCACTGGAGTTGTAGGCGTTCATCGGCCAGTCGACGGCTCGACCCTCACCGTGCTGGCTCGTGTTGCCAGCCTTGCAGGAGCGCGACGTCGTGTAGCGGGGGCGGTTGTAGTGCTTGCTGATGAGCTGAGCGAAGGCGACCATGCCGGGCTTGTTGTTGGGATCGCAGGAATACGAGTACTGCCAGCCCGGGGCGGAGTCCAACCTGCTCGGCAATGGCTTCCAGGGCGGCGCAGGAACCGCCGTCGTGCTCTCTCCGGCATCAGTGGTGAGTTGGCCCTTGGGGAGGGTCAAACTCTCAGCCGAGGATGGCTTGATCTGCTCGGCAGGCGTCTCCTTCAGCCACTCCGCTGGCAGGTCTGCTGGGTCCGGGGCAAGCCCCTCCAGAGCATAAGGCTCGCTGGGAGGTTCGGTGATCGTCGCGTCCTCACCATCCTCGACGAAAGGATCCCCGCTCACCTCTCCGTCTTCTTCGTGGAAGTGCTCGTCGCCCGGAGGTGGGACGGGGTCCGCTGTGGCGCTCAGTGGAGCCGCGAACGTGGTGAGCGCGGCGGCGAGCGTCGCCACGACCAGCGTTTGGGCGCGTGGGATCGACAAAAGGCGTTGCTTCATGGAGGTTTCGGCTTTCCCGCGCCACTAACCCGCCGAGCGCACACAACAAATACGCAGTGCTTATGTCGGAGGCACTCGGCGCGAATGTGTCGGTGAGTACTTCCATGAAAGTTACCCCTTGAAATAGCGGTCACCAACAGTAAATAACGCACAAACCATGGACTGCCGTCGTCCTGACCTGGCTTTTTACACGGAGCATGCCAAACATCCCGCTGACAACCCATACTAAGTTGGGGAAATGAGGACCAACTTGCACACAAACTATGATCCGATTATGGCCGCCCTTTTGCGCAATAATCTCGATCCGTCGCGGCGCGAAAATAAGACGGGAATCAAACCTGATTTGTAGGGATCGGGCGTAATTTGTGGCTCTTCGCAATCGAGGGTCTAGCCGGGACAAGGGTTCTGGGCCCGTCGATGGGTGAGGAGAGACAGAGCAACGGTCGTAGGCAGGCTCAGCTGGGTTGATGTTAGCCATTTTCCCGCTGTCAGCGGGCACCTACGAGCCGAACTGGGTCTCCAGAGGGGCGCCCCACCCCGGTCGCGGTGGTGGTCGCTGACGCAGGCATGCTGCCCAGCGAAGGCACCTTGTGGCCTTGCCAGCACGTCAAGCCGGGGCCATCCACTTCACCGGCGCTCACACCAGTGAGGTGGCCCGGGTCATGGGGGCCGGGATCGCCGAAGCCGAGGACGGCGAGCCTCAATCACCTCACGCAAGGGGTGCAGCTAACCCCCGACGATTTAGGTCAGACAGTGACCTCGTCCCGGATGAAGGCCTCGACCTGCTCGCGCCCCAGAGCATCCGGCATCTGCTGCGGCGGGGACTTCATCAGGTATGCCGACGCGGACAGGATCGGCCCACCCAGGCCCCGATCAAGGGCGATCTTGGCGGCGCGGATCGCGTCGATGATGATGCCCGCGGAGTTCGGGGAGTCCCAAACCTCGAGCTTGTATTCTAGGTTCAAGGGGACATCGCCGAACGCACGGCCCTCGAGGCGCACGTAGGCCCACTTGCGGTCATCGAGCCACTGCACGTAGTCGCTGGGGCCGATGTGCACGTTGCGAGCGCCGAGGTCGTGCTTGATGTTGGAGGTCACGGCCTGGGTCTTGGAGACCTTCTTGGACTCCAGGCGGTCACGCTCCAGCATGTTCTTGAAGTCCATGTTGCCGCCGACATTCAGCTGGTAG
Organism: Dermatophilaceae bacterium; assembly: GCA_041746935.1. Classification (GTDB taxonomy): domain Bacteria; phylum Actinomycetota; class Actinomycetes; order Actinomycetales; family Dermatophilaceae; genus Ornithinicoccus. The sequence continues at coordinate 9,412 of JBGTGC010000357.1, forward strand.
GTGCGGTCAAGGACGACGCCACGCTCTTCGAACAGGTGCGCCATCACGCGGTGGGTGATCGTGGCACCGACCTGGGACTTGATGTCGTCGCCGATGATCGGCACGCCGGCGTCTTCGAACTTCTTGGCCCAGTCGGGGTCGGAGGCGATGAAGACCGGCAGGGCGTTCACGAAGGCCACACCAGCATCGATGGCGCACTGCGCGTAGAACTTGTCGGCGTCCTCGGAGCCCACCGGCAGGTAGGAGACGAGCACGTCGACCTCGGCCTCGCGAAGGGAGGCCACGACGTCGACCGGGTCGGCGTCGGACTGCTCGATGGTCTCGGAGTAGTACTTGCCGATGCCATCGAGCGTCGGGCCGCGCTGCACGATCACACCTGTGGGCGGCACGTCGGCGATCTTGATCGTGTTGTTTTCGCTGGCGGTGATGGCCTCAGACAGGTCGAAGCCCACCTTCTTGGCGTCGACGTCGAAGGCAGCGACGAACTTCACGTCGCGCACGTGATAGGTGCCGAACATGACGTGCATCAAGCCGGGCACTGTGGCCGCTGGGTCGGCGTCCTTGTAGTACTCCACACCCTGCACGAGTGAGCTCGCGCAGTTTCCAACGCCGACGACGGCGACGCGTACCGAATCCATGAGTTACTCCTTGTCCAGTGCGTCGCCATAAGGGCTGAGCGCACGATCGTGTTTTTGCCGTTCTGTGTCGATCATTCGGGCGATCCAGCGAAGGTCGGCTTCGGTGGATTCGACCCCGTGACGATGCAATTCGTCGAGGTAGGTGTCGGTGCCAAGCGGGGACGTGCTGTGAGCCGGCCCATTGGCCCGAATGACCGCCAGTCGCTCCTCGAGACGCGACCGTCGTCCCTCCAGAATCCGCAGTCGCACACTGGCGTCCGTGCGACCGAAGAAGGCGAAATGCACCGCAAACGCCTCGTCCTCCCATGCGCTCGGCCCGGCAGCGGAGAGCAGGTGGGCCAGCCGGTCGCGACCAGCGGCCGTGACGGCATACGTGATCTTGGCTCGGCGTCCCGGTATGGGGCGGTCCGCCTCGCGCAGGTAACCCCACAGCACGAGATCGCGCAGGCGGGGATACAGCGTGCCGTAGGACAACGCGCGAACCGTCCCTAGCACTCGGTGCACCTGCTTGCGCAGCTCGTATCCGTGCATCGGCGCGTCCTGCAGGAGCCCGAGGATCGCCAGCTCGAGCATGTCGGATCGACGACTCACTCAAACCTCCTCTCACTCAACGGACTAACTCTCGGCAGCCCACTGATGGCGTGCAAGAACCCACTCAGGAGCAACGCTCGATGCAACAAATCAATATATCGCTACGATACATCGAGAGTGCAAACTGCGGTGTCTACAGCGACACGCGGCACAATGACGCTCGACACCCGTGAACTTTTCAGGAGGATCCGTGGCTCGCTCGTCCGAACGGACAACGCGCACCCGTCGCAAAACCCCGAAGCGTCCGCGCTGGCAGCGAGTGTTGATGTGGTTGGTGGGGCTCGGCCTAGTCGGCGCGCTTGCCGTGGCCGGAGTCTTCTTGGTGGCCTACGCCAGCACGGACATCCCTGACCCCAATGAGTTCGCGGAGTCACAGAGCTCGATCATCTACTTCGCCGACGGTGAGACCGAGATGGCGCGCTTTACGGGTGGCACCAACCGCGAATCGGTTTCTCTGGGTGACATCCCAGATCACGTCCAGAAAGCCATGCTCTCCGCCGAGGACCGCACCTTCTACGACAATGAGGGCGTCTCGATCACGGGCACAGCCCGAGCGGCATGGACGAACCTGACCTCCGACACGACTCAAGGTGGGTCGACGATCACTCAGCAATACGTGAAGAACTACTACCTGACCAGTGAGCAGTCCTATCGCCGCAAGTTCCAAGAGCTGATGATCGCAGTCAAGATCGACAACGAATTGTCGAAAGACGAAATCCTCGAGCGTTACCTCAACACCATCTACTACGGCCGCGGGGCCTACGGGACCCAAACCGCAGCGCAGGCGTACTTCGGCAAGGATGCCGCCGACCTCGACGTGTCCGAGGGTGCCTTTCTCGCGGCGGTCACCAACGCGCCGTCGCTGTTCGACCCGGCATTCGCCGAGGGCAACCAGGAGCGGGCGCAAGAGCGCTTCAGCTACGTCATCGACGGCATGGTCAGTCAGGGCTGGCTGTCCGAGGCTGAAGGCGACGCCGCGACGTTTCCGGAGTTGGCCGAGCCCCAGGAGCCCGAAGCGGTCCAAGGACCGACCGGATACATCGTGGAGGAAGTGCGTAAGGAACTGGTAAACGACCTCGAGATCAGCGAGGACGAGATTGATCGAGGCGGACTGCGGATCACCAGCACGATCGTGCAGAAGCACCAGGAGGCCGCCGAGACTGCTGTTGCTCAGGAAATGCCGACCACGCCGGATGCCGAGGACCTCAAGGTCGGCTTGGTCGCTGTCACACCCGGCGACGGTGCCATCACCGCGATGTATGGCGGGGCGGACTACCAGGTCGAGCAGCTGAACATCACCACGCAGGCACCTCGTCAGGCCGGATCGCTGTTCAAGGTCTTCACGCTGATCGCGGGGTTGGAGGACGAGGTCAGCACGCTGAACACCTACCCCGGGTTCTCACCGCAGGAGTTCGACGTGCCGGGCGAGGACCCGGCGGAGATCAACAACTTCCGCGACGAGCAGTTCGGTGACATCGACCTGCGAACGGCCACCGCCAACTCTGTCAACACCGTGTTCGTCGCCCTGAACGAGCAGATCGGCCCAGAGAACACCAGCCGGGTGGCTCGCGAACTGGGCCTGCCTGAAGACACCGAAGGCCTGGCTGATGACAACCTGACCAACGTGTTGGGCACGGCGGCGCCCACGATGCTCCCCATGGCCAACGCCTTCGCCGCGATCGCCGCGGACGGCGAATTGGCCGAGCCCTACATCGTCGCGGCCGTCTCCAGCACCAACGGCGTCTATGACTTCGAGGCCGATCCGGAGACCATGGAAGTGATCGACCCAGACATCACCGCCGACGTGACCGACGCCATGACGCGGGTCATCACCGAGGGTTCGGGCACTGGCGCCGGCGACCTGGGTCGCCCAGCCGCTGGCAAATCGGGCACGAGCTCGAACAACGTCTCGGCCTGGTTCAACGGCTTCACCCCTCAGATAGCCGCCGCGGTCACGATCTATCAGGGAGACGGCACCGAGCCGATGCAGGACATTGCAGGCATCGACCAGATCACCGGTGGCTCCTTCCCGGTCGCGGTCTGGGGCGAGTTCATCCGGTTGGCCCAGGACGGCGATGAGGTCATCGAGTTCCCAGAACGCGTGGGCGTCAACGACAACCTGCAACCCACACCGACACCAGCCCCAGCGCCCGAGCCGACCACTGAGGCACCTGATCCCACAACCGAGACCGAGACGGTCACCGAGACCGAGACCGAGGAGCCGACCGAGACGACCGAACCAGAACCCACCGAGACGACCGAGCCTGAGCCCACCGAGACGACCGAACCAGAACCCACCGAGACGACCGAGCCTGAGCCCACCGAGACGGAGGAAGAGGAGCCCACCGAGACGGAGGAAGAGGAGCCCACCGACTCACAACCGTCTCCCACCACTACCGGCGGGGGTAACGACGGTGGGGGTGGCAACAACAGTGGCGGCGCCAACGAAGACGCCGACGGCGGAAACGCCGGTGGCGGCAACAACGGTAACGGCAACAACGGTGGCGGTGCCAACGAAGACGCCGACGGCGGAAACGCCGGTGGCGGCAACAACGGTGGCGGCAACAACGGTGGCGGTAACAATAGTGGCGGCAATAACGGTGGCGGTGGCACCGACCCGGTCGATGGCGGCTGACCCACCCCCGCGGGAGTACCTCTCGCCTTCACGCACCGATCCGGTGGTGGCGATGGCGAGCACTATCATCGGTGGACCCCTGGGCCGCTATGCGGTCGTTGGCGCTAGGGGCCGCGCCGCTGTCGCCGCCACGGTCATCGTCATGGGCGCGGCCATGCTGGCCCTGGGTGTCTTCCAGAAGGGCCATTGCGTCGTCAAAGGGTGGGTGGACCCCGACCAGTTCTGGCGGGCCTGCTATTCCGACGTCACGGTCGTCAACGTGAGCTCGGCCCTGGCCAACCGATCCCTGCCCTATACCGGCGAATCCCCCAGCGACCAACCGCTCGGCGCTGGTCTTGTCATGTGGGCTCTCGCTCTCATCTCCCCTCATTCTGGCGGGGACAAGACGGCTCAGCAGTGGATCTTCGGCCTCTGGGCGCTGATGGCCATGGTCCTCATTGCCAGTGCCGTGGTGGCGATCATCGCCGTGCAACCCGATCGGCCCTGGCAAAGCACTCATCTCGCTGTCAGCCCCGTCATCGCGGCGCTGGCCCTCGTTTCGGTCGATCTGTTCGCCGTGGTCCTGGTTATCTGGGCCCTGTGGGCCTGGCACCGCCAGCATCCACTGCTCGCCGGGCTGCTTCTCGGGATGGCCTTCCTGTTCCGGCCCTACCCCTTGATCTTCCTGCTGGCGATCGTGCTGGTAGCTCGACAGCACAACCAGATCCATCGCGCAGTGCAGGTCTGCGTGGCGGCGGTCGCGAGTGCTGTCGGCCTATACCTGCCGTTTCTCCTCGTGCTCGGCGAGCCGATGTTGCTCGCGCCACGCGGATGGTTGTCCAGCGCCCCGGGGTATGGCGGCACGACCCTGATCCCCAGCCTGCACGGACCATCGGTGTCGGCGGCGGGGGGCACGGCCATCGGGCTGGCCGGGTGGGTGTTGGCGGCCGCCACTGGATGGTGGTTGGTTCGTCGTGGCGCTCCGCTGCGGCACGACGTCACGGCGACCAGATCCACATTTGGCGCTGGGGATATCCGGTTCATCGTCGCGCTCGCCGCACCGATGATGCTGATCGTGATCCTGACCGCGAAGTCGGTGTCGGTTCAGACCGGGTTGTGGATGCTGCCGTTTCTGGCGCTCTCAACGCTGCCGTGGCGCGACCACCTGATCTGGGCCGCCGCGGAGATCGTGCACTTCGAGGCGGTCTGGCTCTATATCGGATTTAGCTCCGACCCCGGCAAAGGCCTACCACCAGATGCGTATTCACTGGCCATCGTGGCCCGTGGCCTGGCCTGGTCGTGGCTGTTGCTGCGGGTGTGGTCCACCCGACACGACCGCGGTCCTGCGAGCACGGACAGCGCGGTGATCCCGCCGACCGATCTGGACCGCCAACCGATCAGAGCAAGATGACCAACTTGCCTGTGGTGCCCCCGGCGGCAAGATCCCGGTGAGCCTGCGCGAGGTCTTCGAGCCCATACTCCCCGCCGATGCGGATCGTGAGCTCGCCTCGTTCGACCGCCGACAGCACGTCCCCGGCGCGCCACAACAACTCATCTCTACTCTGTATGTGGTGGGGCAGGCTCGGCCTGGTGAGGAACAGTGAGCCCCTTTGATTCAGGATCTGCGGATCTATCGGCGGGACAGGCCCGCTGGCTGCTCCGAACAGCACCATCGTCCCGCGCGGCTTCAAGGCGGTCAGGCCAGCATCGAACGTCGCTTGGCCCACCCCGTCGTAGACCACGTCCACCCCAGCACCGGGCGTGAGGGCGAGGACCTGATCGGCCAGCGGCACCGCTTCGGACGACGCGTCCCCGTCGGTATGCCGAGTCAGCACGATCTCGCTAGCCCCAGCGGCCCGTGCCAGATCGGCTTTGGCCGAGGTCGATGTCGTCCCGATCACGCGCACACCCTTGCGGGCCAACATCTGGCACAACAGCAACCCGACCCCGCCTGCCGCCGCATGAACCAACGCCACCTGGCCCTCGTGGGCAGGAAAGGTGGACTCCACCAGGTAGTGCGCCGTCATACCCTGCAGCATCACCGCGGCGGCATCGCGCAACTCCACCTCCCCGGGCACCGGAACGGCACGGTCGGCTGGCACCACCGCATACTGGGTCGCGCCGCCGCCCGGGACGTTGGCCCAGGCCACCCGGTCCCCGATGGCGACGGAGTCCACCCCCGACCCGAGGTCACTGACCGTCCCCGCAGCCTCAGACCCCACGACGTAGGGCAACTCCATCGGATAGGCCCCGCTGCGCTGGTAGATGTCGATGAAGTTGACTCCAGCGGCCGCGACCCGGACGACGACTTCGCCAGACCCCGGTCGAGGGGTGTCGCGCTCAGTGAGGGTGAGGACTTCCGGACCGCCGTGCTCGGCAACGATGACGCAACGCATGGCCCCTAGTGTGCTCCTATCCGAGCTAGAGCGCAGAGGACTCGTCTTGCTCGGCCCACCACGAGCGCAGTTCCTCGGTCACTGCGTCGCGGCCGATCTCGCCGCGTTCCATCCGCACCCATAGCAGGTGCTTGTAGGCACGGCCCAGGACCCGACCGGGCTTGATCCCCAGAATCTCCGCGATTTCGTTGCCGTTCAGTTCGGGCCGGACCGCCTCCAGCTCTTCTTGGGAACGCAGCGTCTCGATCCGGCGCTCCAGGTCGTCGTAGGTGGCCGACAACCGCTCCGCCTTGCGGCGATTTCGGGTGGTGCAGTCCGATCGCGTCAACAGGTGCAACCGCCCCAGCAGCGGCCCGGCGTCGGTGATGTAGCGGCGCACGGCCGAGTCGGTCCACTCCCCCCCGCCGTATCCGTGAAAGCGCAGGTGCAACTCGACCAGGCGAGACACGGCCTTGGTGGTGTCCTTGTCGTAGCGCAGCGCTCGCATCCGGGCCCGGGTGAGTTTGGCCCCGACCATCTCGTGGTGGTGGAAACTCACCCCACCACTGCCTTCGAAGCGGCGGGTGTCCGGCTTGCCGATGTCGTGCAGCAGCGCCGCAAGCCGCAACACGAGGTCCGGTCCCGGCACGTCGTCCGGCCCGGTTGCCCCGGGAGGGCTTTCCAACGCGATGGCTTGCTCCAACACCTGCAGCGAGTGCTGATAGACGTCTTTGTGTCGGTGGTGTTCATCGACCTCGAGTTGCAGCGCGGGCACCTCCGGTAGGACCACCTCGGCAAGTCCGCTGTCGACCAGGATCTCGAGTCCGGCTCGAGGGTTGCCCCCGAGCAGCAGCTTGTTCAACTCCTCGCGTACCCGCTCCGGAGACACGATCAAGAGGCGCTGCGCCATATCGGACATCGCCTCGGCCACCGAAAACGACACGTGCACGCCCAGGGTCGAGACAAACCGAGCCGCCCGCATCATCCGCAACGGATCGTCCGAAAACGACACCTCAGGGGTATGCGGTGTCCGCAGGACCATCGCCGCCAGATCGTCCAAGCCGCCGTGCGGGTCAACGAAGATGCGCTCGGGCAGCCGCAACGCCATCGCGTTGATCGTGAAGTCGCGGCGGACCAAGTCGTCGTGCAGCGAATCACCGAAAGCCACGATCGGCTTGCGGGACTCCTCGTCGTAGGCGTCGGCCCGAAACGTAGTGATCTCGACGATCTGATCGCCGCGCCGGCCCCCGATCGTGCCGTAGGCCCGGCCCAGGTCCCACGTGTGATCGGCCCAGGGCTGCAAGATCGCCTCGATCTGCTCAGGGCGAGCCGAGGTGGTGAAGTCCAAGTCCGGCGAGGTCCGGCCCAGGAAGGCGTCCCGGATCGGCCCACCCACGAGCGCGAACTCGTGTCCGGCGGTCGCGAAGGCCTCGCTCAGCTCGGTCACCGAATCGAGCAGCGGACAGAGGTGTCGCACTGCGCGAGCCAGCAATTCGGCGTGAGCAGGCGAGTCGGACACGATCACCTACCTTACGGCCCGCCCCAGCCCGGTCCGCGACATCGTCAGAGATCGCAGGCTGCACGCTGGCCCGCTGGATACAGTGGCCTGATGACCATCTCTCCGCGCCCCACCCGCCCCACGCGGCGGATCGTGGCGATGCAGGAGACCTCGGCGGGGGGTGTGATGGTCGACGTCTACGAGGGTCGGGCCAGGATGCCGATCATCGCGCGGCGCAACCGAAGCCAACGCATTGAGTGGTGCCTGCCCAAGGGCCATGTCGAGGTTGGCGAAACATTGGAGCAGACCGCTGAGCGAGAGGTTGCGGAAGAAACGGGTATCGTCGGCAAGGTTCTGGTCGATCTCGGCACCATCGAGTATTGGTTTTCCACCCCGGAGCATCGGATCCACAAGATGGTCTATCACTACCTGTTGGAGGCCACCGGCGGATCGTTGACCATCGAGAACGACCCGGACCACGAGGCGATAGACGCGGCCTGGGTGCATCTCGATGAGGCCCACCGCACCCTGACGTTCCCCAACGAACGCCGGATCGCCCAACTCGCCTGGCAGCGCCTCGCGGGCCACGTCTGAGCACCCGGATCGAACGCGCCCCCGTGTCCCGCAGAGCCGCCACGTCCTGGGCTGGGCCCCGCCCTACCCGGACCCCCTGGCAGTTATTAGTCTGCTTTCTGATCGCGCTACTGATCACACCACTGGTCGGTATGCCGTCCGCCCTGGCTGCGTCGCCCGCACGCGCAATCGACGGTGGGCAACTGCCCGCCCAAGCTGCGCCTCAGATCGAGTTGACGCTCAGTCAGGTGGTCCCCACCGTCGTGGGGCCAGGTCAAGCCTGGGCGGTCCAGGGGCGGGTGGAGAACGCATCGGAGGTGAGCGTGCAGTTGGATGAGGTCCGACTGCTGACGGCATACCGGGCACTGGACACGACCGCTGACCTCGATAACTGGATCGCCGGGGACACTGACGTGGCGACCCCTCGAGTGCTGGGATCCGCCGACGTGAGCCGGCCACTGAGTCCAGGGCAGGGGCGCGACTTCTACATCGCGATGCCAGCCGGGGCGATCGAGCCTCCGTTCTCGTTCGCGTCGTTGCCGTTGCGGCTGGAAACGAGCGCTGCCGACGGAGTCCCCGTGGGCGAACTGCGGACCGTGCTGCCGTGGTTCAGTGGCGCACCGGTCGAGAATCCCCTCGACGTCTCCTGGATCGTGCCGCTGACGGTCCCGCCGGACCCCGACCTGAACACCGAAACCGCGCCTGAACGGACGCAGGCCTGGCTCGACATCGTCGGCGATGAGTCACCCGCGCGTGCCTGGCTGGACGGGCTATCGGCATACAACGCGACGTTCGTCATCGATCCGTCCCTCTTAGTCCCGCTGACCCCAGCCAGCGACGTGTCGGCTGCGCCCGCGCCGGAGCCGCTTCCGCTCCCGGAACCCACGCAGACGCCAGACTCCCCGACGGGGGACTCCCCTGAGCCCTCCGACGGCGACGCGCCGGCCACGTCCGAGCTATCTGACCCGGGCGACCCGTCGCCCGCATTTCCGTTGCCTCCCGCCGACCTTCCGGACGATCTGACGTTGGTCCAGGAGGCCGAGGTAGCGCTGCAACAGCAACTCACCGGACTCGACGCCACCCAAACGTGGTGGCTTCCGGTGGCCGACCCCGACGTAGCGGCCATGATCGACATCGGCATCGACTCCGAGGTGGTCGATGCCGTCGTCGGTGCCCCCTTGCCGCCCTCGGTCTTGGACACCGACCGCTTGGTCGAGCGGGGCCGAGACGACATCACCTGGCCGATGTGGCCAGGCGTGACACAGGAGCAACTCAGCGACCTTCACGACCTGTCACCAACCCTCGACATCGCCGCCGTGCTGGTGCCGCGCTCGACGTTCACCGATGCGGGCGGACTCAACGCCGAGCCGGACGGGTCCACAACAACTGGCCGCAGTGAGGTCACCCTGCTGGGATACGACGAGACGTTGAGCACCCTGGTCAGCGAAGCACCCGCCGCAGATCGCGACGGGGGGCCGATCCAACTGCTCCTGGCCCACACACTGGCCCGATACCAGCGCCAACCGGCGAACCCCGGGGCGGTGATCATCGCCCCCGCCCGCGACTCTGCGGTGGACTCGCGCACGGTGGCCGACCTGGGCGATGCGCTCGCGCTCGCGCCATGGGTTGCTCAGGTGTCCGCCGAGCCGCTTGTGGAGGGCGACAGCGAGACTGTTTCGCTGTCTGAGGACACCCAGGCGGCGAGCCCCGCGGCGAGTCCGCTGTCGACCGCGCGAGTGGCCCGGATCGAGGACATTCGGTCAACGCTGGGCCAACTGGCTGCGGTGGTGCCGCGGGGCGGTGCGGTGCAGCAGTGGGAGCCCATCCTCAACGGGCTGTATTCAGCACGCTGGCGCAACAATCCGGACGGGTGGGCGGTGCCGCTGACCGAGCTCGAGTCGCAGGTCGCCACCATCATCGAGGGGGTGAGCATCAATCCGACCACCGTGAACTTCCTGGCCGAGGAAGGCCTCATCCAGATCACCATCGTCAACGACCTGCCGATCACGGTGCAGGACTTGACCCTGAACCTCGAGCCCGGCAACGGTCGGTTGCGCATCATCGAGGAACCGGGTGCCATCACCATCGGCCCGCAGAGCAGGGCCACCGTGCAGTTCCGTGCCCGGGCAATCGCCGCCGGTGAGGTGCCGGTGAGAGCAAGCCTGTCCACGCCCAGTGGGCTGCAAATCGGCGACGTGCAAGAAGTCGGCGTCAAAGTGCGACCCACGGGCATCTGGATCTACTGGGTGCTCGGCGGGGTGGCCGGTGTGATCCTCGTCCTGGGCCTGACGCGAGCTCTTCGCCGGCCCGCGGCCGCCGCCCCGACGGGTCCTAGCGACACGGTGGAGCCATCGTGAGCGACACCTCCGGCAGTTCGTCGGCGAGTCTAGGCCGGTCCAGTGCATTGATGGCTTCGGGGACTTTGGTCTCCAGGTTGCTCGGCTTGGTCCGGATCGCCCTCTTGGCCGGAGCCATCGGGTCACTGACCCAGGTCGCCGACGCGTGGCAAAACGCGAATACGTTGCCCAACACGATCTACATTCTCCTTGCCGGCGGCGTGCTCAACGTGGTCTTCGTCCCTCAACTGACGAGAGCGTTGACCAGGGAGGATAAGGGTCGGGACTTCACCGATCGACTGATCACGCTGGCCTTGACGGCGATCATCGGGATCACGGTGGTCGCCACTGCGAGCGCCTGGCTGTTGACCAAGTTGTATGCCGTCACGTGGACCGGCGATCAACTCGCGTTAGCCGTGGCCTTGGCGTACCTGTGCCTGCCGCAGATCCTTTTCTACGGGGTTTACGCGCTGCTCGGGCAGATCCTGAACGCGCAGGAGAAGTTCGGTTACTACATGTGGGCACCGGTGGCCAACAACATCGTGGCCATTGCTGGGCTCGTGGCGTTCACGATCCTGTATCCCGATGCAGACCAATTGCCAACGGGTGAGTGGACGCGGTCGATGATCTTGCTGCTCGGTGGCACTGCCACGTTGGGCATCTTCGTGCAAGCAGCAGTCTTGGTCCAGCCGGTCTGGCGAAGCGGATTCAGGTGGCGCCCCCGGTGGGGCTTTCGTGGGGTGGGCCTGGGTTCAGCATCACGGATGGCCCTGTGGACATTAGCGATTATTGCCGTTTCTCAACTGGGGCTGCTCTTCGCCTCCAACGCCATCAACCGGGCCAGCATTCTGCAGGCTGGCGTGCCTGGGAGGTTCGCCTACGACAATGCGTTCTTGATCTTCATCCTCCCGCACTCGTTGATCGCGACGTCACTGCTGACGGCCATGCTGCCACGCTTGTCCCGGGCCGCTGCTGCCGATGACCGCGAGGCGTTGGCGGAGCAATATCGCCACGGCCTGCGCCTCCTCGGGTCGGCGATGATCCCGATCTCGATCGCTATGATCATCTTGGCTCCACAGGTCACCGCACTCTTGCTGCTGCTGAGCGGTTCTGAAGCCACTAACGCCATCGCCTTCATCGTCATGATCCTCACCATCGGTCTCGTGCCCTACGGCGTCTACCTGCTCTCTCAGCGGATCTTCCACGCCTACCAAGAGGGACGCCCGCCGTTCCAGTTGCAACTCGTCATCACCGGGATCTCTCTCGTGGCCATCGGCGGTGCAGCGCTTGTACCTCCCCAGTTCACGGCCATGGGAGTCGCGGGAGGTCAGGCGCTCGCGCAGATCGTGGCCGCCGTGCTGGGCGTGCTGTGGGTGCGTCGACGCATCGGCACGCTGGCGTTGGGCGACGTGCGCCGGACCTTCCTGCGTGCCTTCGCAGCCGCACTCATCGCGGCGATCCCGACGATCGGCATACAACAGGGGGTGTATGCGGTCCTGGACGGCAAGGTCGCAGCCTTCGTCACCCTCGGCCTCGGTGGCGTGCTGTTCTTCGCGCTCTACGGGGTGCTGGCCCACCGATTCGGGGTCAAGGAGCTCTCCGAGGTCATCTCACCCCTGACCCGCCGGCTTCGGCGGGGTTCCGCACCGGCCCAGGTCACCCCCACAACGCTGGCTCCGGCCCCGCACGAACCGGAAGCGCCTCAGTCCCGACTAGTCTTGGAGCGGTCTGCCTCCGAACAGGAAATGATCAAGGAGCCTATGGTGCGCGGTATCGACACAGGCACGGTCTTGGGAGGTCGTTATGCCCTCGAGGAGCTGCTGGCTCGTCGAGGCGACACCTTGGACTATTGGTCTGCCCACGACCAGACCCTCGACCGACTCGTCGCCGTCACCGTGCTGCCCTCCACGGGCGAGCATTCAGATACCGCTGAAGCCGTCCTCGACGGTGCCCGCCGCACCGCTGGTGTCGACGATCCGCGCTTGGTCCGGGTGCTCGATGTCGGCTCGGCCGACGACATCTGCTGGATCGTCGAGGAGGGGCTGAGCGAAGCGGTTTCGCTGGCTACCCTCGTCGCCGACCAACCACTACCCGCCGAAGAAGCCCGCCGCATCGTCGGTGAGGCTGCGTCGGGTATGGAGTCTGCGCGCCGCCGTGGACTGCATCACCTCTATCTGAACCCGCACGCCGTGCTGAGGACCAGCGAGGGCAGCGTCAAGATCTCCGGTGTCGGGGTGGCCGCGGCGATCGAGCAGACGGATGACATCGCAGCCGGCGAGGCTTCGGTCATCGACACGACCGATCTGATGTCGCTGCTCTACACCGGCCTGACGGGTCGCTGGCCCGGGGAGGACATCGAGGCGTTGCGCCCGGCTCGGCGTCTAGCCGACGGGTCACTGCCCGCTCCCTCCGAGGTCGTCGCTGGCGTCCCGGGAGACCTCGACGCCTTGTGCCGATCCGTATTCGGCGCCGAATCCGATGCTCAGAGCAGTCCCAACACCCCTGGGGAGTTGGCCAAGGTGCTCGCGCCCTGGCCCTCCGAGGTAGTTTACGGCCCGGCCAACACCGTTGACGCCCCGCTGAACGATGACAACAGCGGGGCCTACGCAGCATTGGCGGCAGCCGCCGGGGCGAGCGCAGCGGCAACCGCTGCGCATCCCGGTGATCCAGACGGCCCGGACACCCATGATGATACGGCGGTCGTCGAGCCGGCCTATTACCGGACGCAGCCGGCCGGGACAGCCACCGGGCCCGCAGCGCAGGACTCCGGCACCACAGGATCGACGGCAACCTCAGCCATGGTTGGTGGCGCGGCCACTGGAGCAGGTGTAGGTGCTGCCGGTGGCGCACAGGCGGCCGACGGTTCCGGCCAGAGCACTGACGCCAGAGCCGGCAATGAGGCAGTATTCGGTGCCGACGCAGGCAGTGCTGGCGCAGGCGCAAGAGGCGCTGACGCCTCGCCGCTGGAGAGCGACTCCGAGGGCGCTGCGCCGCAAAAGTTCCAAAGCAGTGTCGTGCTTGCCCTGATCGCGGCCGTCGTGGTCGTGGCGATGTTCTTGGGCTATGGGGCGATCCAGGGTCTCGTCGGGGGCGAGAACAGCACTCAAGCCGAAGCGGGAGCATCGTCCACGGCCGATTCGCAAGAGGCTGAGGGCGATGACCCCGAAGACAGCGACGAGCCCTCAGAGGAAGAGCCCGCGGAATCCGATGAAGAGACGGCTGAGCCGAACGAAGCCACGGGCGAGCCGCTGACCCCCGCCGGCATTACCTCGCACGACCCTGAGGGGGACGGCGACGAGAACAACGAGCTCACCAACCTCGCGATCGACGGCGATACCGGCACCTCCTGGCGCAGTAGGACCTACCTGACCGCAAACTGGGGCAACCTGAAGAACGGTGTGGGCCTGGCAATCGACCTCGGCGACACACAGACGGTCAGCGAAGTCGACGTCAGCTTCCCTGAGGGCGACTACGGCATGCAGATCTACGTCGGGGATGAGGTGTCGCTGGAGGACATGACCCAGATCGGCAGCCTCGACGACGCTAGCGGCGAGGTGAGCATCACCGCTGATGAGGCCGTCGAAGGCCGATACGTCCTGGTCTGGTTCGACCGCGCATGGCCTGGTCCCAACGGTGAGATCGTCTACGTTTCCGAGGTCACCGTTCGGTGATCCGATGAGCACCCACGACCTCGCAGGCCGCAGCGATGCCGACCTGATGGGCCTGCATCGTTCGGGCGATGATCAGGCCTTCGGTGAGATCTTCCGCCGACACAAGGATCGGATGTGGGCCGTGGCGTTGCGAACCACCCGCGATCCCGAGGTTGCCTCAGATGCGGTGCAGGACGGCTTCGTCAACGCCTTCCGGCGGGCAGACTCCTTCCGGGGAGATGCACAGGTCAGCACCTGGCTTTATCGGATCGTGGTCAATGCCTGCCTTGACCGAATGCGGCGGACGAAGCCCACGGCCGACATCGCCGACCACGATCCGGTCGAGACCCGCGACTATCACCGCAGCGTGGAGGTGCGTATCGACGTGCGCGCGGCCCTGGAGGACCTGCCCGAGTCACAGCGGATAGCCCTGGTGCTCGTCGATATGCAAGGACTGTCGATCGCGGAGGCTGCAGGGGTCCTCGACGTCGCCGAGGGCACCATCAAGTCGCGCTGCTCGCGCGGTCGGGCGGCCCTGGCCGATGTGTTGGGGCCACTGTGAGTCGCACGAAGCCACGTCCCCCGTCGGGAGCAACTTCACCATGGGAAACCACCAGCGAGTAGGGAACCACTTCACGCTGGCACACGTCGTAACCATGATGGTGTGCTGCGCGGCATCATGGTTCACGAGGTCAACAGCGGTAAGGAGCAGTAGGTGAGCATCCCGCCCAAGGGTGTCCCCACGGGGAAAGACGATGCCGATCCCACCGGGATGCGGGACGTCTTGTCCTCCCTCCCGGAACCCGGTCCCATGCCATCAGACCTCGCCGACCGCATCTGCGCCAGCCTCGAGCGTGAGCAGGGACTGCGCGCGGACCCTCAACCGTGGGACGCCGACGCGCGCGTTCACGATGTGCCCAGCGAGCGAGTTCACCGTCGCCCGCAGCAGTGGATCTTGGCGGCAGCGGCGGTCTTGGCGGTAGGAGTCATCGGCACCGTCGTCTTCGATCAGGTGTTGAGCTCACAACCCAGCTCCGACAGCGTCGCCGCCAATGTGCCATCACCGCAGCGCGAGGAGAGTGGCGACGAGGGTGCCGCAGATGGTGGGGAGTCCGAGAACGACAGTGCCGATGCAGGTGAGGTGGAGTCGTCCGTCGAAGAAGAGGCCAATCCGCAGCTCAGTGAGTCCGCGGAACAGGGCACCGACGAAGACTCGGCCGGCTCTGATTCAACCGGCGTGAACCCCCTTGCTCGGGCGGCCCTGCAAGCGGTGGATGACGACGTATTCGCCGTTGGCGCCAAATCCCTCCTCGGCGTGGCCTCCGGCCAGACCGAGGACGACTCGCCGGGTCAGACCTTCGACCCGGCGCTGGATCTGAGCGACATCCAGCCCCTGAATGAGGATGAACTGGACAGTTGCGTCAGCGCCACCGGGCTAGAGAGCAGCGATCGATCCTGGGCGGGGGCACCCACATCGATCAACGGTGCAGACATCGTCATCGTCGGTTCGACGGGACCTGAGGACCCCGAGCAGGCTTGGGCGCTGGACGAGACGTGTCCCGACGACTCAGCCGCTAGCGTCCTGAAGGGCCCCGTTTCGCTCCCATAATCTCCGCACGGGAACATCATCGCCGTAGGATCGGTTCACCACAGCAGCACAGAACCGTCTACAGGAGCGATTCCACACACATGAGTCTCATCAGCGGCATCTCGTTAGACCCCACCCCGAGTGTGACCCCGCCAGGCCACGACAGCGATGAGGTCCACGAGGTCATCATCGTGGGGTCGGGGCCGGCTGGATACACCGCAGCGGTGTATGCCGCCCGCGCCAACTTGGCACCGGTTCTCTTCGAGGGGGCTGTCACCGCCGGTGGTGCCTTGATGAACACCACCGAGGTCGAAAACTACCCAGGCTTCCAGGATGGCATCATGGGTCCCGATCTGATGATCGCCATGCGGGCACAAGCGGAGCGCTTCGGTGCCACGATCCACACCACCGACGTCACCTCGCTCGACCTGACCGGGTCGATCAAGGTCATCACCGACGAAGAGGGTGTCCAGCACCGAGCGTCCGCGGTCATTTTGGCGATGGGTTCGGCATACCGCGAGTTAGGCCTGCCGGACGAGACGCGACTGTCCGGGCACGGTGTGTCGTGGTGCGCCACCTGCGACGGTGCGTTCTTCCGCGATCAGGACATCGCCGTGGTCGGGGGCGGGGACTCGGCCATGGAGGAGGCCACCTTCTTAAGCCGTTTCGCCCGGTCGGTCACTGTGATCCACCGTCGTGGGGAGCTCCGTGCGAGCCGGATCATGGCAGAGCGCGCCGAGTCCGACCCGAAGATCTCTTTCGCCTGGCACAGCGAAGTCACCGATATTCACGGGGACGCGAAGCTGAAATCGGTGACCTTGGCCGATACCCGCACTGGTGAGCGTCGCGAGTTGGCCACCACCGGCCTCTTCATCGCCGTGGGCCACGATCCACGCAACGAATTGATCCTGGACCAGATCCACCTCGATGCTGAAGGCTACGTGCTTGTCCAGGGCCGCGGCACCGCCACTAACCTCCCCGGTGTCTTCGCGGCCGGCGACCTGGTCGACCACACCTATCGACAGGCGATCACCGCTGCCGGCTCTGGTTGCGCCTCGGCCCTGGACGCTGAGCGCTACCTGGCCGCCCTCACCTCAGCAGAGCCGGCAGTGAACGCATCGGCCGCAATGGCCGCCGCAAGTTCTGTCTGATCAAACCGTATTCGATTGTCCGACAGCAGTTTCCACACAGATTGCGAGACCGAGAATGGCAACTAAGCAGACCGACGACAGCAACTTCGCCACCGACGTTCTAGAGAACGACGGCCCCGTCCTGGTGGACTTCTGGGCACCGTGGTGCGGCCCGTGCAAGATGGTCGCGCCAGTCCTGGAGGAGCTCTCCGAGGAATACTCAGAGAAGTTGACCATCGTGAAACTGAACACCGACGAAAACCCCCAGGTGACCGGCAAGTACGGCATCACCGGCATCCCGACGATGAATGTCTACGTTGGCGGTGAGGTGGTCAAGACCATGGTCGGTGCGCTCTCCAAGCCCAAGCTTGTGCGCGAGTTGGAGCCGTTCTTGTCCTGAAAATGCTTGCTGCACAGAAGCGCCCAAGTTATCCACAATCTTGTGGACAACTTGGGCGCTGTTGTATGTCGTGCCAAGACTTAGCTGGCTGTTGGCTCCAGGAGCATCATGATCCGCTCCAGGTCCTCCTTAGTGGAGAATTCCACGCTCAGTCGACCCTTGCGTTTTCCCAGCGCGATGGTGACCCGCGTGTCCAGGCGATCGGACAGGCGCGACGACCACGCGGCGACGTTCGGGTCCGGCTCGCTGCGGTCGCTGGTGGAGCGACGCTTAGGCGCGTCGGGGACATCGAGATCACCCATCACCACGATCTCTTCCACCGAACGCACTGATAGCCCCTCGGCCACAATGCGGCCGGCCAGCCGCTCCATCCCCGCGGGGTCCTGCATCCCCAGCAGCGCCCTCGCGTGCCCGGCCGACAGCACCCCGGAGGCGACTCTGCGCTGGACCGGTCCGGGCAGCTTGAGCAACCGGATGGTGTTCGAGATCTGGGGGCGCGAGCGGCCAATGCGCTCGGCCAGGATCTCCTGGGTGCAGCCGAAGTCGGCCAAGAGCTGCTGGTATGCGGCGGCCTCTTCGAGCGGATTGAGTTCGCTGCGGTGCAGGTTCTCCAACAGCGCGTCACGGAGCAGGTCGTCGTCCCGAGTTTCCTTCACGATGGCCGGGATGGTCGCCAGGCCAGCGGCGATGCTCGCCCGCAACCGGCGTTCCCCCATGACCAACTCATACGTCGCCACTGCCGGCGCGCTGCCGTTGAGCTCATCGGGGTGTCCCGTCGGCGCGGATGCTCGCCGCACGACCACGGGCTGCAGGACTCCCACCGAGGAGATGCTGTGCACCAACTCGGCAAGATCGTCCTCGTCGAACTCCACGCGGGGTTGTCGGGGGTTCGGGGCGATATCCCGGACGTCGATCTCCGCGAAGTGCGCGCCAGGGACGGGCTGCAGCCTCTGGTGGCCCGGCGATTGGTCACTCGCGCGTGCCTCGCGCACACGAGATTCTGGCCACGATTCGGTCGGTCCGTGAGTACCCGTGGAGAAGAAGACATCGGTAGGACGTGCGTGGTGCGCGGGTTCGGCCGGAATCAGGGCACCAAGACCCCTGCCGAGGCCTCGTCTACGGTCATTCATGGGTGCTCCTGTGCTCATCGGTGAGAATCAACGGGCGGCCAGTGGCTGCCGGGTCAGTTCTATCGCAACTTCGCGATAGGACAGCGCCCCCACGCTGTTGGGGTCGTAGGTCAACACTGTTTCCCCGTGACTCGGTGCCTCCGAGATCCGCACCGAGCGAGGTATCGAGGTGGCGAGGACGAGTGCCCCGAAGTGTTCGCGCACCTCCGCCGCCACCTGAGCCGAGAGACGGGTCCGGGCGTCGAACATGGTCATCAGGATCGCCGAGATGCGCAGCTCTGGGTTCAGATGGCGTTGGATCAGGTCGACGCTACGGACCAGTTGTGTCAGCCCCTCCAGCGCGTAGTACTCACATTGGATGGGGATCAAGACCTCCGTAGCCGCAGCGAACGCGTTGATCGTCAGCAGGCCAAGACTCGGCGGGCAATCGATGAGCACGAAGTCATAGCGTCGCCCATTGTCCGTGACGTTGTCAGAGCCAGTGTTCGTGCCGCTGCTGGCACCTCTTTCCTCAGAGACATGCACCCTCAACGCACTGCGCAGACGAAACTCTCGCTCATCCAGACCGACGAGCTCGATCTCGCAACCCACAACGTCCACCGTCGAGGGGGCGCACCACACGCCGTCGACGCTGCTCGAGGCCTGAATGACCTCATCCAGGGGGATGGCGTCGATCAAGACGTCATAAATGCCTCGCACGCCCTCGTGGTGGGATACGCCGAGGGCAGTGCTGGCGTTTCCCTGCGGATCAAGGTCGACCACCAGGACGCGCTGCCCAGCCAGCGCCAGCGCCGCAGCCACGTTCACCGTGGTGGTGGTCTTACCCACACCGCCCTTTTGGTTGGCCACGGTGATGACTCGGGTGCGCTCCGGCCGCGAAAGAACGAAACCTTGGCCTCGTGGGGCTACACACGACGGGCTGTCCTGTGTTTCACGTGAAACATCATCCCCCGCAGTCTGATCCGGACCCCCATGGTCAGCCGCACGACGCGTTTCACGTGAAACATCAGTATTCTCGACGGCTTCGACAACTTCTGGCCAGCCCACATGTGTGGGCCGCCCCACCTCACTGGACGACATATCGCCGCGAGCTGCGACAGGCCAGCCCAGCCCTGGCTCAACCTTCATGCCTTGTTGCCACCGGACGTTCGGCGCTGTGCTGGGATCTTTTCGCTCCGCACTACCTCGACTACTCGCACCGGTTGCTCGAGGATGTCACCGCCCAAAAAGTGGACGGCGGTCTCGGTGATGCCATGAGCAGCCAAACTGGGCCGTGCCGCGTGGAGCTCTTCCTCCGCGGACTGCCCCTTCAAGGCCAGCAATCGTCCGCCGATGGGGAGGAGGGGCCAGGACCACGTCACCAGCAGATCCAACTTGGCCACCGCCCGGGCAGTCACGACGGAGGCTTGTATGAGTCCGTTCATGTCCTCCGCACGAGCCCGGTGCACCGTCACCTGGGATAGGCCCAGGTCCTCGATGGCACCCTGGAGCCACTCGGTGCGGCGCGCCAGTGGTTCGATGAGCGCGATGCGCAAGTCAGGTCGAGCGATGGCCAGCGCCAATCCTGGTAGCCCGGCACCGCTGCCAATATCGATCACCCGAGTGCGGTGTGGCAGAAGGGATTCCACCATGGCACAGTTGATGAGGTGCCGTTCCCATACCTTGGGCGCTTCGCGGGGTCCTAAGAGCCCGTACTCAATCCCCGTCGTGACCAGAAGGTCGGCGTATCGAATCGCCCGCGGCAGGTGCTCGCCGAAGATCTCGCCCGCAAGCCTGGGGGGCCGGCGAGCCTGCACGCCTGGACAATCACTGTTGGGCCCATCATCTTGGTGTTTCACAGGGAACATGGCTCACTTTCCGCGGTGGGCCGGAGGTCGTGCTCCACTCCGAGGGCAAACGTGAAGCGGGCGCGACAAGGCTACGACGATGCGGGCAACACTACGACGAAGCGTTGTGGCTCTTCGCCTTCAGACTGAGAACGCAAGCCGGCCTTCAGCACCTCGTCGTGCACCACCTTCCGCTCGAACGCGGTCATCGGCTCCATCTCTTGCTTGTGCCCGTCGGCTTTCACGGAGGCAATGATGCCGGCCGCGCTATGCACCAGTGAGTCGCGGCGCTGCGCCCGGTGGC
>JBGTGC010000358.1:0-12673 GCA_041746935.1 Dermatophilaceae bacterium
CGTTCCTGGGCGGCGTCGTCGTCGGCCCTGGCTCGCTCTTGCGCGGCGGCCTGCTCTGCGGCGTCGGCCGCGTCCATCGCGGACTGATCCTCATCTGTGATGGCGGTCGTCTCGCCGGTATCGGTCTCGCTGGACGACGGCTCATCGATCACGGTGGTGACCATGGGCGCGGCCTCGGTCACCGTTGGCTCCTGGCCCGGGACCACGATACCGATGAACACCAGCAGCGCGAAGGTTCCCATCGGGAGAACGAACCGCTTCTTCCTGAACCATGGCCGCCCTGGCGTGTCGGTTTCTTGGGCACTGTGAGCGTCGTGGGCGTCGGGTTCGATCGACATGGTGCCTCCGTGGCAAGGTGCAGACCACCCGATGAGCGGGCCGCTGGGCGAATGCAGGTCATTCGGCCCCAGGTTCGCCTTTGGATTGCCGCGCCCACTTCCGTCGCGCCCACCTCGACGCGAATGCCTGACCTACCTCAGGAGGGATCTAAGTCAGCGAGAAGTACAGCAGCGGGTCGACGGCAACGGCGAGGAAGATCAGCGTCAGATAGCTGATCGAGTAGTGGAAGAGCCGCATTGCCCCCAAGGCTGATCCGGAGATGCCCTTCTTGGCGCGGCCCAATAGCCGATGCGCCTCAACGATGAACGTGCCGCCCGCGATCACAGCAGCAACGGCATACAGCCAGCCCATCGGCGCGACCGGGATCAACACCAGCGAGGTGGCGACGGTGACCCAGGAGTAGATGACGATTTGTCGCCCGACGGCAGTGTCCTGGGCCACCACCGGCAGCATCGGGACACCAGCGTTGGCGTAGTCCTCCTTGAATCGCATCGATAGCGGCCAGTAGTGCGGCGGAGTCCAAAAAAAGACAACCAGGAACAAGATCAGTGCCGGCCAGGCCAGTGATCCGGTGACGGCAGACCACCCGATGAGCACCGGCATACAGCCAGCCACGCCGCCCCAGACGATGTTTTGCGAGGTCCGACGCTTGAGCACGATCGTGTACAAGACGACGTAGAGCGCGATCGCCCCGAAGGCCAGGGCGGCGCTGATGCCATTGACGAAGAGGGCGAGCCATGCGACGGAGGCCACGCCGAGCACGGTCCCGAAGATCACGGCGTTGCGGGGGGCGATCACACCCGTCACCAAGGGCCGGTGAGCGGTGCGGTTCATCTGGGCGTCGATGTCGCGGTCGAGGTAGCAGTTGAGCGCGTTGGCCGAAGCAGCGGCGAGCACTCCACCGACCATCGTGGCCACGATCAGCCACAGCGACGGGATGCCGCGTTCGGCCAAGAACATGACCGGGAACGTCGTGACCAACAGCAGCTCGATGATCCGAGGCTTGGTCAACGACACGTAATCCGAGACCACCCTCCGCCAGGAACGGGCGGCCTGCGCGTGGGGCGTTCGGGCGTCCAGGGTCGTCACAAAGGCCTTTCGCACGGATCGGTGAAGCCCAAATCAGGGGTGTCTTGGCAATGTTACTCGGCTGTCCAGGCTGCGCTGGTGGCCCCTGGAGCGTTAGGCTCGGTGCGTTCGTGACATTCCGGAACACACTCTTTCAGGCGAGGAGCCTTCGTGACTCAGCAGAACACCTCCTTCACGTCCGGACGCAGCAGCGATCTGGCCTACCCCCAGGCCGAGCAGACTGGTTGGACCGACGAAGACGTCAGGGCCGTCGACACCATCCGTGTGTTGGCTGCCGACGCAGTCGAGGAGTGCGGCAGCGGCCACCCCGGCACCGCGATGAGCCTGGCTCCGCTGGCGTACCTGCTCTACCAGAACGTGATGCGCCACGACCCGTCCGAGCCCAGCTGGCTGGGACGCGACCGGTTCGTGCTCTCCTGCGGGCACTCGAGCCTGACACAGTACATCCAGCTCTACCAGAGCGGGTACGGCCTGGAGATGGACGACCTGAAGGCCTTGCGCACGTGGGGATCCAAGACCCCCGGCCACCCCGAGGTCCACCACACCACCGGCGTCGAGATCACGACGGGTCCGCTGGGATCCGGTCTGGCCTCCGCGGTGGGTATGGCGATGGCCCAGCGCCGTCAGCGCGGCATGTTCGACCCGGACGCCGCCCCGCATACCTCCCCCTTCGACCACCGCGTCTGGGTCATCGCCTCCGACGGTGACCTTATGGAGGGCGTCAGCAGTGAGGCCTGCTCGCTGGCGGGCCACCAGGAGCTGTCGAACCTCACGATGATCTACGACCAGAACTACATCTCCATCGAGGACGACACCGACATCTCCTTCTCCGAGGACGTAGCCAAGCGCTACGAGGCCTACGGGTGGCACGTGGAGACAGTTGACTGGCGCAACGATGAGCCCTACACCGAGGACGTCGACGCGCTGTATGCCGCGCTCGAAGCCAGTAAGGAGCGCACCGACAAACCCACCCTGGTCGTCCTCCGCACGATCATCGCGTGGCCGGCACCCGAAGCGCGCGACACCGGCGGTGCGCACGGCTCGGCACTGGGTGCCGATGAAGTGTCGGCGACCAAGAAGCTGCTCGGGTTCGACCCCGAGGTCAACTTCCCCGTCGAGGAAGAGATCTTGGCTCACACCCGCAAGGCCATCGACCGTGGCCAGGAAGCACGCGCCGAATGGCAGAAAGGGTATGACGCCTGGCGGGACTCCAACCCCAAGGGCGCAGAGCTGCTGGATCGTGTCCTGGACAAGAAAACCCCCGAGGGTTTGGCCGACGCGATCCCGACGTTCGACGCCGACGACAAGGGTGTCGCCACCCGCAAGGCGTCCGGTTCGGTGCTGACCGCTCTGGCCGACGTCATGCCCGAGCTCTGGGGTGGCTCGGCTGACCTCGCGGGCTCGAACAACACGACCATGGACGACGTGCCGAGCTTCGTGCCCAGCAGTAAGGCGACCAAGAAGTTCCCCGGCGATGAGTACGGCCGGACCCTGCACTTCGGCATCCGCGAGCACGGCATGGGCATGATTCTGAACGGCATCGCGCTCGAAGGCCTGACCCGTCCCTACGGCGGCACGTTCTTGATCTTCTCCGACTACATGCGTCCCGCAGTCCGGTTGGCTTCCATCCAGCAACTGCCGACGATCTATGTGTGGACGCATGACAGCATCGGACTCGGCGAGGATGGTCCGACGCACCAGCCGATCGAGCAGCTGGCGTCACTGCGAGCCATCCCCGGCCTGGATGTCATCCGCCCTGCCGACGCCAACGAGACGGCCGTCGCATGGCGCACCGTCCTGCAGACCGTCGACCACCCGAGCGCGATGGCGCTGACTCGACAGAACGTGCCCACGTTGGACCGCTCGGTCTTCGCCTCCGCCGAGGGCACGGCCCGTGGTGGGTACGTTCTGGCCGACGCCGAGGGCGGGGACCTCCAGGCCATCTTGGTGGCCACGGGCTCCGAGGTCTCGCTCGCGCTGCAGGCGCGCGAGAGTCTGCAGGCCGACGGTGTGCCCACCCGAGTGGTGTCCATGCCGTGCCGTGAGTGGTTCGACGAGCAGGACCAGGCCTACCGTGAGGAAGTTCTGCCGCCGTCCGTCCGGGCGCGGGTGAGCGTCGAAGCCGGTGTGTCGCAAGGCTGGCGCGAGATCGTCGGCGACGCCGGTCGGATGATCAGCATCGACCACTTCGGTGCCTCGGCCGACTACGAGCGGCTCTACCAGGAGTTCGGGATCACCGCCGAGGCGGTTACCCAGGCAGCGTACGACTCGGTGGCGGCTGCCGCGGCGGGCGAGGGCCCGACGCAGAACACGCCCACCGAGAAGACCGACGAAGCCCACCCCACGGGCGACGCCGCCTCCGGCGGCACCCATTCCAGCGACGCAACCCAGAAGTGAGGACGCTATGACCCAGGACACGAGCACTCAGACCGACCGCCTCCAACAGCTCTCCGAAGCCGGTGTCTCGATCTGGCTGGACGACCTGAACCGGCCGATGATCAAAGAGGGCGAACTGCAGAGTCTCTTGGACGACAAGCATGTCGTCGGTGTCACCACCAACCCCAGCATCTTCGCGGCCGCGCTGGCCGACGGTGAGTCCTACACCGACCAGATCAAGGACCTTGCGGCCGAGGACGCGGACGTCGAGAAGACCGTCTTCACCATCACCACCGAGGATGTTCGTGACGCCTGCGACATCTTGCACCCGGTCTTCGAGCGCACCGATGGCGTCGACGGCCGTGTGTCGATCGAGGTCGACCCCAGGATGGCCGCCGAATCTGACGCCACCGTGGAGATGGCCCAGCGCCTGTGGGACACAGTGGACCGACCGAACGTGTTGATCAAGATCCCAGCGACGCTCGAGGGCCTGCCCGCCATCAGCCAGACGTTGGCCAAGGGCATCAGTGTCAACGTGACGCTGATCTTCTCCTTGGACCGTTACCGCGGCGTGATGAACGCTTTCCTCACCGGGTTGGAGCAGGCCCGCGAGCACAACATCGACCTGTCCACCATCCACTCGGTGGCCTCGTTCTTCGTCTCCCGCGTCGACGGCGAGATCGACACGCGTCTGGAGGACATCGGCACCGACGAGGCCCTGGCTCTGCGGGGCAAGGCTGGCGTCGCGAACGCGCGGCTGGCCTACCAGGCGTTCGAAGAGGTCTTCTCCACCCCGCGTTGGCAGAACCTGGCCGACGACGGCGCGCACGCTCAGCGTCCGCTGTGGGCCTCGACCGGGGTCAAGAACCCGGACTACCCGGACACCATGTATGTCACGGACCTCGTGGCCCCGCAGACGGTGAACACGATGCCGGCCAAGACCATGGACGCGGCCCAAGACCACGCCGAGGTCACGGGCGACACCGTGACGGGAAACTACGAGGACGCCCAAGAGGTCTTGGACGCCCTGGAGCGCGTAGGTGTGTCGTACGCTGACGTGGTCAAGGTGCTCGAAGAGGAGGGCGTCGAGAAGTTCGAGAAGTCCTGGTCCGAGTTGTTGGACACCGTGCAGACCGAGCTCGACACGGCCAAGGCCGGCGATAAGTGAGCGGTCCTTGCGTGCACCCGGTGATGCGTTGACCGCGCCCACCAACCCGCTCCGCGATCCCGAGGACAAGCGACTCCCTCGGATCGCGGGGCCGTGCAGCATGGTCATGTTCGGGGTCACCGGCGACCTCGCGCGCAAGAAGCTGATGCCGGCCATCTACGACCTCGCCAACCGAGGGCTGCTCCCACCAGGCTTTTCGTTGGTGGGATTTGCCCGTCGGGATTGGGCCGACGAGGACTTCGCGGCTGTAGTGCACGACTCGGTCAAGGCCCATGCCCGCACTCCTTTCCGAGAGGACGTCTGGCGTGGCCTGGCTCAGGGATTCCGGTTTGTGCCCGGCGCCTTCGACGACCCCGATGCGTTCGAGCTATTGGCGCAGACGGTGCATCAGCTCGACGAGGAGCGAGGGACCGGAGGCAATCATGCCTTCTACCTCTCGATCCCGCCGGACTGGTTCGCCCCCGTCTGTGAGCAGTTGCGCAAGTCCGGTCTGAGCAACCCTCGATCCGAGACCTGGCGCCGAGTCGTGATCGAGAAGCCGTTCGGCGACGACTTGCAGAGTGCGCGCGCGCTCAACGACATCGTCGAGTCGGTCTTTCCGCCGGATTCGGTGTTCCGGATCGATCACTATCTGGGCAAAGAGACCGTGCAGAACATGTTGGCGCTGCGCTTCGCCAACCAGATGTTCGAGCCCATCTGGAACAGCAACTACGTCGATCACGTGCAGATCACCATGGCCGAAGACATCGGCATCGGTGGTCGAGCCGGTTACTACGACGACGTCGGCGCGGCCAAAGACGTCATCCAGAACCACCTGCTGCAGCTGCTCGCCCTGACGGCGATGGAGGAGCCGATCGGCTTCAACGCTGCCGCCGTGCGGACCGAGAAGGAAAAAGTGCTGGCCTCAGTGCAATTGCCAGACGACCTTTCGACGTCCACCTGCCGCGGTCGCTATGCCGAGGGCTGGCAGGGCGGGGAGAAGGTGCGCGGCTACCTGTCCGAAGACGGGGTGGGCGATGACTCCACCACTGAGACGTATGCCGCCGTGCAGCTCAACGTGCATACCCGCCGCTGGGCAGGGGTGCCGTTCTATCTGCGGACGGGCAAGCGCCTGGGCAAACGGGTCACCGAGATCGCCGTGGTCTTCAAGCGGGCACCGCACCTGCCGTTCGCCAGCACAGCAACCGAAGATCTGGGCCGTAACGCCATCGTGATCCGGGTGCAGCCCGACGAGGGCGTAACCGTGCGCTTCGGCTCCAAGGTGCCCGGCTCGCAGTTGGAGGTGCGGGACGTGACCATGGACTTCGGCTACGGCGCATCGTTCACCGAGTCCAGCCCCGAGGCCTACGAACGGCTGATCCTGGACGTGCTGTTGGGCGATCCCCCGCTATTCCCCCGGCACGAAGAGGTGGACTTGTCGTGGCAGATCTTGGACCCGATCGTTGATCACTGGCGACGCAGCTCGCAGCCGCCGCACTCCTACCCCGCCGGCACGTGGGGGCCCCCGGAGTCGGATGAGATGATGCGCGCCGACGGCCGCGAATGGAGACTCCCGTGATCGTCGATCTGCCCAGCACTACCACCGGCACCATCAGCAAACGCCTGGTCAGCCTGCGTAACGAGGTCGGCGCGATGGCTATGGGCCGAGTGCTGACGTTGCTGGTCTTGGTGGATGAGACCGGCGCTGACGACGCAGTCGCCGCCGCCAACGACGCCACCCGCCAGCATCCGGCTCGGATCATCGTGGTGGTGCGCGGCAACGGTCGCGGCAAACAGCGCTTGGATGCTCAGATCCGGGTGGGCGGCGATGCCGGGGCCAGCGAGATCGTGGTCCTGCGTTTGTATGGCGCTCTCGCCGATCATGGGGACGCTGTGCTGACGCCGCTGCTCCTGCCGGACTCCCCCATCGTTGGCTGGTGGCCCGGGGAGCCACCAGCCAATGTGGCCGATTCGCCGCTGGGCAAGTTGGCTCATCGCCGGATCACCGACGCCGCGCCATGCGCGCAGCCTGCTCGGCAACTCAAGCGGAGGGCGAAGCACTACAGCCCCGGGGACACTGACCTGACGTGGACGCGGATCACCCGATGGCGCGCGTTGCTGGCGGCGACGCTGGACTATCCGCCGTATGACCCAGTGACGGGCGCAACCGTCGTCGCGGAGCCGGACTGTGCCAGCGCCGACCTGTTAGCCGGCTGGCTGGCGTGGGCACTCGGCATACCGGTGCTTCGTGCTCGCAGTCAGGCGGGAACTGGGCTGGTCAGCGTGCGTATGCAGCGGCCCAACGGTCCGATCGACCTTATCCGAGTGAAGGGTCAGGTGGCGAGTCTGTCCCAGCCCGGCCAGCCGACCCGCGAAGTGGCGCTGCTGGAGCCCGGCCTACCGGAGTCGCTGGCTGCAGAGTTGCGTCGGCTCGACGCCGACCAGGTGTACGCCGGAGCGCTCGTCCAAGGTCTGCCGAAGGTGTCGAAACGATCGGTGACGCAGAGCGAAGCGATCCGTGCGGGTGAGGCTGCGGAGCGGCCCGACAAGGTGGGAGCGCGGTCGAGAGCGTTGGGCTCACGAGCCCTGGATCAGGCCTCCCCCACGATGGGCTCTCCCCCACCGGACCGGTTACAAGAGGCCGTCGACAAAAGGCTGTCGAACGTGGAATCCGCGCGCACCGAGACCCATCCCGACAAGTCTTCCCTGGCTGGAGC
This sequence comes from Dermatophilaceae bacterium, assembly GCA_041746935.1. Classification (GTDB taxonomy): domain Bacteria; phylum Actinomycetota; class Actinomycetes; order Actinomycetales; family Dermatophilaceae; genus Ornithinicoccus. Next base: position 7,669 of record JBGTGC010000358.1, read on the forward strand.
TGTGGCGGCTCGCATCGCCGCGACGCTCGCTGACGCTGTCGACGAGCGTGGGGTCGGGCATGTGAGCCTGACCGGGGGCTCGATGGGCAGCGAAGTTGTCAAGGCGCTGGCTGCCGCTAGCGCCGGGGCCGAATGGTGGAAGCACGTGCACGTCTGGTGGGGCGACGAGCGATTCGTGCCTCGCGGCGATTCAGACCGGAACGACCAGCAGGCCGACGATGCGGGTCTGGGTTCCTGGGGTGTGCCAGAGCCTTCAATACACCGGCTCCTCGGCGCTCGTACCGACCAAGGCACTGACGATCTCGCGGGTCTGCCTGCGGCCGCGACCGACTACGCCGCCCAGCTGGCTACCTTGGCGGAGCCGGTGACTGGGGCCGATGACGTGCCGACACCGACGTTCGACGTGTTGCTGCTCGGGATGGGACCGGACACCCATGTTGCCTCGCTCTTCCCGGGGCGCGGCGAGGTGACTATCGACGATCCATCAACGACCACTGTCGCGGTGACCGAGTCTCCCAAGCCTCCGCCGCTGCGCGTGTCGCTAACCGTGCCGGCCCTGCGCAAGTCGCGATCGGTGTTCTTCATCGTAGCTGGCGCGGATAAGGCCGACGCGGTGGAGGCAGCCCGTGCTGCCGAGCCGAACACGCCCGATGTCCCCGCCTCGTGGGTGCGCGGTCAGCGCGACACCATCTGGTGGCTGGACTCTGCCGCCGCTGGCGACGCCTAAGTCTGCTGGCTTTCAGCCGCTCCTACAGGCACTGAGCTGCGATAACGCCACTCATCTTCACGTCGTGAACTGACCTCGTCAGGTATGTCGTCGGGCTGGTCCAGTGTGAACGCATGTTCGATAATGAGCTGCCGGACGACCCGGTTGACGTCACCCGCATCGGTGCGGGTGACCCGCTGTTGGGTGCCAGTGCCGTGCCGGTGCTGCGGAGTCGCCGTGGCGCTCACCCGGTGACGTGTTGGCCTCTCACATCGGAAACGGGACGCGCTCGGTCATGTTGGCGACCACTGTCGCACCTGTCGCGCCCCGGCTCAGCGATGACGAGGTCGAGTCTGGCCTTATGGACATTGACGGTATGCGGGCGCGCACTGAAACGCTGACGTTGCACATGGTGACCGAAGCCCTCGAGCGGGGTGGGCAACCCAGTGCACGCGAGACTGCACGATCAGGTCATCACCACTGGTATGCCCATCCGCCGGGCCGTGTCGATCCTGCGGGCACTGGCCCGGGTGAAACCGTTCATGGACACCATCCCCGACCCGGACGCCGTCCCCGCCGAGGACTGTCAGCCGCCAGCTGATTTGAGATTGGTTGTGAAGAAACAGACGATTTTGCGACGGCATCTCGTCCACGATTTTGAGACAAGGTGTCGAAGCCCTAGCACCGGCTCTCCTTCTCCTGAGCGAGGCCATATATCAGGCCCGATTGGCCGACCGCGCTCACTGTGCGACCTGATTCTTGGGCGGCGACAAACAGGGTTTGGGCCAGCTCGGCGCTCAGCCGTAGTTCGACTCGCACGGGGCCATTCTCTTTAAGGCTGGCCGTCCGGGGCCGACCGCGCCGTGCCTTCAGTGGGTTTGGGTCGACCATGCTGAGCCTCCGGATGTTTGTGTGCACACATCAAGTTGAGGGTATCGATCAGTTCACCCCGAGCTGCAACGAACCAATAGTTGCGAGGTTATCTCCTGCTCGGTGCACAGTACGAGTCAACAGCTGCGAGGCAGGGTTCAAAGGGGGTGGTGCGTTCCCGTAGGGACACCCCCCCGGTCCCGGGACGATAAGCCGGACAGGGGCTACGGGACGCGACTTCGACGCTTCGCGGCCGGAGTGCGTGATGAGGTGGGTGTTCGTCGTTTGGGGTTCCTCAATCGGTGACGGCGGGCCTCTTGGTTGTTGAGGGAGTTTGTCGCTGTCTTTCAAGCGCTTGCCCCTGGAGGTGTTGGCCCGAGTGTGGTGACGGGCGATCATGTGGGGGTGAAGTTGGGCTGGGTTGAGGTACGCGATCGTGTCAACACGTACTGTCAGACCGATTTCGAACTGCTTCGCAAACTTCCCGGCGGTCGACAAGGGGGTGCGTGGGTCGTCGCTCAGGGTGGTGATCAAGAGCAGGTCTTGACCTTCACTCAGCATTCAGGGATTGCTGCCCGTAGGGCTGAGACCGCTGGCCTCATCGAGAAGCTGCGAGGTAAGGGATACCCCACGCCGCCGTGGCGGCACTGGGGTGTCTTGGACGATGATCTCGCGTTCGTCGTCTCGGACCTTGTTGATGGCCGCCCCAGCTCGTGGGAGGTGATAAACCCCGAACGTCTGATCGCCACCGTAGAGCTGCAGGCTGACATTGCCCTGCCGGCGGCGGAGACGTGGAGCACGTACGCGTTAGCGACCTTGGAAGATCCTGAGGGTTTGAGGGCTGTGGTGGCCTCGCTCGGCTCGGACGGCACGGCGTTCCTTGACAGGCTCGATGCGGGCCTGCCGGACCTCACCGATGTGCGCCTTCCCGACACCGATGCCGTACACGGTGACCTCGAGTCAGGAAACATCCTCCTGACCCCGACTGGGGAGATTCAGATCATTGACCTTGATAGTTGCGGCCCGGGTACTCGCGCCTTGGACTACGCGTGGCTGTACCGGGACGCGTATTCGCACGGAGCCACCCGTACGACGACCAGCGCGCTACGAAGACAAGGACTGAGAATCGTCGGCGACGCAGGGTGGGCCGCTTGCCTTTCGTTGGCGTGTCTGGAACTCGTCAGCTTCGTTGCGCGCGAGGGCACCAAGGAGGGGGCGCGCTATGAGATCGATCGGCTTCCACCTATCTAATCGAGAAGGGACCGCGGTGCTTCGCCAACTCTGACAGGCTGTAACGATGCCTCCTCGTTCAGCCTTGGTCCTCACCGGAGCACCCGCGGTCGGCAAAAGCACTGCGGGGCTGGCTGTGGCGCGGGCGCGACCGCGCTGTGCCTTCGTTGACGTCGATGATGTGCGTCAACTCGTCGTCTCGGGCGGGGTCGCGCCGTGGGACGGTGAGGAAGGTAGACGTCAGCAACGGCTCGGGGTCCGCAACGCGTGCGCACTGGTCGCAGGTTTTGCAGAGACCGAGATTGAGACCGTGCTGGCTGACGTCCTGACCCCGGAGACGCTGAAATTTTACCGCGAGCGGTTACCGGGGTGCCTGGTCGTACGCTTGACTATTTCGTTACCTGAGGCTTTGCGGCGCGCCGCCACTCGACAGGTTTGGCTCACTGACCAGGAGTTTCGTGATCTTCACCAGACCGACGCTGAAAGCCCCCTCGCAGCCGATCACACCGTTGAGGTGTCCGCGCTCAGCCCGGAGCAGCAGGCCCGCATGATCGAGACGTTATGGTCGGGGCTTCCAACAGGTATGCCTGATCAGTGACGCACACCCGGCAGAATAGGCCTGCCCAGAAGCGTCCACTCCTGCCGCTGTTCACGCAGGAGCGCAAATCCGGTCTCGGCAAGTCGAGGCAAAGAGTCACGCCCACGCCACCAGACCCTCAAGCGAGTGATGCCAAAACGGGCGCAGGAACAGCGCCGGGATGCACGCTCATGGTCAGCGCGGCACCCACAGCGATGGCTTCGGCCCTTGCGATAGCCCGCGGGCACCAACTCGATCACTTCCAGCCTTCACACACTTCAAGAGAGCCGTCCACGGTTTTCACCGAATGACCATCCGACGCATCAACGTGATGGGCGCTGAGTCTGCGAGTGGAGAATCCGGTTGTGTCCGCCGACTCTGCACGTCAGCCTTTCGGTATGCAACGCACTTCATCCGCGGGACCAGAGCGATGCCGACCCTGACGCTGTTCTGCGGTTTGCCGGGCGCGGGCAAGACGACCCTGGCGAAGCGGTTGGAAGCCGAGGGCGCCGGCGTTCGGATTTGCACCGACGACCTCCAGGCTGACCTTGGCGTCGCACAGCAGGACGCTGAGTTCCACGATCGGCTCCAGGTGATCCTGTACCGGTTGGCGCTGGCTTTGCTCGACCAGGACGTCGACGTCATCCTTGAAGACGGGCTCTGGACGCGCTCAGAGCGGGAGGAGAAGTTCGCCGACGCCCGTCAGCGGGGCGCGCGCATCGTCTTTCACGTATTCGATCTGCCGCGGGAGGTCCTGTGGGCTCGTCTGAAGGACCGTCAGCCGCTTGCCGGGGCCTACGTGATGAGTCAGACGGAACTGGACTGGGCATGGCACATCTTTGAGCCCCCCACTGCCAGTGAGCTCGCTGAGATCGACGAAGCCCACATCCATGGGCGGCCGAGCAGCGAGCTTTAGCGACGTGGTGATGACGCGTCCCGCCGGAAGAATCGTGCTGCAGTCGTAAACAATCCACAATCGCCTTCGCGGCGTTCCGGTGATACTGGGGTGATGAGCACCGTTTCCGGAAGTGGGCATGAGGGGTCAACGGGGCGCAACGCTGAACTCATTGTTCGAGCCGCATCGGCACTGAACCCGCAGCAGGTCCAAAACGGTGTCTGGATCGCCGATGTTGGTGCCGCGGTGGAGGCGGCCAACGGGGATATCTTCACCGGCGCCAGCATTGGTGGCCACATCTCGACCTGTGCTGAGCAGGGGGCGTTGAGTCAGATGGTTTCCCGTAGCGGTCCGGTTGTTAGGCGCGTGGTCGCAGTATGGCGAGACCCGCACAGCGACGACCTGCACGTCATTCCTCCCTGCGGGCGTTGTCGTGAGGCCATGAGGGTCCTGTCCCAAAGCAACCTTGAGGCCACCGTGGTCCTGGGAACGGACCGAAGCATCCCCCTTCGCGAGTTGCTCCCCTTTCACGGGTGGTACGCCGAAAAGGTATAGCCGAGCGCACCGGGACTAGAGCGTGTCTCCCAAATGAGTCTTGATGTAGAGAGTGCTGGCGGCCAGGAGGACGCCGCCGAGGAAGGTGCGGGCGTGCTTGTCATAGCGGGTCGCGATACCGCGCCACTGCTTGAGTCGTAGGTAGCTACGTTCGACCGCGTTGCGTTTTTTG
>JBGTGC010000359.1:0-14781 GCA_041746935.1 Dermatophilaceae bacterium
GGCTGGTGAGGACATCACGATCTTTGCCCTGCGACCCACGACCGACGCCCGTTTCCACGCCGAGATCGCACGGGTCCAGGCCACGGTGCACCACCTGACCAAGCCTACGAAGCTGGCGGACTCCTGGCTTGCGATCGCGGAGGCCGAGCGCGAGCTGCCGGCCTTCGCCGCTCGGTTCGCCGGCCTGCTGCACTTCCTGGGGGGAGTCGAGGCGACCGAGGCCGTGCAGGGCATCACCCTGGCATTGCAGGCGCGACGGGCCGGGATCACCCGTCTGCACGTCCACTTCGCATCCTCCCAAGCGCGGGTGACGCGGATCGCCGCGACCCTGCTCGACATCCCCTACACCGTGACCACCCACGCCAAGGACATCTTCCACGAGTCGGTGGATCACGCCCTGTTGGCCGACGTGCTCGGTCACGCCGATGGGATCATCGCGATCAGTGACTACAATCGCCGCTTCCTCGCCGACCTGCTGCCGCAGGTGCAGGGCCGGATACACCTCGTGCGCAACGGTCTGGACCTCGAACGCTTCCCCTACCGGGACCCCGCCGAGCCCGAGGGCCCTCTCCGGGTGGTCGCCGTCGGGCGACTTGTCGAAAAGAAAGGCTTCCACGTACTGGTCGAAGCGGTGGCGCGCGCGGTCAACGCGGGGCTGGCCGTCGAGGTCCGCATCGCTGGCCATGGAGAATTGCAACCTGACCTGCAAAGCCAGATCGACGCAGCGGGTCTAGCGCAGGCTTGCCTGCTCCTAGGACCGCGTAGCCAGGCCGAGATCCGGCACCTTATGGGGTGGGCCGACGTGCTGGTGGCCCCCTGCGTCGTCGGGGCCGACGGCAACGCTGATGGTCTGCCGACCGTACTGCTGGAGGCCATGGCCACAGGTGTGCCGTGCATTGCGACGTCCGTGACCGGCATACCCGAGGCAGTGCACTCGCTCCAGGGTGACGAACTGGCGACCGGGATCCTGCTGGAGCCAGGAGACACGGCCGCCCTGGCCCAGGCCCTTCTGGCCGTAGCCGACCCGGCATACCCGCGCGTTGACGTCGCCCACGCCGCCCGGGCGTTGATCGAGCACGGTTATGACACCCGACGTCAGTCCCTAACGCTGTCCCGTTTGTCTGGCCTCGCGCCGGCTGATGCTCCCGAGAGGATCGAATTATGACGACCGTCGCCTACGTTTGCGCCGACCCCGGCGTGCCGGTTTACGGCACGAAAGGGGCCTCGGTCCATGTCCAGGAAGTTATTCGGTCCTTCCGTGCCCGCGGGGACGAGGTGCGGCTCTATTGCACACGGATGGGCGACCACTGCCCCGATGACCTCGCGGACGTGCCTGTCGTGCATGTGCCGGTCGACGGGGTCGATGACCGCGGCCTGGCTCCGCGGCTGCGCGTTGCGGCTCGGGAGCGACGGCAGGCTGCGGCTGCTTCTACCCTCGCCGAGATCGCGATCCGCGACAGGGTCGGGCTGGTCTACGAACGCTACTCGTTGTTCTCCACCGCGCTGGAGCAGGTTTGTGCGGCGCTTGGTGTCCCGGGAGTGCTAGAGATCAACGCGCCACTGATCGACGAACAACGCGAGCACCGCCAACTCGTCGACCAGAGCGCCGCCGAGCAGGCGCTGGCCGCACAGTGTGCCCGGGCCGCGGTCGTGACTGCCGTCTCGCCTCCGGTCGCCGACTGGGTGCAGAGACGTATGGGGGCCAACAAGAAGGACCGGGTGCGGGTCGTTCCCAACGGAGTCAACACTCGCCGGATCCGGCCGGTAAAGGCCAGATCCGGCGAACGCCCCGAGGTCGTCTTCGTCGGCACCCTCAAGCCGTGGCACGGGGTCGATGTGCTCATCGAAGCCGCCGCAGTGGCGATCCACCCCTGGCGGCTGCGGCTGGTGGGCGAAGGCCCCGAAGGCCCTCGGTTGCGCGAGCAGGCACAGCGGTTGGGGCTGGACATCGAGTTTCGGGGTGCCGTGGCACCAGCCGACATCCCCAACGCCTTGGACGGCGCGCTCCTGGCAGTGGCTCCCTACCCCGCCGAGGTATCGGCCGGCGAACAGTACTTCTCCCCGCTCAAGGTCTACGAGTACAGCGCGGCGGCTCTACCGGTGGTGGCCTCAGAGATCGGCCAACTGCCCGGCATCGTGCGGCACGGCGAGACCGGCCTGTTGGTGCCACCTTCGGACCCGGCTGCCCTGGCCGCCGCCATCGATGCCCTCGTGGCCGACCCGGCCGCAGCCCACCGGATGGGGATGGCCGGGCGTTCATTGATGGTCGCCGAACACTCCTGGGACACCGTCCTCGATCAGGCCCTGGTCGGCGTCGGCGCTGCGGATGCACAGACAGCGTCTGCCTGATGGCGCGCAAGGCAAAACCGTCGCCCTCGGCGCTGCGACGCACGCTTTCCATCCTGCGACCACACCTACCCGGGCACAGGAAGGTCATGACGGGTGGCGCGCTGGCCCTCGTCTTTGAGGTGCTGTTCCGGGTGCTGGAGCCCTGGCCGGTCAAAATCGTCGTGGACGCCGTGACTCGGTCCCTGGGTGCTGACATCGGCGAAGCCGGTCCAATGGCCTCCACCCAGTTGCTGCTAGCCGCTGGGTTAGCGACCGTCTCGATCGTCGGTCTACGTGCGGTCTGCAACTTCCTGGCTACCGTGGCCTTCGCCTTGGTCGGCTCCCGGATCGCGACTGCCCTGCGTCAACGGGTGTTTGTGCACGTCACCGCGCTGTCCCGTACGTACCACTCTCGGGCCAGTTCCGGGGACACGGTCCAGCGGATGATCAGCGATGTGGGACGACTGCAAGAGGTCGCTGTCACCGCCGGTCTACCCTTGGTCGTCAACCTCTTCACTCTGGTGGCCATGGCAGGGGTGATGTTCTGGCTCGACCCGCTGCTGGCGCTGGTCGTTGTCGTCGCCGCAGCGATCTTCATGCTGATGTCGCGAGGCTCCAGCAGTAAGATAACTGTCGCATCCCGCAAGACCCGCAAGAGCGAAGGCGACCTGGCCACGGTGGCCCAAGAGACTATCGGGGCGATCACCGTCGTCCAGGCCTACGGTATGGAGCGTCCGCTGGCCCAGGCCTTCCAAAGCAGCAACACCCAGGCTCTGAAAGACGGGGTGCAAGCCAAGCGGCTTTCGGCGGCCCTGGAGCGGCGCACCGACGTAGTGGTCGGGCTCGCCACGGCTGTTGTGCTTGTCGTGGGCGGCACCCGGGTCGTCGACGGTCCGATGACCCCGGGAGATCTGGTGATTTTCCTGACCTACCTCAAAACGGCGATGAAACCGCTGCGCGACCTCGCCAAGTACGTCGGCCGAATCGCACGTGCCACCGCCTCGGGGGAGCGGGTCGCGGACCTGCTCGACATTGACCCGGACATCACGAGCCCTGCCCAGCCGGTCGCGATTCCAAGGGTCCGTGGGGGCCTTGAATGGGTGCACGTCGATGCCGATTACGGAGACGCGGTGCCCGTTCTCAGCGATATATCACTGCGCATCGAACCCGGCGAGCGGGTCGCGATGGTCGGCCCCTCCGGGTCGGGCAAATCGACCCTTACCTCACTACTAATGCGGCTCAGCGACCCCTCGCGGGGCGTCATTCGGATGGACGGGGTAGACCTACGCGATGTAAACCTGTCCGAACTACGCAGCATGATCGCAGTCGTTCTGCAGGACTCGGTGCTCTTTAGCGGGACACTGGCCGAGAACATCCGGCACGGTAACCCCGCGGCCAGCGACGAGCAGGTCCGCCGAGCAGCGAAGCTCGCCCGAGCCGAAGACTTCATCCTGGCCCAACAGCACGGTTACGACACCGTCGTCGGTGAACGCGGTTCCACCCTGTCCGGCGGTCAGCGCCAGCGCATCGCCATCGCCAGGGCCTTCGTGCGCGACGCCGCGGTGGTGGTGTTGGATGAGGCCACCGCAGGTCTGGACGCTGGCAACGCAACCCAGGTGCTCGCAGCCATCGACGAACTGTCGAAGGGGCGGACCACGATCGTGGTCACCCACGACGAGGCGACTGCCAGATCGTGCGACCGGATCGTGTGGATCGAGGCGGGCCGGATCCTCTTCGACGTGCCCGGCGATGCCAATCTGCCATTGCATGGGGCCTGGGACACAGTCGCTCACGACAGTGAGCAGGTGGACCGGTGAACGCGCGGATCGGGTCCGAGGTGGGCCTTGGCTCGCGCACCGGGCCCCTCGACCTGCTCCTGGACCAGCAGTGGTTGAGTGATCTGGTGGGTCAGAAGGTGCTAGCGCAGAGGATCCGTCACAAGCCGGGGGTCGGGACGGTCGCCTCCTACGGCCCGGCATCTGGCCCGGCGTGCGGGTGGGTTCAACTGGTCGCCCGATCGGCACAGGACAAGATCGTCAACGCCGAACGTCGGGCCGCTCAACGCGATCGTGCCGTCATCGTGCGGCCGCTGACACCCGGGTGGACGGCGATGCACGGTGTGCTCACAAGCGACCCGCGGTTGCACCAGGCTTTGGATCAGGTGCCAACCGAGCTGGTCGAAGGGCTGGAAAGAGGCGAGAGGGTGCAACTTCTTCGCTACAACCCACACCGCCGTTTGGTGCTGCGCTGCGACGACATCGTGTTGCGGCTCACCACGAACCGCCAGACCCATGTTGTGGCCGGGGCTCAGGCGCTGGCTGCTGCGGGCATCTGCGTATCCCAACCTGTCCGGGTGCCGGGGGTGACCGCCGGCAAGCGTGTCACCGCCTGGCCTTGGGTCAAGGGCACGGATCTGCTGGCTAAACCGTGTTCGCGCGAGGCGGTCGTGGCCGGTGAATCGCTGGCTCGCTGGCATGCACAACCCGCGAGGCTCACACCGGCAGCGCTGCGAAGCCTCTCACCGAAGACCGGTCTACAGGCTGTGCTGGACGAGTTGGACGAACTTGACCCGTCACTCGCCGCTCAGGTCCGTCCCGTCGCTGCTGATCTGGTGGTCAGGATCAGCCTTGAAGGCATCGGTAACGCCTCGCTTTGGTCGCACGGTGACTTCTCCGCCGATCAAGTGATTTCACACCCGAACGATGGGGTTTGTTTCATCGATCTGGACCGGTCCATCCTGGCCCCGCCCGGCGCCGATCTCGGGTCCTTTTGCGCCGTCGAAGTGCTGCGCGAACAAGAAGGCGCGCCCGCAGCTGAGCTGTCCGCAAGTCTGCTCGGTGGGTATGCGGATGCAGGTGGAACTGTGCCCGGACCGGACTCCCTACGGGACTGGACGGCATACTGGCTGATCAGCCGGCTCACGGAGCCTCTGCGACACGCCCAGCCGACCTGGCGGTTCGGTATTCTTCAACGTTGGGCACAAATCCAGGAAATGCTGCGGTCATGACCTGCCCGCTACCCGCAGTCATCCAGTCTGGCCAGACCGGCATCACGATCGGACGCGCCTGGCCCACCACCGGGGCAGAAATGCGATTCGAAGGCACCGACGACGCAGGGCGGATACGGGCCGGCACCATCACATTGGGAGCCACCTCGAAGGTGAAGCTCCTGGACCACGGGCAGGATCGCAAACTGCCGGATCTGCCAATGGCGATGGCGGACGGTGAGCTGATCGTCCACCGGACCGGCAAGCGTGCTGTTGTGTGCCGAAGTGAGCAATACGTCAAGGTTGTGCGCCCAGGTGACGCTGCACAGTTCGCTCAATCGGCCGAGGTCGGTCGAGCACGGGCCGTGAAGGCCGGGATGTCGGCACCGAAGGTGCTCCGAAGTGGGTCGGGTTGGCTCTGCACAAGCATCGTTCCCGGAGTGGCACTGCACTCCGCAGCCAAGACGGCAACTGCGCAACAGTGGCAAAGCTGGTGGGGACAATGGGCCCGCCAGTGGCCGCGCTTCGTCTTGACCGACCAGCAAGGGTTGGACCAGTTCACCGCGGCTGACGAGAGCAACGTGCTGAGGGCCGCAGTGGATCGCGCTCTCGCTTGGGGGGCCCTGCCCGACCCCACCGGGCGAGGGCGACAACTCACTGCCGAAGTGTGCAGTTCACTTTCTCAGTTCGCGTCACCGCAGTCCGGAGTGGCCCACCGCGACCTGCACGACAAGCAGCTGTTGGCTGGCCCTGACGGCATCGGAGTGTTGGACTTCGACACAGTCTGCGTCGCCGAACCGGCCCTCGACCTGGCCAACCTCGCCGTGCATTCCCGATGGCGAGCCACACAAGGAGTCTGGAGCAGCGAGCAGGCGGCAATAGCGTGCGAGACAGTGCGCAGGGTGGCACGAAACCTGGACGTTCCGCAGGAGCGGTACGCCACCTATGCAGCCAGCACCTCGTTGCGGTTAGCCGCCCTCTACGCATTTCGGCCCCGATGGGCCAACGCCGCAGTCTCCTGGTGGCAGCACCAGATGAAAGAACTCCCACAATGACCTCATCCGGCTATCACACGGATCCGGAATAGTGACAGGCATGAAAACTGCTGGTGCCGCGCTGGTGCTCCTCATGATCGGGCTCTCCGGTCTGTGGTTGTGGAACGAGAGCGCCGAGCCGGCGAACGAAGCGATGGCCGGAGTCGTCCTCACCGACGAACCCGCTGAACCTGCTGAAGACACCACACACTCAACCGGCACCCCCGACTCCGCAACCAAGTCAGCCACCCCGGAGCAGTTAGCGACGCAACGCAAGGTTGAGGACTTCTTCCTCGTGATGCGCGAGCAGCTCGTGCGTGGGTACGCGGCGACTATGGAGGAAACAGCGACACGCACCGAGGAAACGGCCAAAGCCAGAGCCAAGCAAGAAGCTCAGGGGCAAGCCGAAGCACCCTCGGGCAGGCCGGGGTCCGGCGAATCCTTATCCGGCTCGGTCGACCCGAGCCCGCGACCGGTATCCCCACCGCCCGTTCAGTTCGATAACGATGACGGCGACGACGGTGACGACGGTGACGACGGTGACGACGGTGACGACGGTGACGACGGTGACGACGGTGACGACGGTGACGACGGTGACGACGGTGACGACGGTGACGACGGCTGAGCTCTCGGCGGCGAGGAGGGAGGGGGCCAGCCGGTGACGAGTTGGACTCGATGACCCCACTGCACCAGGACGAGTGCGACCGCGGTGCCCACGGGGCCCGCGCCGATGATCAAGGGATGTGGCCGTCAATGAGTGTCGCAAGTGGTGGACATCCGTGCGGCGGTTCGCCTTGGTGGGCGAGCGTCGAGACCGCAAACTAGGGACCGTGAATCGACACGACTCCGCGACTCCGCAAGAGCTGCTCGCGTCCGTCGAACACTTGCGACGAGCCGCGGAGCTGGTCCGGCTGCCGTTGGACCTGCCTGGTGTCGTCGATGCGCGCGAGTCCCGCCGCGCGCTCGTGCAACAACTCGACGACTACGTGCTTCCCCGACTGCGCTCGGTCGATGCGCCGTTGCTCTGTGTGGTCGGCGGCTCGACCGGTGCCGGCAAGTCCACCCTGGTCAACTCGGTGATCGGTGAAGTGGTCAGCAAGACCGGTGTGCTGCGGCCCACCACCCGCTCCTCGGTATTGGTCCACCACCCGCAAGACGAGCGCTGGTTCACCGATACCCGGATCTTGCCGGGCCTGGCTCGGCTGACGGGCTCGGCCAGCGATCGTGACGATCCCTCGGCAGTGCGCCTGGTCACCTCGGACTCGCTGCCGGCTGGACTGGCCTTGCTGGACGCCCCCGATATCGACTCGGTGGTCAGGGCCAACCGGGATTTGTCCCGTCAGTTGTTGAACGCTGCGGATTTGTGGCTCTTCGTGACCACCGCCGCGAGATATGCCGACGCAGTGCCGTGGTCGTTGCTGCGGGAGGCTGCCGAGCGCGGGACCTCGGTGGCGATCGTCCTCGACCGGGTGCCTCCCGAAGCGATGGAAGAAATTCGCCTTCACCTTGCGCAGATGCTGCGTGAGCAGGGACTGGGCAAGTCGCCGATCTTCACCATTGACGAAGCCACGCTTGACGAGGACGGAATGCTGGCGGCCAAGCAGACTGCTCGGCTGACCGGATGGCTGAACTCACTCGCCAGCGATTCGAAAGCGCGCTCGGTGGTCATTCGCCGCACGCTGGCCGGAGCCCTGGCCTCATTGGGTGCGCGCACCGAAGAGCTGAACGCTGCCGCCAGCGCCCAAGTCCAGGCCCGGGACCATCTGCGGGCGACGGCGCGGACGGCATACACCGACGCGGTCTCCGGCATCAATGCCGGTATGGAGGACGGATCGCTGCTGCGCGGTGAGGTGCTGGCCCGCTGGCAGGAATTGGTCGGCACGGGGGAGTTTTTGCGGCAGGTCGAGGCTGGGATCGCCAAGGCGCGGGACCGGATCACCTCCTTCATCAGCGGCAAACCGCCATCGACTGAGCCTCTCGGCGAAGCGCTTCAAACCGGAGCCGCCGCGCTGATCACCTCGCACGCGCAGGTGGCAGCCAGCACGGCTGCACGAGCTTGGCGGACGAGTCCCGGTGGGGAGCCGCTGGTGGATAAGCACCCCGAGTTGGCCAAGGGCTCGGCCGACCTGAACCAGCGGGTCGAGTTGCTCTTGCGGGAATGGCAGAAGGAAGTGCTCGACCTGGTGCGGGAAGAGGCGGGCTCGCGACGCGCGACGGCGCGTTTTCTGGCTTTCGGGGTCAACGGTTTGGCGGTAATGCTGATGTTGATTTCGTTCAGCGCAACGGCAGGTCTTTCCGGCGCGGAGGTGGCTATCGCCGGGGGGTCGGCCGTCCTGGCGCAGCGCCTGCTGGAGGCGGTGTTCGGGGACCAGGCGGTACGAAACATGGCTCGCAAGGCTCGGATCGCGCTGCTACGCCGCGTCGAGCAGTTGCTTGCCGTCGAACGGACTCGCTACGACCACGTGCTCGACGAAGTGCCCCTCTCGCTGGCGGCTATCGAAGACGTCGCCCAGGCTTCGGTCGAGGTCGAGGGAGCGCGTTGATGGCGGGACGGGCAACGAAGGCAACCTCTTCCGAGGGTGGCAAGTCCCTGGTGTGGCGCGCCGACCAACTCAGCGAGGCGTTGGCGGCGGGTGGGGCTCAGTTGGACCCTGCTGCTGCGACCCCAGCTCAGCAGATGACTGCACGGGTGCGCGAACGCTGGGCCTTGAAGAGCGCGCACACCGTTGTGAGCCTGGCTGGTGCCACGGGCTCCGGGAAGTCCAGTTTGTTCAACGCCCTCGTCGATGGCGACGTGGCCACGGTCGGGCCCCGACGGCCCACCACCGCGAGCGCGAGCGCGGCCATATGGGGGGATCACGACAGTCGTGGGTTGCTCGACTGGCTGGCCGTTCCGACGCGACACTACGTAGCCGACGATGAGAGCGTTCTCGACGGATTGGTCCTCATCGACCTGCCGGACTTCGACTCTACGCAGACCTCGCATCACCTCGAGGCCGATCGAATCCTGGATCGCTCCGACGTTTTCGTGTGGGTGACCGATCCGCAAAAGTATGCCGACGCTCGGCTGCACGACGACTATCTGGCTAAGCTGCAAGACCACCAGAGCGTCATGATCGTGGTGCTCAACCAGGTGGATCGAGTTCCTGACCCCGGCGACGTCACGCAGATCAGCGATGACCTGCGCGCGTTGGTCGCCAAGGACGGTGCCGGTGACTTCGACATCGTTGTGACCTCGGCGTTGACCAGGAGCGGCATCGATGATTTGCGAGGCCGGATCGCCGAGGTCGTGGCGGAGAAGAATGCTGCCGAGCGCCGATTGACCGGCGACATCATCGCCGCGAGTAGGGGCTTGCTCGATGGTGTGGCCAAGGATGAGGTCGTGCTGGGCGAGAAGAGCGCGGCCCAACTGAACGGCGCGCTGGCTCGAGCGGCCGGAATACCGGTGGTGCTGCAGGCGGTGCAGCAGGACTATTTGCGGCAGAGCAAGCGGCGGGCCGGATGGCCGTTCACTCGATGGGTGTCCGGGCTGCGGGCGAGCCCGTTGCGCAGGCTCCGACTCGGCGGCAAGGAATCAGGATCAGAGTCCAGTTGGGAGCAGGACGTGCGGACCGTACTCGGAAGGTCCTCGCTGCCTCCGGCCACGCCAGCGGCGCGAGCCCAGGTCGAGATGGCGACGCGTGACCTAGCTGACGTGGCTTCGGCGGGCTTGCCGGTGCGGTGGCGACAAGCGGTGGACGACGCGGCAACTCCCGACGCGGCCTCTTTGGCAGATGCCTTGGACCAGGCGGTCATCAACACCCCGCTGCGACTGCGTGATCCCTTCTGGTGGTCGGTATGGCGGGTGGCGCAGCTGCTCCTGGCCCTCGCGGTCGTGGCCGGGGCGGCCTGGTTGACGGCCCTCGCCGCGTCGGGCTGGTTACAGATCGATGTCGACACACCCTCTTTGGGGCCTGTGCCGATCCCACTGGCCCTGTTTGCCGGTGGGATCATCGGTGGGCTCATTCTGGCTGCGTTGGCGCGGCTGATTGCTCGGGGTGGGGCAGTGCGGCGTCGCGCCGAGATCGAAAAGCGGATGGGTACGGCTATCTCTCGCGTCGCCAAAGAGCATGTGCGCGAACCGGTCTCAGCCGTCCTGCAGCGTCACAAACAGACCCGCCAACAGTTGCAGGCCGCCGCGCAGGGCTGAGGTCCCTCGTTTCTGTCCACACCTCTTCAAGCGCTGGGTCGTTATCCCCACCTCATGGATCTTTCGTACTGCCGCTGTGCGGCTATGTCCAGACTTCATTGAGGGCTGCACAACAGGTGCAGTCACCGATGAAGGGACAGCTCATGAACGAAAGCCACATCACGGTCTGCGGGAACGTCGCCACGGTGCCGGACGTCCGGAACGGCAAGGCCACCGGTGCGCCGTTCACGGTGTTCAACGTGGCGCAGAATCGCAGCCGCCGGGAACCGAACGGCGACATCGTGCAGACCGGCACGAGCTTCTTCGAAGTGATTGCGTTCCGGGCGCTGGGGCACAACGTCATCGATTCCATTGGCATCGGCGACCCGATCGTGGTGCACGGCAAGTTTCGGGCGAAAGAGTGGGAGAGCGGGGACAAGAAGGGCACCAACGTGCAGATCGAGGCGATGTCCATCGGTCCCGATCTGAGGTTCGGGACCAGCGTGTTCACCAAGCGGCGCAAGGCGGTGCAGCAGGGCCAGGACCGCATCGATCTTGAAGTGGGTGGCATGCCCATGACAGTGAACAGTGACGGTGAGGTCTTCGAGGGCCCGTCGGAGCCGGCTGACTTCGGCGAAGACGGATCAGCCAGCGACTTCGAGGATTCACCAAGCTCCCTGGTGGCCAGTTAGCCTGGAGCGCATGGCCGAGTTTATTTACACGATGAGTCGCGCCCGAAAGGCGCATGGCGACAAAGTCATCCTCGATGACGTCACCATGTCCTTCTATCCCGGGGCCAAGATCGGAGTGGTCGGCCCTAACGGTGCCGGCAAGTCGACGATCCTGAAGATCATGGCTGGCCTCGAGCAACCCTCCAACGGCGAGGCCAGGCTCTCTCCGGGCTACACGGTGGGCATCCTGCTGCAGGAGCCGCCGCTGAACGAAGACAAGACCGTGCTCGGCAACGTCGAGGAAGGCCTTGGCGAGATCAAGGACAAGGTCGACCGCTTCGAAGCGATCGGCGAGGAGATGGGCGAGCCCGACGCCGACTTCGACGCCCTCATGGCCGAGATGGGCACATTGCAAGAAGAGATCGACAACGCCGACGCGTGGGATCTTGACTCCCAACTCGAGCAGGCGATGGACGCCCTGCAGTGCCCGCCGGCGGACGCTGACGTCACGGTGTTGTCCGGTGGTGAGCGCCGCCGGGTTGCCCTGTGCACGTTGCTGCTGTCCAAGCCCGATCTGCTCCTGCTCGACGAGCCGACCAACCACCTGGATGCCGAGAGCGTCCAGTGGCTGGAGCAACACTTGGCCAACTATCCCGGCGCCGTGCTCGCGGTGACTCACGACCGATACTTCCTGGACAACGTGGCGCAGTGGATCGCCGAGGTCGACCGCGGGCGGCTCTACCCGTACGAGGGCAACTACTCGACATACCTGGAGAAGAAGCGCGAACGCCTGGCCATCGCGGGCAAGAAGGACGCGAAGCTGGCCAAGCGCTTGGAGAAGGAACTCGACTGGGTGCGCTCCAACGCCAAAGCGAAGCAGGTCAAGAACAAGGCTCGGTTGGCGCGTTACGAAGAGATGGCCGCGGAAGCCGACAAGACACGTAAGCTCGACTTCGACGAGATCGCGATCCCGCCGGGGCCGCGACTGGGCGCACAAGTCATCGAGGTCGCGGACCTGAAGAAGGGTTTCGGCGATCGGGTCCTGATCGACGACCTGAGTTTCACCCTTCCCCGCAACGGCATCGTGGGGGTCATCGGTCCCAACGGGGTCGGCAAGACCACGCTCTTCAAGACCATCGTCGGCATGGAAGAGCCCGACTCCGGCACGGTCAAGGTTGGCGAGACGGTGAGCATCTCCTACGTCGACCAGAACCGTGGCGGCATCGACCCGGAGAAGAACTTGTGGGAGGTCGTCTCCGACGGCAATGACTTCATCCAGGTCGGCCGAGTCGAGATCCCCTCGCGGGCCTACGTTTCGCAGTTTGGCTTCAAGGGGCCCGACCAGCAAAAGAAGGCCGGGGTGCTCTCCGGTGGTGAGCGCAACCGCCTGAATCTTGCGCTCACGCTCAAGCAGGGCGGCAACTTGTTGCTGCTCGATGAGCCGACCAACGACCTGGACGTCGAGACGCTTGGGTCCTTGGAGAATGCCCTACTCGACTTCCCGGGCTGCGCCGTCGTGATCAGCCACGACCGGTGGTTCCTGGACCGTGTGGTCACGCACATCTTGGCCTACGAAGGCACAGACGAGGACCCGGACAACTGGTACTGGTTTGAGGGCAACTTCGGTGCCTACGAGGAGAACAAGATCGAGCGCCTCGGAGCGGAGGCGGCCCGTCCGCACCGCGTGACCTACCGCAGGCTCACTCGGGACTAACCGATAGCCCCGCCAAGATGAGGTCCAGCACGAACTCGAAGGTGCCGCCGACCTGATCGCCGTCGAGGTGCTGCTGGACGTGCTCGGTCACCCTCGGATGAACGGCCCCGTCGAGGCCATCGAGGAAGTCCTGTGCGCGTTGCATCGAGTCGGGTGCGTCGACGGGCAATCCGCTGCTCTCCTGCAGGGCATAACCAACGACGTGGTTGCTCACCGCGTGAAAACCGCGGTGAGCGCTCTGCTTGTCGAGTCCTGATGAGTGCAATGTCTGCAACCACGACTCCATCACCCCTATCCGCGCTGGCCCAGGCACGGTCGAAACCCACAAGGTGCTGGCCCACGGGTGTCGGTCGAGGGTTTCGTGCGTCGAAACGCATGATCGGCGTAGTTCGGGCAACCAGTGGCCTCCAGGGTCAGGTAGTTCAATCTCCCGGGCCACGCCATCGACCATCCCCGCCAGCAGATCTGCCTTATTGGCCACGTGGTTGTACAGCGACATCACCTCGTAGTCCAGCGCCGAGGCCAAAGCTCGCATGGTCAGGCGCACGACACCGATCGCATCGGCCTGCTCGATCCCTGCGCTCACGATGCGATCGCGGCTGAGCGGAGGTCGGGGCGCTGCGGGGTCCAAGGAGCGAGGCGATGGTGGCACTTGACTAACGTACACGGTACGTCTAACGTACGGCGTACGTAATCAGAACAGACGAAAGCAGCCATGATGCAAGCAGTGATCACCCCCAGTTACGGGGGTCCCGACACATTGGAGTTACGGGACATCCCCAGGCCCACCCCTGGTGAAGGGGAGGTCCTGATCAAGGTGCACGCGGCAAGTCTGAACGCCGCCGACTGGCATGTCTTGCGCGCCGATCCGTTTTTCGTCCGGATGTCCTTCGGCCTGCGCCGCCCCAAAATCAAAGGCCTCGGTGCCGACGTGGCAGGAGTCGTGGAGGCGATTGGACCCTCGGTCACGGACTACGCAGTAGGCGATGAGGTCCTGGGCGAGCTCGGGTCCTGCGGCTTCGGAGCGTGCGCCGAGTTCGTTTCCGCGCCGACGAGATTTCTGACCCTCAAACCAGCGGAGATCAGCTTCGCCCAGGCAGCTGCCCTGCCGATGGCTGGGGTGACGGCGCTGCAGGCGTTGCGGGATCAGGCCAAAGTGCAACCGGGGGAGAGCGTGCTGATCCACGGTGCTTCCGGCGGCGTGGGCAGTTTCGCGATCCAAATCGCCAAGGCCCTGGGCGCGCACGTGACCGCGGTGGGCAGCGCTGGCAAGATGGAGCAGATGAGTGCGCTGGGGGCCGACGAGGTCATCGACTACACCAGCAGCGACGCCTTCGCGGACGGTCGGAAGTGGGACGTGATCTTGGGTATCAATGGCTTCCGGCCGCTGAAGACCTACCGCTCGGCACTGAATCCGAGTGGTCGATACCTGATGATCGGTGGCACCGGCAAGCAGATGTTCCAAGGCGTGGTGCTGGGCCGTTTCTTGTCACGCGGTGGAAAGTCGCTTGGGCCGGTGATGGCTAGCGTGTCGGCCGAGAAGCTCACGACCATCGCCGCTATGGCTCAAAGGGGTGAGCTCACAGCCGTCATTGACCGGACCTTTCCGTTAGCCGAGAGTTCCGACGCGATGCGGCATCTCGAAGCTGGTCACAGTCACGGCAAGACGATCGTGGCGGTCGTTGAGTCCGCCTCGTAAGGGTAGCGGGCGGCCGGTCGCGCCGCTGCCAGCGCGCAACGGAATCGGCCCGGTGAGATTGAGCATGCCGATGGACGGTCTCTGGGCGACTGCGTTCGACTTCGTCGCCGAACGGATCGGCGCACGCGATGACGCTGCCAGGCTTGACGCGCTGCAGGCTCGGGTGCGCGCGGGCGAGGTG